>JBDNHE010000113.1:0-7663 GCA_041688945.1 Gemmatimonadota bacterium | reverse complement strand
GTGTCCTTCACCGCCGGCCTGGTCGACATCGCGATTGATGGCATGGGGCCGGGCGGTGGAGACGACCACACCGTGGACGAGTGGATCGACCTGCCCACACTAGCGTTGCAGACCAAGCGGGCAGCCATTCTCATGCGGCGCTTGACACAGCGACCGGTGGGGTGAGAGCGACGGTGAGTGCCCTGGTTGCGGCGACTCTCGACAGCGGTCCACTGCTGGACAGGCAGTCAGTGGCACTGACTAAAGGTAGAGGGGATGGACCTGCCGGTGACCTCGGCTACGAACGATCTGATCGTCCAACGCTTATTGTCACGTCCGAGTCGTAAGACATAGGTCGATCACCACGTATCACGGACACCTCCGTGTTTCCTTTTCCGTTCCCGGGCACCCGATGAAATCTGCCTCGTCAGCGCGTCGATCCATCACCTTTCTGTTCGTGGCCATGGCCTTTCTGGGTTCAGGCTTGGCCGCCCAGTCTCGGACGTCCTCCGCTGTTCGTGGGACGGTCCGCGGCTCGAATGGCGCGCCACTGCTTAACGCCACCATCACGCTTCTCAACGTCGAGACGGGGACTCAGCGCTCCGTCTATACCAATTCGGCAGGCCGGTATCTGGTGCTTCAGGTCCAGCCTGGGGGCCCTTACACGCTGATCGGCCAGACCCTCGGATATCGTGAGATGGTGCGCGAGGACATCATCCTGCAGGTCGGTGAGACTCTTACGGTGGACCTGATTCTTCAGGATGAAGCGGTCGAGGTGCAGGGGATCGAGGTGGCGGTGGATCGGACGGATATTTTCAACCCGAGCCAGGTCGGGCCTGCCACCCGGTTGAGCGAGCGGATCGTGGAAAGCATTCCGATTCTGTCACGCAACATCATGGAACTGGCGATCCTTTCGCCTCTGGTGAAGACCACGGCGAACGGCGGATTCTCGATCGCGGGGCAGAATGATCGATACAACTCCATCCTGATCGACGGGGTGCTCAACAAGGACATGTTCGGGCTCACGGCGGGCGGAGTTCCCGGCGGGCAGGCGGGCGGCAAGCTGATCCCGCTCGACGCGGTTTCGCAGTATGAGGTGCTGGTTGCACCCTTCGACGTCCGACTCTCAGGATTCACGGGTGGCGTCATGAACGCTGTCACGAGGACCGGGACAAATGAATGGCGGGCCAGGGGATTCGCGGTCGGGCGGACTGAAGCCCTGATCGGCGATCTGAAGCTGCCCACCACATCGGTAGAGGCCTCCGGCGTAGATCGGAGTCTTCTCGGGCTGTCCCTGGGCGGGCCGCTGGTTCGCAACAAGGCCCACTTCTTTATCGCCGGAGAATGGGAGAGCCGCAATCAGCCGCCTTCCGGGTTCAACGTGTTCCGGGATCCGGTCGGCCTCACCCGCGTGTCAGAGTCAACCGTCCAGAATGTGACGGACTACTTTTCGGGATTCGGTCTGGATGTCGGAGACGCCGGGCCGTCCCCCTTGTCCACCGACCTGGGGAACGTGTTTGCGCGTGTCGACTGGAGCATCAACAACACCCACCGGCTCACCATCCGGAACATCTTCGCCAAGGCCTCCTCGGATGACTCGCCGAACCGGGCCATTTTCGATGCGTATGAGTTTTCCTCGTACACGTCGCGGCGCAAGTCAGTCAACAACACCACCTCGCTACAGCTCTTTTCTGACTTCGGCGGTGGCAGCGCCAACGAACTGACCATTCAGGTTCAGCGGACGAGCGACCATACGAACCCTCGGTCCGCGTTTCCTTCGGTTGAAATCGAGTCGATCAGCAGCCTCGACGGGTCCTCGGTGGCTCGGCCCCTTCGCGTGGGAACCGAGTTCTTTGCCCAGGAAAACGATCTGGAGCAAACGGTGCTGCGGATGACCAATTCTCTGACCCTGGTCAATGGCGACAACAATCTGGTTCTGGGGGTCTCGGGCGCCTACTACGACATCGCCAACCGCTTCCTTCCAGGCTCGACTGGCGACTACTTCTTCGCTTCCCTGACGGACATGAACCTTGGTGCGCCTCAACGCTACCAGCGCTCCGTTTTCGCTCCCGGCGTGGATCCGACCGTCGACTTCCGCGTTACCGAGCTTGGGGCCTTCATTCAAAATCAGATGGACGCCGGCAAAGGCCTGACCATGCGCTTCGGCCTTCGGGCCGATGTGCCGTTTGTGCTCGACAGGCCGGGCGAGAATCCCGACATCCTGGACGAGTTCGACCTGAACACCTCCAACATGCCTTCGGGCCAGATCCTCTTTTCGCCCCGCTGGGGATTCAACTGGCAGAGCGAGGGGGATCGACGGACCCAGGTGCGAGGCGGGGCTGGTATTTTCGTGGGGCAGGTTCCTTTCGTCTGGCTTTCGAACGCCTTCCACAACGATGGACTTCGCTCCTTCACGCAGGTCTGCAACGGTCGGATCACTGACGATCCGTCACCGGGCAGCGCCGTGCCCGGGTTCGACCCGCTCAATGCGCCGACTGCGTGTCGGGCGGCGCCCTTCCAGACGTTCAGGTCCGTCGTGGTCTTCGCGGAGGATTTCAAATACCCGCAGGATCTGAAATTCTCGGCAGTGGTCGATCACGAGATCACCGATCGCCTGACCCTTTCGACCGGCGTGCTGTTCAACAAGGCGCTCAACCAGATCGTTCTGGAAGAGCTCAACCTTCGCGGGCCGTCAGGAAACATTGGGGATGTCACAGGCTACGGCGGGAACGACCGCCGCTACTTCGGAGCACCGGTCGCGACGGGACTGCGGCCCAACCGCGAATTGGCCGGTTACGAGCAGGTGTTGCTGGCCAGGAACGAGAGCGAAGACTGGGGCGCCTCCCTGACCGTCGAGCTCAAGGGCAATCTGACCGATCGCTACGCCATGCAGCTGGGCTATTCCCTGGCCAAATCGTTCGATCGGATGAGTCTGGTGGCCACGGACATGTTTTCGAACTTCGGGCTCAATGCGACCGAATTCGATCCAAACAGTCCGCAACTCGAGGTGTCCAATTTCGATCGGCCTCACAAGATCGTCGCCTCCATCTACGGGGCACCCTTTGCCGGACTGGAGGACACGCAAATTTCGCTGCTCTACATCGGGCAGTCGGGAGCGCCCTTCTCCTACGTGTACCGCGGCGACATCAACGGCGACGGGTATCCCGGCGTTGGAGGCTCGTTCGACCGATTCAACGATCTGATCTACGTTCCGAATCAGGCGGGCGAGATCCCCACCACCGGACCGGCTTCGGTGGGGTTGATTGCGGCGGCTCTTGATTCTGACGAGTGCCTGAACCGGAACCGTGGCAAGATCATCGGCCGAAACGCCTGTCGCTCGCCCTGGCAGAATCGCCTGGACATGCGGGTCTCGCAGGCGGTTCACATGGGCGGCTCCGAGATCCGCCTTGAGGCGGACCTCATCAACGTGCTCAATCTCATCAATGGAGATTGGGGGCGCGTCGAATCGATCCGATCGGTGGTTCCGATCATCGAGCCTGTGAGTCGTCGCCAGACGCTTTCTGGTGTTGGGACCCTGCAGTCGCGATGGGGCGGAACCGTGCTCAGTGGTCAAGGCGATGGCGGAAGGCTCATCGTGCCCGATCCGTGGTCGGTGCAGACTCCGGACTCGCAGTGGCAGGCTCAGTTCGGCGTCCGCGTGACGTTTGGTTCAGGGCGTTGAAGGAAGATCAAAGAGGACGCCAGGCCGCGTGTCGTCGAAGCCGGTTGAAACCGGCCGTCGGAGACCACTCGGCAAGCACCCGTGCCATCGAGAGTCCATGACCGCCCGTTTTGGGTCCGAAAAGCCACGTCTGCCGACCGGCCCGCCGTCATCGAACTCATGGAGGCGTCAGGACTGGGGATTCAGGGACTCCGCGCCGACCTGCTCGGCTTCCACATTGCCGAGCTTGAGGGCGGGGAGATCAAGGAAATCGCCTGCCGGGAGTCCTACAGGCCCGAGGGCCTGCTGCGATCGGTCGCGACGCTGCCGGACGCACGAGGACAGGGGATCGGGCGGGCGCTGGTTGGGGCGGTTGAAACGACCGCGGCTGCGGAAGGGCTTCAACGCCTCTTCCTGCTGACTATGGATGCTGCCGAGTATTTCGGAGGGCTCGGATACCATCCTGTTCCAAGGGACACTGCAGGGGTACATATGCAGGCGTCGGTGCAGTTTGCTCAGATGTGTCCCAGTTCCGTGATCACGATGATGCGGGTGTTGGTTCGGGACGGCTGATGCCGAGCCCGGGCCGGCATCAGCGGCACAGGTAGTCGCCGAGCGGGGGACTTCGACCGGTAGGGAATCCTATCCATCGGCACAACGGGGTCATCCAGGCATTGGCACGCCCCAGATGGCGAGTACCTTATGGTGGAGGCGGGGCGGCGGGTCCAAAAGGAGCTCCCTCCGCCATCCCAAGCCCGCAACGCTTTGAGTTCCCGCCCCCTCCCTCTACGATCAGTCCTACACTTGAGAGGGGGGACGATGGGTTTCTTTGGAAAGTTATTCGGTACCGGCGAGGACAACCCGTCGAAGCGCTCGGTGGATGCCGGCCAGAAATGTTCGAAATGTGGCCAACCAGTGCCGCGCGAGAATATGGCCTTCGACTCCGGTAGCGGCGGCGTGATTCACCGAAAGTGCCCCGAGAGTTCGACCGGACCCGCGAGCGAATAGGGCGCCAGTCTCAATCGCCCCGCAGCCCAACGAACGGCTGCGCCGATTTCAGCGCCCCTACAAGAAATAGTTCGCGAGGAATGCGCCTACATAACCCAACGCGAACATGTAGCTGAACTGCAGTGCCGGCCATTTCCACCCCCCTGTCTCCCGCTTCATCACCGCCACAGTCGACATGCACTGAAGCGCAAAGACGAAGAAGACCAGCAGCCCCACCGCGGCACCGAGATCGAGCTGGCTCTGCAGAGCCTCCTGCAACTCCAGCGAGCCCTCATCGGCTTCCGAGATTCCGTAGATCGTCCCCAGTGTGCCGACGATCACTTCGCGCGCGGCGAGCGATGAAACGAGCCCGATGCCGATCTGCCAGTCGAACCCGAGTGGCGCGATCGCCGGCTCAATCACCTGACCGATGCGGCCAAGGGCACTGTCCTCGATGGCAGGCGGATTGCTGGGGCCGCCGGGGAACTGGGCCAGGCCCCACAACACAACGGTCACAAGCAGGATGATCCGGCCGGCCCGCTTCAGGAACACCTTGGTGCGGTCAAGGAGCCGAAGGCCGATCGATCGCGCCGTGGGCACGCGGTACGGCGGGAGCTCCATCATGAAGTCCGATGGCTCGCCCTTGAGCAGGGTCCGCTTCAGCACGAAGGCTGTCCCAATCGCCGCGAGGAGTCCCAGCCCGTAGAGCCCCAGCAGCATGGCGGAACGGTAGCCCATGAAGGGGCCGAGAAGTTGCTTGTCGGGAATGAAGGCGGCGATCAGCAGCGCGTAGACCGGAAGTCGAGCTGAGCAGGTCATGAAGGGCGCGATGAACATCGTCGTCATCCGGTCCCGTTCGTCCTCCACAGTCCTCGCGGCCAGGATCGCCGGGATGGCGCAGGCGTAGGCGGACAGCAGTGGCAAGAACGACCGTCCCTGGAGTCCAACCCGGTGCATCATCCGATCGGCAATGACCGCAGCCCGCGCCATGTAGCCGGAATCTTCCAGAATGCCGAGAAAGAAGAAGAGGATGAGGATCTGGGGCAGAAACACCATCACCGATCCGACACCCGCCCACACCCCGTCGATCAGGAGCGAGCGAAGCCAGATATCAGGCAGGGCTCCGGCCACCCATTCACCAGACACGGAGATGAACCACTCCACGCCATCCATCAAGGGGGTCGCCCAGGTGAACATGGCCTGGAAGACGAGCAGTACCACGCCGACAAAGATCAGCGGGCCGCCGATCCGGTGCAGGAAGATCGAGTCCAGCTTCTGGGTCGACCTCGATGGCCCCGGAGCCTGGAACTGTGCCGTGCGCCCGACTTCTCGGATGTGCTGCCGACGAGCGGCGAAGGCGTCAACTACAGGGAGCTGCTGTCCCCGGGAGACGTTCGAAATGGCGGGGCAGGGGCGTTCCGGGAGCAGGCCTCGGGCGGCCACGTGCTCCAGGAACTCATGGATCCGCTCAATGCCAACGCCGGTCCGGGCGTTCCCGACCACGACCTCAACGCCGAGCTGCTCTCCAAGCGCGGCGGCGTCCACCGAGCCACCGCGGTCGGCGAGTTCGTCGGACATGTTGAGGACCAGAAGCGTCGGGACTCCAATCTCCAACGTGGGCTCGACCAGCATGAGCTGGGGCTCCAGCCGGGTCGAGTCGACGATCAGGATGAGGGCGTCGGGTGCGCGCATGCCATCGACTCGGCCCTCGAGAACGTCGCGAGTCACACGCTCATCGAGCGTGCGAGCCGAAAATCCGTTCACCCCCGGCAGGTCGACCAGATCGATCGTCTTGCCGTTGGGCAGGGTGACGAGCCCCAGCTTCTTCTCGACCGTAACCCCGGGGAAGTTGGCGATCTTCTGCCGCAGCCCGGTCAACCGGTTGAAGAGCGTCGACTTACCCGCATTCGGAGGGCCGACCAGAGCGACCATCGGCAACTTGCTGGTGCTGCCCGAGGAAGGCGCGACGCGCGGCGGGTGGGCGGTAGCGGGAGTCACCGGGGGGTCCGGCCGAAGACTATGACTCTGAGCGTGCTGCGTACTTCACGCATAGACACCCAGCGATTTCGCGCCGCAACGCGAGCATGACTCCGTCGACCATGACGATCGGGTCGCCGGAGGGAGAGCGGCGAATCGGGCAGACGCGACAACCGGGTAGAAGACCACGCTCCATCAGGGCCTCGGCCTGATGAACCGGCAGATCAATCCGGACGATTTCGACTTCTTCGTCCAGATTTACGTCGCCCAGCCAGATATCCTCAAGGGATTCCGAGCCGAACGGTGCCGGTTGAGATGTGGGGTCTACCTGCATGGCGGTCTTGCTCTTTTTCTTCACGGAAGTGGCTACGTGAGATTGATATCGATTCTCAACTAAGGTAAATGGAGGCGGGGTTCGGGGGTAGACTCAACGCTGGGAAGGGGGAGGGCACCTGTTGCTCTGGGGACCGAACCGCGATCCTTCCAGCTTGTGAAACGACCCTCAGGTGCCCCACTTTTCCCACCGTTATGGCTCCGAAAAAGAACCAAATCACAGTCGGTTGGCGTGAGTGGGTGGCATTGCCTGATCTGGGCATCGCCACGATCAAGGCGAAGGTCGATACCGGCGCGCGATCCTCGGCACTCCATGCCTATGGGATGGAGCGATTCAAGAAGGGCGGGGAATCCTGGATCCGGTTTCGGGTCCATCCGATGCAGAAGAACACGCGGCTTGAGGTGATTTCCGAAGCTCGCGTGATCGACGAAAGGCGGGTCAAGAGTTCGTCCGGCAACGTGACGCTTCGCCCGGTGGTACTGACCACTCTCGAATGGTTCGACGAGACCCGCGAGATCGAACTGAGTCTCACGCGGCGAGATGCGATGGGGTTCCGGCTACTGCTGGGACGTGAAGCGCTGCGCGGACGATCTGTGATTGATCCGGGGCGATCCTACCTGGGAGGGAGAGTCTCCAACTCGAAGGCAAAGGCAGGGAAGAGCAAATGAAAATCGGGATTCTGTCACGACGCGGGTCGCTCTACTCAACCCGCCGGCTACGCGAAG
>JBDNHE010000112.1:0-4637 GCA_041688945.1 Gemmatimonadota bacterium | reverse complement strand
TTGCTAGTATGCTTGGTAGGATTGAGGTAACGCAACGAGTAGGATGGCGATGAATATTGAGTTTCAACGAGGAGACGAGCTCGAGGCCACTCCGGCCATCACGCGCCGGCGGTCTCAGGCTCGCCCCACTTCTTCAACAGCCCTATAGCTCGAACGCGATCCCGAGATACTCAAGGAGGCGGTTTTCGACCTGCACTCGGAGGGCGGCATCCTGAAGGCTCCCCGCTCTTTCCAGCAGGCGAGCTTTGTCGATGGTCCGGATCTGTTGGGGCATGATGATCGATGTTACACGATCTGAGATAACGCCCTGCGGGAGTATCACTTCGAATGGATATGCTCGGCGCTTCTTCCCCTCAAGCTTTGTGAGTGGGAGCTGCGTGACCACAGGCAGGTTCGCGTTTGCACTGTCGTTTGAAATGATCAAAGCGGGTCGCCGGTTCCCCCCTTGTTCGCTTCCCACGGGGAAATCCAGGTCAACCCAGAAGATATCCCACCTTTGCACCAACCCAGTGTAGGCCACTTCAGGAAAGCCCGTCCGACACGGTAGGGTCAAAATCCCTTGAGACCGCGGCCATGTCGGCAACAAACTCGGGGTCGGCGGCCGCTTCGGCGTATGAGTCGAAAAGGGCCTGGCGTCGCAGTTCCGACAGGTATTGAATGATGGCCGCCTCTACCAAGGCATTCTGGCTGTGGGCCGCGCCCTCCGAAACCGCTTCGCGAACTCGATCGGCAACAGATGTGTGGACCTGCCACCCAGGCTTCCGAAGTGGATCCGCGGCATTGCTTGGTCGCCGAATTAGAGCGTTTGGAGAGTCGAGTTTTTGCATGTCCTTGTCCGATGTGGGTATCCAATACTATGCAGCCTTACCCTGGGGGTGCACAATGGTACCATTATCCACCACCAATAATTGGGCCTAGTGAGCCGCCGAGCCGCCCGGACCTGCCTTTCAAACCAAGTCCGGGCGTCGAGTCGACTCCCACCCGGGGTCGCGTGCCCCATCCTGGTTCAGGCCCCGCTTGAGTCCATCCCTATCAAACGATGAACGCCTCCGGCCAACCCGGCGCGGTTCGGTTCACTTTACCACTGCCGCGGTGAGGACATACTCTTAATCCAAGACTCAAGAATCCGGAGCAGACAGAATGTCTATCGAACAGATCGAGGCTGAGGCCATGAGGTTGTCCCCCGAAGAGCGCGAGCGCCTCGGTGAGAAGCTCCTGGTAAGTGTCGCCCAGGATCTCGGGTTCGAGACCGAGTGGGTAAAGGAAATTGAGCGCCGCGTTCACGAAATCAGGAGCGGTGAGGTGTCACCAGTCTCGAGCGCCGAGATGTTCAAGGATGCACTGAGCCGATTGCGGTGAACTGGCCGCCGATTCACCCAGAGGCCCGCGAAGAGTTCGATCAGATCATTGAGCACCTCCACACCAATGCGGGCAAGGCTCTAGCAAGGCGGTTTGTATACCACGCCATGGAGGCTGTCCAGAGAGCACGGGACCTCCCCTTGAGTGGATCTCCGGTGGCCGCCGAAACGAGACGGATCCAGCTGAACCCGTTCTCCCATGATATGGTCTACCTGCCCGATATTGACGGGGACATTTACATCGTCGCGTTTCCCCATCACCGCCGGATGCCGAGATACTGGCTCACTCGAGTCTAGAAGGCTGTTTAAGAAGTGGGGCGAGCCGCGTAGCGAGCGCCGTGGGGCCAGATTCAATGCGGATCGCCGTGGGAAGGCCGCTACTGCTTCGCCGCATACGCCACCGCATCGCGCAACTGACGATCGTGGTGCCCCATGTGGACCTCGATCAGATCCAGTGACTGCGGGAGAGTGAGCGGCCCTGAGACCGGATGTCGAAAGTAGGGCGTCGCCAAGTCCGCGGGCCCGGCGCTTTCGAGAAACTCGCGCACCCGTCCGTGATTGTGGCGCCACCGTTCAGCCAACTCATCAAGCGAACTCCCGCCTTCCGGCAGCATGGCCGGCACCGGCACCTTCACGCGGATTCCGAACCGCAGCACCGCCTTCACAACCAGACGGAGAACCTTGTTCCGTGGGCCCTGGACTCGAGCCTTCAGGTACTCGGGCTCGAACAGGCCACGCATGACGTCTCGCTCGGCCCGTACGAAGTGCTCAATCACTTCGATGGGCGACCAGGCAGAGGCCGCCGGTCGGATCTTCCGCGCACCTTCCGGTAGCTCCGCCACGCGCGCCAGAAACTCCTCACGCCGGAGCTCGATGCGATCGAGTCGTGAGATCTGTGCAGCTGAGTCAGCCATCACCCCTCATTCCGTTTAGCATGGACGGGGCCGCCCGGACTGGCCTTTAGAAACCAGTCCGGGCGTCCTCCATCGATTCTGACTAACGGACCGGATTCCCGTCGCGGTCCAGTAGCGTCGGCTCGCCAAGCCCCAGCGCCCTGAGCCGCAGCAGCTGAGTACGAGCGTCTCCGATCACCAGCCACACCATCCCTGCCGGATCAAGGTATTCGCCGGCCAGTTCATCAATCCGCTCGACCGTCATGTCTCGCACGATCTGCTCACGCCCCAGCAGGTAGTCGGCCTGGAAGCCGTAGTCGGTCATGTCTCCCAAAAGCCCGAGCTTGGCCCCGAGGGTTTCGAAGGCGCGGGCGTTGGTCCTGAGCAGGAAGCTCTGGGTGGCATCAAGATCAGACTGATCAAACTCCGGCCCGTGACTCTCCATGATCGACTTGATCAGATCCAGGGACTCGAAAGTCACGTTGGCGCGCACGTTCGACGAAATCGTGAACGGGCCGGGCAGTGTCGACCCGGAGAACCCGGAGCCGATGCCGTAGGTGTAGCCCTTCCCTTCCCTGAGTTGCTGGGTCAGGTCGGAGGCAAAGCCACCTCCACCCAGGCGGAAGTTCATGACCGTTGCCGGCCAGAAGTCCGGATCGGTTTCGGGAAGCGCCAGATAGCCCACCCGCAGCACCGACTGCACGGCGCCCGGCACATCCACGAAGTACACGCCGGCGTTTGCCGGATTCCACACGGGCGGTGTCGGGAATTCGGGGGTCGCTCGCCCCGTCTGCCACTCTTCGGCAAGCCGTGCGATCGCCGGGATCACGGCTGCCTGGCTCAGATCTCCCACCACATGGAACGACGCCAACTCCGGGATCAGCGTCCTGGCATGGAAGTCGCGGAGATCGTCCAGTGTGATGGAGGCGACGGACTCCGGAGTTCCCAGCGGGTTTCGTCCCAGAATGTGATCACCGTAGAGCAGACCGCTGTACACATCGCCGGCGACAGAACCCGGGCTCGCCGCCCTCTGACGGAGCCTGGCGGCCGTGCGCTGCTTGGCCAGATCGAAGGCATCAACGTCAAAGCGCGGTTCCAGCACCATCTCCTGCATGAGCGCCATGGTTGCGTCAAAGTTCCGGGCCAGGGTTGAGCCCGAGACCGAAAAGCTCTCTTGGCCAGCCGAAACCCGGATCGACGCCCCGAGCATATCAATCGCCTGCTCCAGCGCTTCGGGAGTCCGGTTGGCCGTGCCTTCAGTCATGGACTGGGCCAGGAGTTGAGCGACGCCCATCCGCTCGGGGGCCTCCAGCAGCTGGCCACCCCGAAAGGTGAGCTCGAACTGGACCAGCGGAATCTCGACATCGGTGATGCCCTTGAACTGCACGCCCGTCTCCAGATTCCCGGTCCAGACGTTCGGTGCACGCAACGACGGCGGGGCTCCGAATTCGGGCTCGACACTCCGATCAAATGAGCCGCTCGCGGTCCGCTCCTCGCCACGGACCACGGTGAACTCGGCCTCCGCTCCCTGGACGATCGGCTCTTCCACGACTTCCGCGCGGACCGACCCCTCCAGAACCAGATTGGTCTCGCCCCGAGGCACAAAGCTGGCGGCCACGTAGGGGCGGCCCGCGATGTAATGGTTGTAGACCCGCATCACATCCTCGGCGGTGACGCCCAGCGTGCGGTCCAGGTCCTCGTCCACAAAGCCGGGGTTGTCCGCAAAAATCGTGTACTGGGCCAATTGAAACGCCTTGCCGATGGCCGATGACAGCCCACCGTAGAACTGCGTCTCGGTTCCCGCCTTCACCCGCTCCAACTCGTCGGGAATCACCCCCTGCTCTTCGAAACGCTCAAAGGCTTGATCGATGGCGGCCTTCACCTCGTTCAGATCGCGGCCGTTGTAGGCGCGGACCGTCAGCGTGAAGCGGCCGGCCAGTTCCTGCGAGCCATTCGATGCATTGGCCCCTGGAGCCACACCTGTTTCTTCCACAATCACATCGTAGAAAGGGGTCGACTTGCCGTCGGTCAGCAGCGAGGCAAGCACATCCAGCGCGTAGCTGTCGGGGTGATAGATCGGCACCGTCGGCCAGGCCATCTGCAGCTGGGGCAGGCGGGCGAAGTTGTCCTCGTGAAAGAGCAGGACATTCTCGGAAAGGGAAACCTCCGGCGGCGTCGGCTGGCTCGGCATCGGACGCGAAGGAATCTCTCCGAAGTACCTCTCGATCCACTCGCGGGTCTGGGCCAGATCAATGTCGCCGGCGATCACGAGCGTCGCATTGTTCGGCCCGTACCATGCGCGATGGAACGCACGGGCATCCTCGGCGGTCGCGGCATCCAGGTCGGCCAGCGAACCGATCACCTGCCACCGATAGGGATGCCCCTC
>JBDNHE010000111.1:0-3736 GCA_041688945.1 Gemmatimonadota bacterium | reverse complement strand
GGCTCGTCGTCCCACCACCACGACGCCGGCTGACTCCGCTGCCGCGGCCAGACCTCATCGAGGGTCCCGCCATCAAACAGACGGCCGTTCATCATCACCTGGAAGATCGTGTTGGTGTTCATGATGTCGTCCAGCGGATTGGCATCCAGAATCACCAGGTCGGCCAGCTTCCCGACTTCGATTGATCCGACGTCCTGATCCAGCCCGATCGCCTGGGCACCCATGATGGTCGCGGTCTTGAGCGCGTCGATCGGGCGCATCCCTCCCGAGGCCACAGACCAGAGCTCCCAGTGATACCCGAGACCCTGTAGCTGACCGTGTGATCCAATGCCGACGCGACCCCCGGCTTCGACCAGGTCGCGAGCAAACACGGCGTGGTCCTGGAAGACGTGCTCGTCCTCAAGGAACCAGCCAGCCGTCCCGGTCTGTCCGCCACGCCGCCGAGTTTTGCCGTCGACATCGGAGTGGGGCATGAAGCGACGCAGTTTCACATCGTCGTGCGGGTTCATTCGGGTGTAGTAGTAGTTCTCAGCCCATGGCCCGCCGTAGGAGACCAGCAGTGTCGGCGTGTAGGTGCGCTGAGTGCCGACGAAGAGCTTCACGAAGTCCTGGTAGAGCGGATAGACCGGAATCGAGTGCTCCAGTCCGGAATAGCCATCCAGCGTCTCGGTGATGTTCTGCTTCAGATTAAGAGAGCCCTCGGTCGTGGGCATGATCTCCAGTTCGCGGGCCGCCTGAATGATCCACTGACGCTGCTGCCGCGTTCCCGCGACGTACATCTTGAGCGTCTTGGTGTCGTAGTAGCGGGCATAGCGCGTCATCAGATCACGAGCTTCTTCGAGCGAGTCGATGTTCTCCTGAAAGAAGACGCCCGGTCCGGTCGAGTAGACTCGCGGACCAGTCATGGCGCCGGTGCGAACCAGATCGGAATAGGTCAGCACATCAGTAGTGGCGGTCTGTGGGTCCCGAGTACTGGTCACTCCGTAAGCCAGGTTGGCCGTGTAGATCCACTGGTCGCGGCGATGAATGCCCCATGACGGCCACATGTGAGCATGGGTGTCGACGAAGCCAGGCACGACCGTCTTACCGGCCAGGTTGATGACTTGGGTGCCCTCCGGAACCGCCAGCGTACCTGCGGCACCGACGGCCTCGATCCGGTTGTTGCGGATGAGGATGTCGCCCTCCGGAATCACTTCGTCACCTCGCATGGTGATTACGCGAGCGTTCGACAGCAGCACCACACCGTTCGGGATGTCACGGGGCGCCTCGATCGTGACCCGGAATTCGGTGGGCTCGTACTTGGGGCCCTCGTCCTCATCGTCCGAATCACCCTCAGCCGAATCATCTTCTGCGGGGCTATCCTCGGCCGAATCATCCGCCGAGGCGTCCGCCGCCTCGACCGAGTCCGCAAAGGCGTCGGCGGCATCGAGACTGTAGATGAAGTGCGCGTTGCCCAGTGACCAGTGCACCGTCCGTCCATCCGCGCCCCAGACCGGGAACTCTGCTCCAAGCGTGGTAAGGCGGCGAGCGGGGAAGGCTGCGGATGAGGGGTTGCCGACGTTGATCGTCGGGGCCTCACCAACCACCGGAACGGTGGCCGTATAGACCTGACCCTGGATCATGGCCATGACCTGGTCCCCTCGGGGCGCCATCATCAACACCGAAGGAGTGGCATCATTTGTGGACCCGGTGGATCGTTCGCCCCGGATCTGCACGTGCGTCTTTTCGTCGGTGCCGTCCCAGCGAATGGAAACCAGTCGATCTGGCGACCCGCTGAGCCAGATCCGATCTGAGCCCTGTACGAAGTGCGGATTCTCACGCCCCGCTGCCTCGGCGATGAAGTTCTCCTGGCCGCCGCCCGCGGGTACCCAGATCAGTTCGCTGGCGGCTCCGGCGGCTCCTGGCCCCGTGTTCTGTTCAAAGTCACGGGCAAAGCCGCGCGCCACGACGATCCGATCCCCCATCATCGACCATGCCGGCCGCACATACACGCCGCCGCGGGTGGTCAGCTGCTGGGGCGCTCCGCCCGAAGCGCGCACCCGATAGAGATGCCCGACGCCCGCAGATTCGCTCCAGGTGGTGAAGGCGATCCATTCGCCATCGGGAGACCATGTGGGTTGGTGCTGAGTCACATCAAGCGTCACCAGCTGCCGAATCGCGGTTCCGTCCATGTTTGAGACGTAGAGGCGGTCCAGCGCAGTGAAGGCGAGCAACTGACCGTCCGGCGATGGCACGGGATCGCGAATCTGTCGAACGGTAAATGTCGGCGTGTCTTCAATCGGATAGTCAAACCCGACCAGCGGGCCGACTTCCAGGTCGAAGGTCACCCGGAACGGGATTTCGGAAGCCGCTCCGCCCGCCGTCGGGATGCTCCAGACCTTTCCGCCATACGACGCGACTACCGAACGGCCATCCGGAGTGAAGCTCATCCCCGGGAGCACATCCATGGTCGCGCGGGACTCGCTGTCGTCACTCTGGATGGGATAGGCCAGCCAGCGCTCGTCACCGTTGTTCAGATCACGGATTACGAGCCCGGTTTCCGAGTCGTGTCGAGTCCCGTAGACGAGCTGGTTGCCGTCCGGCGAAAGCGTAGGCCGAAAGGCGCCGCCATAGCGACTGATGCGACTATAGCTGCTGCCGTTGTTGCGGTCGTAGGCGCGGATTGAGTACATCGGCAAAAGGGCGTTGTAGTCCCAGTCGCCAGTCCCGGTCCGTTCGGCGTACCAGATCCATCGACCATCCGGAGAGACCGTCGCCCCCAGGCGTTTGCGACCCTGCTCCATCAGCTCAACACCCCCACCGCCCTCCACGTGGAACATCCGAAGGGTGGGTGAACCGCCGGATCTGAAGTTACCCATCCCCATTGAGGCGATGATGTAGTCGCCGTCTGGAGTCCACTCGGGTGACTCGGCGCGGTTGGCCTTCCCCTTCGAGATCTGCGTGGTGTCGGAACCATCCACCGAAATCACCCAGATGTTCTGGCCGCCGGAACGGTCCGAGGTGAAGGCGACGCGCGCCCCATCCGGCGAGAACCGCGGCTGGGCGTCAAATGCCATTCCCGAGGTCAGCTGGGTGGCCGTGCCACCGGTGATGGGCATGGTGAACAGGTCGCCCATGTAGTCGAACACGATGGTCTGACCATCGGGACTGACGTCCAGCGACATCCAGCTCCCCTCGGTCAGGTCCATTACGATGGTCCGACCCGGCTGGAGCGGAAGGTCGCGCTTGGCCCAAGCGTCCGCGGAATCAGGATTGGCGTCCTGGGCCAGGATTGGCTGGGCAATCAGGCCAGCCATCGCGAGAACGAAAGCGCAGCGCATGCGAATCGACATCAAAGAACCGTCCGTTGGGGATATCTGGGGCGGGGCAATATTCGGCCTTACAGCCCGCCCCCGAAAGGCGATGGGGACTCGGCCCATTTTTGCCGACACGTGAATTACCTGCTGCGCCGGCGCGTATCGCCCGGTAAGTTGCGTCTGAACACCACTCTTGCCGGAGCACCAGGATGGATGAGAATCCGCAGTCCGAGGAAACCCAGGCAGATGCCCCACGCGCGCACGCCGAAGCGGCTGGCATGCCTGACATCCCCGATACTCCGATGGGTTTCTTAAAGCGGTTCGGACTTCTGTTCAGCTCCCCGTCGGCGCTGGGGGATGAGCTTGTCGAGCGCCCGGCGTGGCTTGCTCCGCTCCTGCTGGGGCTCGTGCTCACTCTGATCGGAACGGCAGTGATTCCG
>JBDNHE010000110.1:0-3585 GCA_041688945.1 Gemmatimonadota bacterium | reverse complement strand
GCCATCGGAGTCGACCAGAACCCCTTCGCTCATCGGGTCGGTGCTGCCATCGGCCCGGCGCAGGCGATAGACCATGAGATCCCGTCCATCGTCGAGTTGCAGAGCAAACCAGTCCCAACCGACCTGCCCCTGCGACAGCGCGCTGGTGCTCCACTCACGGTCCAGCCACGCCGAACCAGAGACGTTGAGTGTGTCGCTCTGGACGACAACTCGGCCTTCCGCCCGGAGTCGCGTGAAGGAGTAGTAGAACGAAGCGTTCCCCGGCTCGGGTCCCTTCTGACTCAGTCCGGCGTCCCCCTGCAGGACCAGCGGCTTTTCGGGCCAAAGGGTGAGGGCAATCGCCGTGCCGTCTTCAGTCCTGGCCGTCATCTCCAGGGGAAAGATCGATGTGTTGTCCCCCGCTTCTCCGTCGAGCTCCCAATCGTCGAGCCAGATTCGAAACGGTGCACCCTGCGCGCCGGCCAGGCCGACGGCCGCACGAGAGAAGCGCTCTTCGAAGGTGAAGCGCTCGGACTCAACATCGGTGAGTGCAAAGTGCCCCATGTAGACCTGCCGGGTCGACCACGGGCTATCGGCGGCGGGGGCATCAGGCGTATCCGGAGCCAGCGCACTTCTGAACAGCGTGAACTGGGTACCAAAGCGGCGACCCGTTTCCGTAGCGAGGTTGCCCGTTACGTACCACCACTCGGTGCGGAATTCGGGATGCACTCCATGATCGCGCGGGAAATCGAAGGCGCGAGGCTCCAGCGCTCGGGCAAACCCCTCAGAGCTACCGCCCCCCATCACCTCTGCCAGTTCAAGCGTGGCCTGATCGTCAGGCCCTTGCCGACCGCCATCACCTGAACAGGCCGAGAAGAAAAGTCCGGTCATCAGCAGGAGTCCTCGAAAGCCAGTCGCGCTCGCGCGGGTGAAATTCACTTTTCTACTCCTCACGCAGTGCGAGAGCCGGTGACGTCCGGCTCATTTTCCAAGCGGGATAGAGGCCGGCAAGCAGCGCCCCCACAACCGCCAGCACAACGGTCTGTACGAGCACGCCAGCACCCAGCTCCATCTGCAATGTCCAGCCGAACGAACGGCGATTGACGACAAAGATCATGATGACCGCCAGGACGATTCCAGCGGGGACCGCCAGCAGGCCTGCGACCGTACCCAGCAGGCCAGTCTGTGCGGTCACCAGGCCCCACACCTGACGGGGGGTCAAGCCGTTGGCCCGCAGGACTGCGAGTTCACGTGCCCGCTCCATCTGCAGCGCCATCAGCGCGCTGAGCACGCCGATGAAGGCAACGACGAAGGCCAGGGCCCGCAGGACCGCGGTAATGGCAAATGTGCGATCAAAAACCTCGAGCGATCCCGCGCGGAGAGTTCGATTGGACCGGATCACGGCGACCTGATCCGGCCCGACCAGCGTGCGAAGTCGGTCGACCGCTGCCTCGGCATCGACGCCGTCGTGCAGGAAGAGACCCAACGAGGTGATCCGGTCATCGCTCCAACCCCGATCCCATGCGGTGCGTCCGATCATCACGACGCCCTGGTCCGAACCGTAGTCGGTGTAGATGGCCTCAATGGAGAGGGCGACCACGCCCCCGGTTGCCGGCAGGCGAAGGGTATCGCCGACCCCCATTTCGTTTCGCCAGGCCCAGGGTTCGGAGACAAATGCACCGGTGCCAGCCCGAAACTTTTCGAAGGCCGCGCGGCGGTCTCCCTCCAGAAACGAGAGAGAAGACTCCCCCCGGGGATCCAGCTCCACCGCCATCAGGTTGATGGGCCCCGTGGGGCCGGTCAGGGTCGCACCTCGGTAGGTGTTGGCTCCCGACACCTCGGCAGTATTGAGCAACCGCTCGACGAGATCGGCTGGAAGCACCCCGTCGGCGCGCGAAGCGACCAGAGAGGGGGGTGAGACATAGACGTCAGCCTGGAGGGTGTAGTCGAGCCATCGCGAAACGGAGGAACGGAAGCTCGAGATCATCACCCCCAGCCCCACGGTGACGGATACCGCCACCACGAGCGACGCGATCGCGGGAGCCGTGCGCGAGAGTGACTGAACCACACCACGCGCCGCCATCACGCCGAGAATCCCGATGGTGGCTCCAAGCAGCGGGCGCAGCAGCGCGATCACGCCCACGGTGGCCAGGGGTGTGAGTAACGCCATCCCCAGGAGCGTGCCCGAGAGCCCGACAAAGGAGAGTGTCAGGCTACGCGATGGCACCAGGAAGGCCGCTCCCCCCAGAAGAATCAACACGATTCCGAGGGCGGCCGCGCGCGGCACCAGGACACGCGCCCGGTCTTCCACCACCGAACGGGTGGTACTCGCGCGGGGTTGGGAGTTCACCGCCTCCAGCACCGCGGGAAGTGTGGCAAGCAGAGTCGCGATCAGGCCAAGGAGCGCGCCCTTGATCAACACGGCCGGGGGCAGAGCCACACTCTCGACGGAGAGAACGAAGTAGAGGTCGTTGATGGTCTGAGTGACCAGCCGGACCAGCCCTCGGCCCAGGAAGATGCCGCCCACGAGGCCAAGAACCGTCCCAGCCACTGCCGTGATCAATGCCTCGCCCGTGACCATTCTGACGATCTCACCACGGGTGACGCCCAGAGTCCGGAGGCTGCCGAGCAGCTCCCGCCTCTGCACCACCGAAAAGGTCATGGCGTTGTAGATCAGGAACATCCCGAAGACGAGTGCCAGAAGACTCAGCGCAGTGAGGTTCAGATCGAAAGCGCGGAGCATGCCGGCCATCTGATCGGCACGCACGCCTGCCAGCTCAATCCGCGCTCCGGGAGGGAGAACCGCCTGAATGGCCTGCTGCAGCGCGTCGCCTTCGCTTCCCTCGGGCAGGATCAGATCGATCCGGCTCAGCCGCCCCGGCATCTCAAGCATGTCCTGGGCGGTGCTGATGTCACTCAGGAGCAGCCCATCCAGGCCGCTGCCGACTCCGTCGCCCGGACTAATCACCCCTCCAACCGAGGCGGTCAGGCGTCGACCACCCACCACGATACTCAACTCGTCCCCAACCTCCAGGCTGTCCGCCATGGCGCTCGGAAGGAGGAGCGTGTTTGGCTGGATGACAAAGAGGCCGATGTCGATTTCAGGTCCGGAAACCCCCAGGTAGCTGCGGAAGGGCCGTTCCGAAAAAGGATCGACGCCAAGCAGTCGCAGCGCCTGGCCAGGGAAGGCATCGGAGCGGACGTAGCCCTCGACCACCGGGGCCGCATTTCGAATCCCCAACTCGATTCGCAGCGCGGTGAAGAGCGAGTCCGGGAGGTCATCCGCTGACCCGACGATGGAGTGGGTTGTGCGCCCAGCCACCGCTTCGGTCGAAGCTCTGAAGCCCGCCCGCGAGCTCTGTATCGCCAGATCGATCGCCACGACGACGGCCACACCCAGCGCGACCCCCAGGACGGTGAGAGCCAGCTGCCCCGGATGCCTGAAAAGAAAGCGTCTGGAGGCCGTGGCCAGCAGGCTCACGGTGCGTCCTCCACCAAACGCCCATGATCCAGCCGCAGGATCCGGTCCGCCTGGGCGGCCACTTCGCGCGAGTGCGTTACGGCAAGGAGAGTCCGGCCCGCGTCTCTCACCAGTTCGTTGATCAG
>JBDNHE010000109.1:0-4885 GCA_041688945.1 Gemmatimonadota bacterium | reverse complement strand
ATCCTCATCTCGATTCGATCGAACTTCATGGATTCACGACCTGGTCGGACCGGAGGGTTCTTCGAGTCGAGCGGGGTGCACCACATACTCACAGGTCTGAGGGCCACGCTCAAAGCCCCGGATCTCGGCACCCGCACCAAGCAACGGCTGGAGAACCTCTCGGGTGCGGTCCCGCCACCGGGCTGCCAAGGCGGGGTCGGCATCTCGCAGCGCCTGAATATCTGTCGGGATGGCCACCCTCACCGGTTGGTCGGTAAGTCGGGGATAGGCGATGCCTTTCGGCTCCGGCCATTCACCGACGGGCCCATAAATCTCGGGCCCGGCCGGCGCGGGATCGGGAACGTCGGCCATCGGGGATCTCAGTTCGACACCCGGGGCCAGCAGCGACCAGAGTGCGATCAGCCGATCCGTCCCCAGTCCGCGATGAATCGGTGAGTCCGACATGCCGTACATGTCGGGCACATACTCCCGTACAACCGCGCTCAGCCGCTCCAGGTTCACCCAGGCGTTTCGGGCCTCCAGGGGATCGAATGTCCAGTACATGCGCGTGGCGCCCGCGGCGATCGCAGCCCGCCGCTGTGCCCATTTCAACCGGCGCCCGACTCCCTGATCCCGATAGCGAGGATCGACCCCCAGGATGTCTGACCAATGCACCGTCCGGCCTTCTTCCACACCGGTGATGCCAAAGACCAGCCCAACGAGCTCGCCCTCTTCGCCCTCACCATCGCCGGCTCGGAGAAAGGCGCCCGTCGCCACACCTCCGATGCGCTGTACCACCTTGAGCAACGACGCCGGAACCCGTTCGCTGAACCCCTCACCCCAGACCTTGTCCTGAAAGCGTGCCGCCGCCCGACACTCTTCGAAGCCATCCAGTGGGCGGATGACGATGTGGTGATGGATCATCCCGCCTCCGGGTCCTGGTCATCGTCTGCCTGAACCCCGTCTGCTTGAGCCCCGGCCAAGGGTGCTGTGAGAAGCGCGACCAACAGACCGACACGCTCGGGAATCCGATCGATCACGACATGTTCGTGCGTGGCATGGGCTCCATCCCCAACGAACCCGAGCCCGTCGAGCGTCGCCGTATGGCGCGAGGTGGTGTTGCCGTCGGACGCGCCGCCAACCGTGACCTCCTCGAGCTCAAGCCCGATTCCGTGCGCGGCGGCTTGCGCGGTGGCCCAGAGTCTGCGATTGCGTTCGGTCGACTCGAAGGGAGGCACAGCCACACGGGCATCAATCTGGAGTCGCACACCCTCCGTTTCTGACTTCAGGGCTTCGACCCCGGCGATCAGATCAGCGGCATCGGCCATGGCCAGAACCCTGGCGTCGGCGGTCAGTTCAGCCCGCGCTGCAACAACGTTGGGCCGTGTGCCACCGGAGATCAGGCCTACGTTTACGCTGACGCCACGATCCAGATCCTGCATCGCGTGAAGCAGGAGGACGACCCGCGCAATCTCGGCGATCGCGGAAGCTCCGGCGGTCGGATCGAGCCCTGCGTGCGCGGCGCGTCCGTGGGCGACGATGTGGATCTTCACCATCCCTTTCCGGGCAGTTTTGATCTTCCCAGTCGGTCCGTAGGGCGGCTCCAGGACCCAGGCTCTCTGGGCGCAACGCGCCAGTCGGGTCACATACTGCTTGGAGGTCGGACTGCCGATCTCTTCGTCGGCATTGATGAACAGAACCGGCTCAGCCGGGAGCTCCAGGCCCAGCTCAGCGACAATGTCCATCGCCGTGAGGAAGCTGGTGATGCCGGCCTTCATGTCGAAGGTCCCGGGACCGTGCAGCCGTCCGTCCACGATGCGGACGGGCATGGACTCCAGAGTGCCGTGCGGCCAAACGGTGTCGGCATGGCCCATGATCAACTGAACCGGCCGCCCCGAGACACGTTCCGTCCGGGTGGCGAGCAGGTGGGGGCCCGCACGTCCTTGGGTCGCCGCACGTGGTTCGTCGTCGGCCCGGGACGCACCACCGGACGCAACACTCGACCCGCCGATGAGCCGGACCTGGAATCCGCGCTTCTCCAGTTCTGCCCGCAACGCGTTCTGCATGGTCGCGACGGCCGCCGGATCGTCCGTTGGCGACTCGATTGATGCCAAGCGACTGAGGAGCTCGACGACCTGACCCTGCCGGACCCGGGCGGCCGCAACGACCGAATGCATCTCAGTTCCGCTCACGTCGGGCGCTCCATCGGATCGGGTCGTCCCTGATCACCATTCTTCATTTTGGATAGTACCCTGCACGTCGGTAGCTCTCGTCCAGCAACTCCACCGGATGCACCACGTCCATCTCGGCGTCCGCCTCAATCAGGCCGGCCCCGATCTGCATCATGCACCCCGGGTTCCCCGTGGCACACATTCTCGCTCCTGTCGCACGCAGATTGGCGATCTTGTCGCGCCCGATCTGACCGCCCAACTCGGGGTGGGTCATCGCGTAAATCCCGGCCCCGCCACAGCACTCGCTCGCGCGCTGCACCGGGCGTCGTTCCAGGTCGGGAATCGCGGCGAACAGACGATCGACGGGGTCCGATACCCCCTGGGCGTGCAGCAGGTGACACGGAGGATCGTAGGCGATCTTTGCGGGGATCGACGCTCCGGATCGCGGACCCATTTCGGCCAACCACTCCGAGACGTCCCGCACGGCGGCGGAGAAGGCGCAGGCCCGTTCGGCCCAGGGTGAATCGGCTGCGAGAAGCTTGTCATAGGACTTCATCGCAGCTCCGCATCCGGCCGCGTTCACGACCACTCCCGGCCGGCCGGCGTCCTCCCAGGCAGCGATGTTCTCGCGTGCCCGCACCCGGGCATCTTCCAGGGCCCCGGCATGCGCATGGAGCGCGCCGCAGCACCCGGCTTTCCAGTCGATTACCCGGTAGTCGTTTGCCTCAAGCACGCGCCGGGTGGCGTCGTTCACTCGGCCAAACAGACCCTGCTGCACGCAACCGTCCAGATTGACCAACTGCCGTTGCCGATCGCCTGTGATCCGACCAGGACTCCGAGGCAATGGGGGCGGATTGAGGGGTCGATTCGCCTTCTGCGACACCGGTTCGACAGGCAGACGAGACTGCCATCCAGGCGCACTGGCTGCGAGCATCCGAAACGCCGTACGGAGCGTACTCGAGGGCGTCCTCCGCGAGAGGGCTCCGGCCAGGTGCATCCGCCGCAACAGCCGACCCCCGAACATCGCGAGACCCGACAGACGTTTTGACCCGAAGACGCGCAGAAGCACCCGGGTAGTCCGGGGCAGCGGGCGGGCCGCGACGGCGACGGCGCGGGCCTCCTCCAGCAGGTGCCCGTATGCGACACCGGAGGGACAGACCGGCTCGCAGGCGCGACATCCCAGGCAGCGATCCATGTGGGTCTGGAAGGCGTCCTCGGCGGGATCCAGACGACCCTCGCCCACAGCCCGCATCAGGTGCAGGCGACCCCTTGGAGAATCCGCCTCGTCGCCGAGTCGGACATAGGTCGGACAGGCTGGTAGGCAAAAACCACAGTGGACGCAGGAAAGGAGACCATCCTCCTCGTCGATCATCTGGGCCAGACGCGTCACGTCGGTGGGCTTGGATCCGCTGCTCATGCTTTCGACTCCGGGGGCGGCGGATCAAAAGTGAGGCGCACGGACTCGGCCAGCACGCGAGCCCCACTGCGGCTGTCAGATTCAAATCGGACCTTATCGAGCGCGCTTTGCAGATCCTCTGGACCGGCAGCAATTCGCAGCTCCCCACCCTCGGCTGCAAAGCGGCCGGCCAACCCAACCCAGCGTTCCAGATCGGGTGAGAGGGACTCGCAGGCCCACACCTCGCGGCCCTCAAGGGGCGAGGCACAGCGCCGGACTCCCGATGATTCGTCGGCCAACAGCGCCTCCAGGCCGGCAGCCAGCTCCGGGCCATTCAGGGCTGTCGGGGACGCGATAATCTGGATCGGAGCACCGCTCAGATCGGAGGCCTTGGTGATCCTGGACAGGGCAGCATCACCGCGATGGACCCTTGCCCCCTCCGGCGTGCCGAACAGCGTCAGAAGCTCGTCGACCTCGGCGGCCACCTGAAGCTCGGAGCCGTGGAGATGGATCAGGACGGTGCCCTCCGCCCCTTGGTCGCCGCGCATCACAAGAAACGCCGCAGGCGTGACAGGCAGCCCGGGCAACGTCGCCCCAAACGGGATCTCAATCGTGGCCATAGCCGCCGGGATCGGATACAACCGCAGCGTCGCCTCGGTGATCACCCCCAGTGTCCCACCGGCACCGACCACGGGCCTCAACAGATCGAAGCCCGCCACGTTCTTCACGACCCGGCCACCCAGGCGAAGGGCGCGTCCATCCGGTGTGGTCAGACGTGCGCCGAGAACCAGATCGCGCAGCCGCCCGTAGTGCGGGGCCAATGGACCGGATGTACCCTCGGCCAGGACCTGCGCGACAGTCACACCAGGCACGTCCCCGGAGTTCGCATTGGGACTGTCTCCGGGACTGTCATTGGGACTCCTGTCGGCGGCGGTCGGCGGAAGCGCGGGGACCCACTGCCCTTTCGCGCGGGTGATCCTTCCCAGCTCCGACCAGAGCATCTCGGCGTCGACCGTGATGGTCAGATCTTCAGGGACGTACTCGATCACTCCGGACTGTGAAGTCTCAGGGCCGGTAGCAACGGCCTTCTGACCCGACCGCACGAGGACGTCGGTATCGGTATAGGTATCGGCAGCGGTATCGGCATCAGGGAGAACCTTGCCCGGATTCATCAGACCGCGAGGGTCGAAGGCAGCCTTCACTCGCCTCATCGCGTCGATCTCTGCAGGTCCATGGACCAACGTCATGTACGAACGCTTGTCGAGGCCCACGCCGTGCTCACCGGTGATGGTGCCCCCGGCGTCGACGCAGGCCTGCATGATCTCTTTCGAGGCCTTTT
>JBDNHE010000108.1:0-9233 GCA_041688945.1 Gemmatimonadota bacterium | reverse complement strand
GACGACGAGTCGTAGCGAAAGCTACGGGGAGGAGGAGAGACGCAGCATGGACCGCCGAACCCCCCTTCGCCCTATGGGTTCGGGCGGCATGGGGCCATCTTCTTCGTTGGACCGCCTCGACGTAGCTGACGGCTATGCCTTCGGCGATCCGCCTCGAATCTGGCCCCATGGCGCCCGTAACGAGGTTCGCCCCACTTCTTCAACAGGCTTCTAGAGCTTTCGCTCAGCCTATCCCACGTCGTTGCGCGAACACCATTTTCGCACGGTCTCCATCTCGGCGGGATCCTTCAGGATCAACCGCAGCGTGTCTGTGACCACTGACGCGGGGTTCGAGATCCTTCTTGCCATGGGAGCCGCGAAGCTCACGGTCACTTTGTCCTCTTCGATGTGCACCTCGGTGACCGTGCTCATGTTCAACCACCGGGGCCCGACCTTCAGAAATGTGTGATGGGGCTTGTCGGCCAATTCAGGCTCCGGTTCAACGCAGGGGGCTGAGCGACGGGGTGTCGAGCAGCAGAGAAGCATAGGACGGACAGACACGGCGGGCCACTGGCCGACGCTTCACAGGCGACGAAAAGCAGGCGCGGGCGGGCGTCGCACCGGAAGGGATCAGTCGCCCCGGGTGATCGCCGCAGAGACCGCCGTGATGTCGATCCCCCCGTTTCTGGTTTTGAAGCGCACCGCCCCGTCGACGCCTCCGTGGCGCAGCAGCTCTGGTTCATCGGTCACGAGCGCGATTCCGGCAGCTCCCCATTCGGTCAATTTTGAACCCAGCTTGCCGTACAGGTTTCGCAGGTCACCGCCACCCACCCGATGACCGTAGGGCGGATTCATCAGCACCCAGGCACCGGCGGGGATGGGGGCATCCGAGAACGCCGCCTCCACCACGGTCAGATCTCCCGATACTCCAGCTCGTTCCGCGTTGGCACGGGTCGCTGCGATCGCACCCGCATCGCGATCGCACGCGACGATGCTGGATGGAGCCGATTCCAGAATCCCATCTCGGGCGCGGGATCTGACTTGCTCCCAGATGTCTGCCTCGGCCGAGGGCCACTGCTCGCTGTCAAAGCTGCGATCCATGCCGGCGGGAATCCGCCTCGCCATCCGTGCGGCCTCGATGGGCAGCGTACCGGATCCGCAGAATGGGTCCGCCAGAGGGGAGTCCGGAGTCCAACCGCTGACCCGAATCAGCGCCGCCGCCAGCGTTTCTCTCATGGGTGCTTTGGCGGTTGCAAGTCGGTAGCCGCGGCGATGCAGCCCGCGGCCAGACGCGTCTGCCGAGATGGTGAATTCGTCCCGGTGCACGCGCACGACAATGCGGAGTGGGTCGCCCTCACTCACAGGCGGGTTGTGGTCATCCGCCGCATCGATGTCAGATCCGGTGGGAGGATCGCCGAGTCCAAGGGTACGCCGGATTCGTTCTTCGATCGCCCCGGTGTGGTACAGTCGGGACTTCTTGCTGGTGATCTCCAGATGCACGGGTCGGCCCTCGGTGCGGACCGAGTCCAGGTTGATCGACGAGAGGCGGCGCTCAAGCTCCGGAAAGCCGCGCGCCCGAAACGTCCCCAGCCGCACAAGCACTCGCGAAGCGGTCGAGAGATGCAGAAGCAGGGTGGCGCGCACACGCTCGTCACCTGAAACCCGAACCCCGCCCACCAGGCGTTCGCACAGGTCCGATTCGGCCAGGAACCCCTCGCGGACGAGAATCTCCGCGACTTCGGCCTCGGTAACACGCTCCAGGCCCGGAGGCGTAGCAACGAAGAGTTCGTCCACCGGTGAGGTCACGAGCGGTGGGGTCACGACCTCACTTCTTCTCGTCGTCCTGGAGCACCGCATTGAGCACCATTCCCACCACGGAAATCACCAGACTACCGATCAGGGCCGGCATGAACCCGGCGACTTCAAAGCCATCCACCAGCCGCGCCGTGAGCAGCAGCAGAGCCGCGTTGATGACGATCAAGAACAGACCCAGACTCAGGAAGAGCAAGGGGAAGGAGAGGAGCATCAGGATGGGTTTCAGGATCGCGTTGATGAGCCCGAACACCAGGGCGACCAGGAGCACCTGAACGAAGTCGTCGCTCAGCTGAACGCCGGCAACCAGATACGCAGCCGCCGAAAGGGCGAGCGCGTTGACGAAGAGTCGGATCAGAAAATTCTTCATATCTCAGGGGTTCAGAAATGTGGGACGACACGGTATGACTGGCCCTACGACCCAGCAGCCCGACGGATTCATCGGGCCCCTCGCAACCGTTCGGAGAAAATGGTCCGAAAGCCGCCGCTCTGCTCGCTGAGGCAACGTGTGATGTCGGACACCGCCGCCTGGTCGCAAAGCTGAGCGCCACTCCCGGCGGCTTCCACCTGAAGGATGATCCGCCCGTCCCGCAGAACGAACAGGCGACCGAACCCCGGCCACGGTCCACCGAAAACCATCCCCGGAGCGTCGGCCACATCGGTCAGTTTGGAGGCGCTGCCGCTGATCAGCGTCCACCGCGGCTCTCGCACGGGGTCGCCCGCGCCGAACAGCTGGAGGTTGTGATCGTGCCCGGCTGCGAAGAGCAGCGGTCGACCGGCCTCGGCAAAGGCGTTCTCGATCTCGGTTTTCATTCGGCGGTAGGGTGTGGAGGTCAGGTCCTGGGGGATCGCTCCCGCCCGGGACAGCAGGGCGAATGGATCGTCCAGTGCGCGTTCGCCGTGGTTGCCACCGGTGCGCAGAGGGTGGTGCCCCAGAATGATCGACGTCTGGCCGGGTGCCGAAAGCGCCTGGCGCAGGTCGATGCCCGCTGCGGCCCTCTCGGCGTCCGTGCCCGCCAGCCAGGCCTGCGTGTCCAGAATCACGGCCTGGACGTCCGACCCGAGGGGAAGCACGACCGGGCCGATGACCGCGTTCGAGGGCGTCATGCGGACCGGGTATCCCAGGCCAGCCCAGCGTTCGATTACGGCTTCTGTGTGACCGAGACGCTCGGCCCCTTTCGCCCCGATGTCGTTCCCCCAGTCGTGATTCCCCGGGATGAACAGGAGTTCGACCCGCTGCCTGGAGGCCGCCTCACCGCCGATCACATCGAGTTGGGCCCGAAGTGCCAGGGTATCCTGCCGGTGCTCGGGAGTTCCCACCGGGCGGACCCCGACCGGGTAGACCAGATCTCCAAGGTAGGCGACCCGAATAGAGGATTCGGGAAGCAGCCCGGCCCAGGCTTCGACCTCGGCCGCCAGCTGCGCCATCAGAGGAGACCGGCCGGGGATCGCCTCTCCCGGATCGCCGACCAGAAACAGAACCGATTCCACCGTCTCAGGACTGGGGGTCGCCGCCCCTGAGACGGCAGGCGGGGAGGGGGGGAGACGCCGGGAGCATCCCGAGACCAGGGTCAGAACCGCCATTGAGAGCGCGACGGCCGCGACAAATCGGTGGCCGCTGCCCGGGTGTGGACCGACCCTGGGCGGATCGACCTGGGGAGTATCGATTTGGTGCGGATCAACCTGTTGCGGACCGACCCGGCGCCACCTGTAGCTGATCACCGGCCCCCTCCTAGCGGAATGGCGACGAGCGTCACCGATGTCGAGGGAATCGCCTCGCTGGTACTCCCGCTGATGGCAGTCCCGATCAGCCAGCCCGCCAGTGCGCCGGCTCCGCCCCCGATCAGGGCTCCCGCCCAACCATTCTGGCCGTCGTCCCACACCTCACGCCCGAGAAAGTACCCGAGGCCCACGCCCGCCAGCCCGGCAGTCGCCGACAGAAGCACCGCTGGCCGCAGGCGGTCCGAGGCAACCGCACCCTGGATACCCCCGCCCAAGGCGCCGACGGCGATCGGAATCCCCATCGAACCCATCAGGTCGTGAGGGTTCCAGAGGTACACCTCGCTCTGAGCGGCCAGCGCCATGATTCCGGCTGAAACGACCGTGCCGGCGGTGGCGCCCGTGACGAAGCCTCCCACGGAGGGCCCGACACCCTGGGCGCGCGCGGCCTGTGGGGCTGCGACCAGCACCCAGCCGGCCAGAAGTGCCGCGAGCAGGCATCGACGGATCCGAGGTTCGGGACAATTTCGAGGAGAAACGAACATTAAAGGTTTCTTAATTAGGCGGAAGTGTCTGGCGCAGGCGGAATTATAAGTCGAGAGGATCGTCTTGGGGTCCCTCGTCATGCTACCTTGCGCCCAATGATCAGAAGACCTCGTATCCTGATAATTTTTTGCCTCACACTCCTTTCGGGGTGCGTGGACGGCGAGCGAATATCCGGGATCGTCGATCCGACTTTTCCCGTTGGGATCGCTCTCGCGCCGGTCTTCATGAATACCATATCCAGCGCGCCGGCGCAGCCGATTACCCATGTCAGACTGACGGCGACGGATGTCCTCACCGGCGCGCCCGCCGGCTCGACCGTCGTAGCTGTTAACCCCGACGCGGGGAGCTGGCTCCTTGAGATGGCGGTGCAGGTACCGGCTCAGACGGTGCTGAAGGTCACTGTCGAACTCGTCCTGATGAGCGGAGATCAGAGCGCCGGAGTCGCCGAATGGAGTGGGCGTTCGCCGCCGGTGACGCTGAGCGCTTCAACACCGACCCGCGACGTTCAGTCCCTCAACGTCTTCAGAGGGCCACCGGCGAATCTGTCGGTGACGGGAATTTCGGGGAGTGCCGCCGGAGAGTTGGTCGACGGAGATCGGGTTGCCGCTCAATACTCTCTGCAGGGCGGAGGTGACGGAGTCCGCGTCTACTTCCACTCCCTTGACCCCGCAGTCGCGGAGATGGACGGTGGCGTCATTGTCGGACGCTCGGTTGGCACCGCCCGGATCGTTGCCGAGGCCGGGCCCGCTGTCGACACCTTCACCGTAGCCGTGTCTCCCTGGCCGCTGCCGCCGCGGGATCAGGTTGACGCCGCAGGGCCCTCTCTTGCCGACAGCTCCGGACGGCTGCTGGGCGGGCTGTCTGACGCTGCTGGCAGCGCGGCGATTTTGCAGGGGCTGTCCGGGGTTGTCAGCGCTCTGAATGGAACCAGCGCCGGGGACATATTCCGAGCCATCGAATCGGCACGGGCTGCAATCAGCGGATACAACGGTGGGAACTGGGGGGCCGAAGGCCCTGAGCTCTCACTGGTCGCACACTCACTGGATGTTCTGGAGCACACGCTCCGAAGTACTCGAGGAAACTGATCATGAGACGCACTACTTCCATCTTCCTGGCCGCCGCAGCAATCGCTGCCTTTGCGCCCGCAGGCCCGCTGGCCGCGCAGGACGCCAATGTACTCCGCGCCTGCCTGATTCCCGGCACGGGGACGCTCTACATCATCGGGCAGAACGGCACGCCTGCTGCGTGTTTGAGCGGTGCGCACGTTCCGATTTCGTTCAACATCGTCGGTCCTGCGGGGCCGGCTGGTCCGGCGGGTGAGGCTGGTCCGGCGGGACCTGCGGGTGCTGCTGGTGCTGCCGGTACTTCCGGTACCGCCGGGGTGGCTGGACCGCAGGGTGAGACAGGGCCGGCTGGACCGACGGGGCCGATCGGTCCACTCGGACTGCAGGGGTCGGCAGGTGCGACGGGAGACGCGGGCGCGGCCGGTCTCGCAGGTGCAGCGGGTGCCAAAGGAGATGCCGGCAATGCGGGCGTGGCCGGACCTCAGGGTGAAATCGGCCCCGCGGGCGCGACGGGTCCGGCTGGTTCGGCTGGTCCGGCTGGTTCGGCTGGTTCGACGGGAGCGACGGGAGCAACAGGCGCGGATGGCTCCGGGCTCAGTGGGTACGGCGTCGTCGAAGGGTCGGGCGATGCAGTGGAGTGGACCGAACAAGGCAGCAACCTCTACACGCGCTCTATGGGTTGTGGCGGCGGGAAGTCACCGCTGGGCATCGGCGTGAGAGGTAGCAACAAGCTGGATCGCGTCGTTGAGATGTACATTGCCGGGGGGATCGGGAACTGGACTGTTCGGACGACTGGAAGTGGCATCGCAGGCGTCCAGCCCCAGCTGATCTGCGCCACCATCGGCGGCGCGGGCGACGACAACTGACCGCCATCCGCAGCTAGCGGCTCAACGGCCCGCCACCCCGAAACCGGGCGGCGGGCCGTTTTCCTTTCCGGTCGATCCGGTGCGAATGAAACAGCCGCCCGGGTAGCGGCATCCCGCGCTTGGGTGGAGTTTCCCCGCATGACCGATCACCCCGACGATCATCCTGCCGAACCGGCGGCCACCGACCGACCTGGGCCCAAACCGCCTCGGCGCGGCTGGCTCCGTCTGGCACTTCTCGCGCTCCTGATGCTCGGCTCTGTTGTCACCTACCGGGGTGTCCTCAACCAGCCGCTCGAGTCCGACGCGCGCTTCCTGTCGACGCAGAACAACATCGTCACCGATGGCACCCCGGCCGAGTTCTTCACGCGGGACTTCTTCGAGGGGGCCGACACACGAGGGTATATCTACCTCTCAGGCTACTACCGGCCCATCACCAACACGGTGTTCTGGTTGCAGTACCGCCTGTGGGGCGACCGCGCCTGGTTCTACAACCTGACCGGCATGCTCCTGCACGGGCTCAACGCCGCCCTGCTGGCGCTCCTTGTGGCCGGCGTCGGACGGTCTCGCCTGGCGGGCCTGCTGGCCGGCGCACTCTGGGTCGTCCATCCGGTCCACGCGTTCGCCGTAACGGAGCCGGCGGCATTGGGCGATCTGATGGCCACCAGCTTCTACCTGGCGGCCTTGGTCGCTTTCGCGCGCGGGCTCGGATACCGGACGGCGGATCTCGCCTCGCCCCCCGATTCTGGCGACGGGACCTTCGGCTCCGCATCGTCATCCAGCCCCGCATCGTCATCCAACCCCGCGCAGTCGTCCAACCCCCCGCTGTCGTCCACGATGGATCGGGTCCCGACCCGCTGGATCGTTGGCAGCGCGGCTCTCTTTCTGCTTGCCGTCCTGTCCAAAGAGTCGGGCATCACGTACCCGGCGGCAGCCGTCGCCCTGGTGCTCCTGGCCCATTTCCGGGATTCGCGACCGCTGCGCTCCGGCCTGGTTGCGACGCTCCCGCTGTGGGGTGTGTTCGTCGGGTACCTCGCGTGGCGGTTCGGCGTCCTGTCGATCTTCCCCGGCACCGTCGGATACGCGGAGGACGTTGGCACGGTAGCCCTCTCGGTTGGAGTGATGAAGACGGTGGTGGTGCATCTGGCCCGGATCGTGATCCCGATGGGGTGGGCATTTCCCGAGATGCACCCCTGGATGGTCGCCACCGCGAATGCGGACCCATCCGATCCACTGACCCTGGTGGCGGTGGTCGTTGTTCTGGGGGGCGCGGCACTGGCCCTATTGTGGCGGTCAAAGCCGGAACTGGCTTTCTGGGCGGCGCTCTTCTGGATCACCTACTCACCGCTGGCCCGCGTCGACAACATCGGAGGGTCCATCGGAACCACGACTCTTCTGGCTCAGGAGCGCTGGATCTACCTGCCTGCGATCGCGGTGATCGGAGGCGGGGCGATGCTGCTGGCCCGGGTGTTCTCGGCGCGGCCGCACGCCCTCAATCGCTGGATCGTCCTTGGCGGCGCTGCGCTGGTGCTGGCCGGCCTCTCGTGGACGGCGGCGATCCACGCCCGGGTTCAGCGCGACCAACTCGCCCAGCTGGCCATGCTCTACGAGATCCCCGACGAGGCGCTGGGTCGAGTCGGAATGGCGAACCGGCTGATGTACTACGCCTACCGCGTGGCGTTGCCCCGGGGGGATCTGGCTGAGGCGGTCACGAGGGCCGAGGCCGCCGTCGAACTGGTACCCGACTCGCCAATCTTTCCGAGGGCGCTGGCGGGCCTCCGTGGGGCGCAGGGCGACTGGGCCGGGGCACGAGCACTCGTCCTTCCGTGGATTCAGGCGGACTCGGCCTTTCTGGCCAGGCAGTCCGAGACCAACTACCGCGTCTATGACGACCTGAACCGCGTCTCGCCCGAACTCTGGCTGGTGCTGGGCGAAGCCGAGGGCCACCTGGGCGATCCTGTCGCATCGGAGGTCGCGTTCTGTGGCGCCCTGCAGCGCAACCATCGGGCGGACCTCCTGGCCCAGGCCGTTGAGCGGACACCCGGCGTCACTCTGCCGCTGACTTGCGGTCAGCGCTGACCGCTCGGTCCGCACCACCGCATTCCCGCACCACGCATTCCCGCACCACCGCAGTCCACGCGCCACCGCATTCCCGCCCGACCGCGTTTCCCTTCGCCTCGGGCAGATCGTCTGCGCATGGAAGTGCGCGTGCGGAAGCGAAGCCATAATGTGGTGTGGCAGAAGGCCCGTGTCCGTAGCGACGCACGAATGCAACGGGACTTCTGCCACACTACAATGGGCGCCTGAATAGACGCGGCGCCGGGGCGGCGGAGTAGCTGCCCGGAGACCTGAAATCACGGAACCATTTGATGGATGACACCATGAGACGCATCAGCATTTTCGCGGCCTTCGCTCTACTTATGCTGGGGGCACCCGCGGCGATCAACGCCCAGGACGCGCCCTACGACACGCTTCCCGACGCAAAGACGCTGCGCGAGAAGCTGCCGTTGAATCCGGGGCGTACGGTTTCGTTCCGGGCTACCGAGGGTTCATGGATGTCGCTGGACATCTCTCCCGACGGCCAGACCGTTGCCTTCGATCTCCTGGGCGACATCTACACCGTTCCGCTCTCCGGAGGTGAGGCCACGCAGATCACCCGCGGAATGGGTTTCGACATGCAGCCCCGTTTTTCGCCCGATGGCGAGAGCATGGTCTACATCTCGGATCGCGATGGCGGGGAGAACGTCTGGATCGTCTCGCTCGATCTGGCCGACACTGCGCAGCTCACGCGTGGCAAATCCGAATCGTATCTGTCGCCTGAATGGACCCCGGATGGCGACTATGTGATCGCGACCAAGGGCAGCAAGCTGTGGATGTGGCACAAGGACGGCGGCAGCGGCGTGCAGCTGGTCTCGGAGCCCGCGGCATTGAGGACCATCGGTGCGGCGTTTGGCGCAGATGATCGCTGGGTCTGGTTTTCGGGTCGTATGGCGTCTGGCTCTCTCTACAACAACGGCCTTTCTCTCTATCAGCTGGCCCGCTACGACCGCGAGACGGGCGACATTCGCAGCGAATCAAATCGCTACGGCGGTGCCTTCCGGCCGACGCTTTCGCCCGACGGTCGCTGGTTGGTCTATGCCAGTCGTCACATTGCCGATACCGGACTGCGGATCCGCGATCTGGCGTCCGGTGAAGAGCGGTGGCTCGCCTGGCCGGTTCAGCGAGACGACCAGGAATCGTCCTCGGGCCG
>JBDNHE010000107.1:0-2243 GCA_041688945.1 Gemmatimonadota bacterium | reverse complement strand
CGAGGAACGGTTCACCCCCTCCGCGGCCGGCATCATGCTCGGCTCAAGTCGCATGTTCTCGGGCGCGCGGCTGATGAGTTTCGAGTATCTGACCGTGCGGATGGATGAAGACGGAATCGTCTACCTGCCGGCTCCGGGCGGCCGGCCGTCGCCGGCCGTCTTTCGGCTTACCCGCAGCGAGCGCAATCTGGCCTGGTTCGAGGCGCCCGATCACGACTACCCGCGTCGCATCCGCTACACGGTGAAGGACGATCGACTGGTGGTCAGCATCGATGCCGGGGCGGATGATCCCGAGCCGCGGTCGTGGCAGTTGAGCCGGGTGTCCTGCGACAGCTGACCGTCGCTTCTGTCCTGCGCTGAGGGCACTGTCGCGTCGGCTTGGGCGACCCGTCCGCCCACGGACTCAACTCGCCGAGAGCGTCGTCTGCGAGTCTGATCGTCCGGTAGTCGCGGAATCGGACGTGCGAAGCGGAACCCTTCAGGCCGCCAAGAATTCGCCTGCTGACTTGCGTTTCTCCGTAGCGCCTGCGTTCGCCGCAACCAGTTGAAAGTCAGTCACTTGGGTCGCGCAGCACCCGTTCGCGAGACTGCAGCTTTCTACAGTCCGTAGATCTACCCACAGCGGGCTTGCGCCGTGCGCCCCCTGGGCACACACTATAGGTACCCTCCCTTGTATTTCATCGATTGTCGACCTTGTCGTTCGTCAGTCGGTACAGTGGAGAATCTGATGAGCAGGCTTCAGAAGACCATTCTTGGAACCCTCGCCGGGCTAACGGTTCTGTCGGTCGGCTATGGCTGCACCGATGAGAAGATCGTCTTCCGCGATCGCGAACTTTTCCAGGAACCCGATGCCGCCGCCCAGGGCATGCTCGGCTATGCGGACCAGGACACCAAACTCACCGTCTGCGGCAATTGCCACGTAGGTGTCCAGAAGCAGTGGTCGGCGACCAATCACGCCGACGCCTGGGACGGGCTGCAGGACAGTGGACACGCGCAGGCCTTCTGTGAGGGTTGTCACACCGTCAACGAGCTCGGAAACGTCCTGACCGCTGCGGCAGGTTACAACGCCGTACCGGACACCCGATATCACGACGTCCAATGTGAGAGCTGTCACGGCCCGGGCTTGGCTCACGTTCAGGATCCGAATGACAACAACATTCCGCTCGCAGCCATGACCGTGGGCCTCGACAACACGGCGGGTTGCGGTGAATGCCATCAGGGCACGCACCATGCCTTCACCGACCAATGGGAGACGTCGGGACACGCTGAGCTCAACGCCTTTCCTGCCGGACGGGACGGATGTAACGGCTGCCATGAGGGAGGCGCGGTTCTCAAGCGCTTCGGCGAGAACACGGCCTACATCGAGGAGGGTCAGCTCTTCCCGATCACCTGTGCGGTCTGCCATGACCCACATGGCTCAGAGTACGACGCGCAATTGCGATTCCCGATCGGTGGGGTCGCCATTGAAGACAACCTTTGCTCTCAGTGCCATGATCGTCGCAGTTCGCCGTCTAACGCCTCTCACGGACTGCATCCGCATGCTCCGGAGACCGGTCTGCTCCAGGGCGACGTGGGTTGGTTCCCTCCCGGCCTGTTGATCAATTCGGGTGAGATCGTCGCCTCGCACGGTAGCGCGGGTAACGAGCGACTCTGTGCGACCTGTCACGTCTCCGGGACCACGGTCACGGATGCTGCGACTGGTGAATTCGTCTTCGAGGCGGTTGGGCACGGCTTCAACGCCATCCCCTGTTTAGACGCGAACGGAGTCCCGACCACAGCGGACTGCGGATTGAGCCTGGACCTCCGGTCATTCGAGGGCTGTTCCGCCTCCGGTTGTCACACAACAGCCCAGGGTGCGTTCTCGGCCTTGAGTACGGCCACCGCACGTCTGCAGGCGTTGTCTGAAGACATCACGCGGTTGCTGGCCACGATCGATCCGAATGGCGAAGGTGCCGGAGGTGAGATCGATGACAAGGACGGGAAGTTCACGGTGGCTGAAGGCGCGTTCTTCAACCTGAACGTGGCCGAGTTTGGCGGCAAAGGCCGACCCGATGCACGGCTGGCCTACGCGAGTGCTGCGGCGCACAACCCGTTCCTGACCGAGCAGCTGCTGATCGCGAGCATCAGCGCACTTGAGAAGGAATACAACGTGCAGGCCTCTCCCTCGCTGAGCATGGTTCGGCAGATTCTTCCGAACTGAGGTTCGTACTGAGGACGCGATCGACATCGGGGTCGTCCGGCTT
>JBDNHE010000106.1:0-25904 GCA_041688945.1 Gemmatimonadota bacterium | reverse complement strand
TGGGCGCCTCGGGACTGGAGCGAGGTGACTGAAGACACCGGGGTGGGCGATCCCAAAGCGGCTACTCCAGGAAAGGGGGAGCGCTTCTTTCAGGACGTCGCGGCCAAGCTGGGGGATTTCCTGGTCGAGTTGGCGGCCGCCAACCTCGACGATCTGTACCAAGACCCTGGCCGGTGAGTGGGGCGCTCCTGGAGGCCGTGGGTAATCTCGGCCGATCAGCGTCCACCCACCCCACCCAACACGCGGCCATCCAGTCCCCACGCCGGGTCGATCTCGACCCCCATATGTGCGAGCGCCGTAACCGGCACATCCACGATGAACGTCGGTTCGGTAATCAGACCGACGGCGATCCCAATCCGGTGCACCAGCACGAAGATCGTCCGCTCTTCATCGGTGTCTCCACCGTGTCCGCCCTGTTCCGTGCGGCCATGATCGGTGCTGGACAGAATCAGCCAGTCCTCATCCATGACCGTGCTCCTGCCACGCATCGCCGTCACTAGCCGGCCCACCTGTCGGTCCGCTTCGGCAATCGCCTCCCGGTACTCTTCGCCGATCGAGCCGAAGTGATGGCTGGTTTCGTCGGGATTCCCCAGGTAGACGAACATTGCGTCGGGGTTGCCATTGGTGAGTGCGTCGACGGCGGCATCCACTGACATCGAATCGGCCTCACGCCACCCATAGTCGTAGCCATCAAGTGCGACTTTGACGTCGACCACGTCACTGATGGTGTGACGTTGATCCTCGGACTCCATCAGCGGGATCCAATCGGCGGCGGCAAACGTGTTGAGTGACGGGTCGGCCTGTTCCAGCCGAGTCAGGAAGTCCGGGTACTGTTCGAAGTGGTCATTCTCAAAATCGTTCCCCGTCACCCCGTGCTTTTCGGGCCAGACACCGTTGAGCATCGATGACCATCCAGGGCCACTTACCGTGGGGAAGCCGGTCCGTGCCTGGGCGGTGAAGGCACCCGAAGCGATCAATGCATCAAGGAAGGGGGTGTCGACTTCGGCGAGGACGTCTGGGCGAACCCCGTCCAGTCCGATCAGCAACACTTTGGGTGTCAGAGCTGGCGCCTCGACGTCCGCGGCTTCCGTGGAGCAGCCAGCGAACGCAAGCGTGCCGAGCAAAGCGGCAGACAACATCAGCGATGAGGAAGACCAATCAGGGCGAGGGCGACGAATCAGGGTGTCGATCATGGCGAGATTCGGGGTAGGGGACTCAGGGAGATTCGAGTTTGTGCCGGGCTATTCGGTATCGATGCAGTGATGCCCAGGCAGATGCGGCGGGGCTCCGGCGAACTGGCCCGAAGCCCCCCGCACCTACTGCGAAATAATCGGCGGCCGCCCCAGCGCCCGGAGCTGATTGTTGAGCGCCTCGAGATCACCGTCCAGCCACGCCTGAATCGCACGCCGCGTGTCGTTCAGGCGCTCGGTCAGCACATCGTACACACTTCGCTGCGCTTCCGTGGGAATGAAGTCAGAGCCACGCCAGTCCACATCCGATGCAAGCGCTGAAAACCGACCGTAGAGCATCATCGGATTCCGGAACGAGTCTTCCCGAGCCCCGGTCAGGTTCACATCGACCAGGCGCCCCTCGATCTCGATCGCCATCTCTTCCATCCGAGCGACTTCAGCCGCGACCGCCGCGGTGGTCTGGTCTCGACCCAGTGCTGCTTCGGCGGCCATCAGCTGAACCCGCGTGTGCTCCATGCGGGTGATGAGCTCGGTGACTTCAGAGATCCGATCGCGCATCTCAAGACTGAACGCGACCTGCTCGGTGATGGTGGCCTGCGAGCCTTCCGACCAGGGGTCCTTGAGTACCTCCAGCGTCGTGGCGTGCTCTTCGTCCCCGACCTGCATTCGAACGGTGTACATGCCCGGCACGGCCAGCGGACCGCGCTGCCCTCGGGTGAGGTCAATGTCCCAGACGTAGACCACGCGGTCTGCACCCTGCTCAAGGGGCACGAAGTCGCGCCCCGGGGGCTTGGTGTAGAAGCGTGGCAGCTGGGGCGAGGGGTGCCGAAGGTCCCAGAACACTCGCTGCAGTCCGGCGCTCCCAGAACCATTGAGAGTGCTCACGACCTCGCCGGCAGCGTTCTCGATGGTGAAGCTGACGCGTCCCGAGCTTTCGGGCAGCCAATAGCTGATGCCCGCTCCGTACCGAGGGTCCCGACCCGTGCTCATCGACGACTCGGTCTTGATGCCCAGCGTCTCCTGCCAGCGGTAGGCCGGCCGGGGCTCAAACAGGGTCGCCGCAGTCATGGTTGATGCGTCGAGTTCCCTGAGCGCGCCAATGTCGTCCATGATGTAGAAGCCGCGGCCGTAGGTGGCAACCACAAGGTCGTCGAAGCGTTCCTGAATAGTCAGCCAATAGACCGGGGCCGGGGGCATGTCCAGACGAAGCTTGGTCCAGTTCGCTCCATCATCCAGCGTCGTCCAGACCGAGTTGTCGGTCCCGGCAAAGAGCATCCCCGGCCGCTTGGGGTCCTCTCGGACCACATGAACGAACGAATGGGGCGACGAAGGAATGCCGCCGCTGATTTTCGCCCAGCTCTGCCCGTAGTCGGAGGTCTTGTAGATCCAGGGATCGAAGTTGGCCATCTGATGCAGATCGACCGAGATGTAGGCGGTCGCCGGATCGTGCCGGGAGGGCTCGATGTTGGCGATGGTGCCCCACTCCGGGAGTCCCTGAATGTTTTCGGTCACGTTGAGCCAGGTCGCGCCATCATCCCGCGTGATCTGGACCTGTCCATCGTTGGTCCCGGCCCAGATGGTCCCGGCTTCGTGAGGTGACTCGGCGATTGAAAAGACCAGCGACCCGTCGAAGGTCATGAGGTTGTCGATGGCGACTCCACCTGACGACTGCTGATGGCTCTTCAGATTCAGCGTCAGGTCGGGGGAAATCTCCTCCCACGATTGGCCGCCATTGGTCGTCCTGTGGACGTACTGACTTCCCACGTAGACCACATCTGAATCGTGCGGCGAAATGTGGATCGGGAAGTTCCAATGCCAGCGGTAGCGCATGTCAGCCGGAGCCCAGCCGTAACCGGATTCGGGCCAGACGCGGACGTTGCGCACCTGCTTGGACTCGTGGTTGTAGATCTCCAGGCCGCCGTCGTAACAGCCTGACCAGACGATGTTGGCGTTATCCGGGAGGGGTTGGGCAAATCCCGACTCACAGCCCCCCACATCCTGCCACATCCCCAACGGGATCGAGCCGGTCCGCGTGTTCGAGGGGCCGCGATAGGAGTATCCGTCCTGACGGTTGCCGTAGACGTTGTACGGGATCTCGTCATCGACGGCCACGTGGTACATCTGGGCGACCGGCAGCCGGAAACTCTGGAAGGATCGGCCGTCGAGCGACACATTCGTGTTGCCCACGTCGTCCCCGACCATGATGAAGTCCCCGTCGGTCGGGTCGATCCAGACGTCATGCGCGTCCCCGCCGCCACTCGGCGGTCTGGCCACCAGAGTGCGCCCCCCGTCTATGGACATGCTGAAGCGGACGCTGATGAAGTAGATCTGGTCCGCGTTGTCGGGGTCCACACCAATGCGGGTGTAGTAGGGCGCCCGTTCGTTCATCGTGTGATTGGTCGAGACGTGGGACCAGGTGCGGCCGTAGTTGTCGGACCGGTAGAACCGTGGCGCGTCTTCTTCGGTCAGCACATAGACGCGGCCCGGCTCCGAGGGCGCGACTTCAAGGGCGATCTTGCCGATCGTCTGCCCGTTGCTGGACGGCAATCCGCGACCGACCGACGACACACGCTCCCAGTTGTCGCCACCATCAACGGTGCGCCAGACTCCCGAGTCCGGTCCCCCCGAATTAAGGCCCCATGTGTTGATGTGGATGTCCCAGATGGCGGCATAGAGAAAGCGCGGATTGTTGGTGTCGATGGCCAGGTCGATGCAGCCCGAATCTTCGCTGACATGAAGGACGAGTTCCCAGTTCTCCCCTCCGTCCTCCGTGCGATAGACGCCCCGAGTAGGCTGGGGCCCGTAGGTGTGCCCCAAAGCGCACGCGTAGACGATATCGGGGTTCGTCGGATGGACACGGATGCGGCCGATGCGTCCCGTCTCTTCCAACCCCATGTGCTCCCATGAAGCCCCCGCATCCACGGATCGATAGATGCCATCGCCCATGGCATGCGCTGGCCGAATCAGAAACGTCTCGCCCGTTCCCACCCAGATCTGATTGTGATCACTCGGAGCCATCGCCAGGGCTGAAACCGAACTGACTTCCTGATCATCGAAAATAGGCCGCCAGTTGATCCCGCCATTGGTGGTCTTCCACAGCCCACCTGATGCCGCGCCGGAATACATGACTGAAGGATTCCCCGGCTCGCCCATCACCGAACTCACCCGATTCCCATCCGGTCCGATGAAGCGATAGCCCAGCCCATTCAGCTGATCAGGATCGAGCTGCTGAGCTGCCAGCGGCGTCTGACAGAAAATGAGGGCAGCTGCCGCGAGAAGCGCGCGAGTGGAGAACAGCCGACCGCGAGAAGTCGGAGCAACAGAAAAAGGCGACAAGGAAGGACTCCTGCTGGTGATCAAATGCGAGGACGATACAGTGCAGTCGGCAGGCTCCAAGCGCCATCCGGCGGGCCTGCGGGGGCGAGACGGTGGGGCCCGGGCATCCGCGGTCGGTCCTGCTCGCGGCGCCCCACTCCCCATGTGCCTTGCACGAGGGTGTAAAACAAAGGCCTTGGCTCACCGGCTCCGAAATGGGTAACGTCGAAGAATGGTGCCGCCGGCGTGCGGCCCGCCGACCATACCCTGAGGTCAATGATGGCGCAGCGAAATCCCTGCTCGGTCTTTTTGAAGGCCCTTCTTCTTCCGGCTCTCTTGACCGGCCTCAGTGCGGAGTCATCCGACGCCCAGATCCGGGGCTCCGAACCCGGGATGATGCAGCAGACGATCGATGGGACCGTGTTTACGGTCGAGTACTATCGGCCACGTGCCCGGGGCAGGGCGCCTCTCTTCGGCCACGACGCCGTTGTGTGGGAGCCTACCTGGACGCCAGGAGCGAACTGGGCCACCACCTTTGAGTTCCAGAAGGACATCACTCTGGATGGCCACGACATCCCCGCCGGGAAGTACGGAGTCTGGATGGATATGTCCGAGGCCGGGTTTCTTCCGGAGACGCTGATTCTGGAGCCGGAAGTACTGCTCTTCCACACTACTCCGCCTGAAAGGAACGACGCTCAGATCCGGATGCCGATCACGCGGTCCGAGGGGCCGTTCCGTGAGGTATTGACCTGGGAGTTTGAGGGTATCGCCTCAACAGGTGGCGTCCTCGCCCTGCGTTGGGGCACCATGCGGATGGCGTTCGAAGTCGGCGTGCAGCCCGGCATGCGGATGACGGTGACCGAAGAGGAGGGCCGGCCGGCTTCAGGCGTCTACCACCTCTCGCCGCCTCCGGGAGCTCCACCCATGCCCGCCGGTATGTCCGCGCCCAGCTTCACCATCACAATGCATGAGGACGGCACGCTTTGGGGTGACATGGAGGGCATTCCGGGGCCGGACGGAGAGTTCATGAATTCGGTTGCGCTTCGACTTCTTCCCTTCGCCGATGGCATCTTCAAGCCGGCCGAGTACTACAACGATGCGGTTCAGGAGGTGTGGGAAGCATTCCTGGAGCTGAACTTCCAGAGCGGTGTTGCGTCGGGATTCGTCATCCGTGACGAGGTGACTGACGAGATCATCATGAGCGCCGAGCGCGGGGGCTGACTACAGGCGGCGTCGCGGCAACACCGAGCAACCACGGAAGGGGGGCGTCGGGGTCTTTGACCTCGGCGCCCTTCTTCATTCTGCCACGCGCCGTTTGGCTGCACGCAGCGTCGCCTCTCCAAGCGTGAGTACGGTCAGGGGGCCGAGTCCGCCACGTGGCGGGACAAAGGCCTTCCATGCCGATATGTCGGTCGACGCGAGATTCACCTCACCCGCTTTCCCCGGCAGGTCGTAGCCGGTGTCGATGACGACGGCCCCTTTGGCGATTCGGGCCCCGTCGATGGAGTCGGAGGCGCCACTCGCTGCGATGACGATTCGGGCCATGGCGAGCGCCCGGTTCAGTTCTGCGGACGACGCGTCCAGTGCAACGACGTCCCGGCCCTCGGACCGCAGGAGGCTTGTAAGGACTGGCCCAAAGGGGCCGGGTCCGCACACGACCAGGACTGGCCCGTTCGGTGCCAGTTGGGCAAGAAGGCGGGTGGTGGCAAGCGGAGTCGCCGGAGCTGACATGCCTGGCGACCACGTCAGTGGGTCGAAGCCCGCTCCGTCGACGTCCTTCGCGGCCGGGATCCCACGGGCGGCCGTGGCTGCGCCGGCTGAGTCCGCAAATGGGTACTGCATGAAGATCCCGTCCACCGAGTCGTCTGCGCTGAGCCTCGCGACCACAGTTACGAGTGCATCGGTCGGTGCCCCGATCGGCAGCATCTCGGGCACGACGCGCAGCCCGCACGGGTCGAGTTGTCGTTGCTTCAGCGCCAGCCACGTTTGTGCCTGCTCGGCCATGGACGGGGGAGGTCCGGCGACCAGCGCCAGCGTTGGCCGCCGCTTGGACCTGGCTACGAAGCGGCTTACCTGATGGGCAAGCTGCTCTCGGCCCATCCGGGCAACGGACCCGGCGTCAACTGTGACGCCGTCGGCCTCAAAGGAAAGAGACACCGGGCTGTCCATTAAACATGATAAACGGGTTGAAAAACATAAAAAAGGATGTATCTTCCTTTGACTGGATTGAGCAAACCTTTTCCGAGAACAGAAATGGCAACCGTACCGAGCCTGGGCTTCGCCGACCGCAACGTGGGCGATATCGTCGCTGAGGACTATACCCGGGCCGCCATTTTCAAACAGTTCGGCCTCGACTTCTGCTGTGGCGGGGGTCGTCCGCTCGCGGAGGCATGCGTTAGGGCTGGCGTAGATCTCACCGAGGTAGAGCGACAGCTGGCACGGGGTTCACGAGGGTCACAGAGTGCAGGCGACTGGCTGGATCCATCGGACTGGGATCTGCCGTTCCTGATGGACTACATCGTCCAGGTGCACCACCGCTACGTGCTGAGTTCGCTTCCGGTTCTCAGCGAATTCAGCTCAAAAGTCGCTCGCGTACATGGGGAGGCCAATCCATCACTGGTGACGATTCGTGATCTGGTGAGCGAATTGGCTGACAGTCTTGAAATCCACCTCCATGAGGAGGAGTCGGTCCTCTTCCCGCAGATCAGGGCACTGGCCGGAGACGCCGCGACTCCCAACCCGGGTGAGCCTCTCGCTCTCGGGGATCTCGAGGACGATCACACGCACGCGGGCGACCTGATGCGTCAGCTCAGAGAACTGACCAACGACTTCACACCACCGGCCCAGGCCTGTGCAACCTGGCGCGGGTGCTGGGCCAAGCTGGAGGAGTTCGAGACGGATCTGCATCGGCACGTCCACCTTGAGAACAACGTCCTCTTCCCACGCGCACTCGCAATCCGTGGTGGAGACCTGGCGGGTGTGCAGTGATATCCCCCGGGCTGGGCGAGAGCCGCGATCGGATACTGAGGTGCCTGAAGCGTGACGGGACGGCGACGATTCCCGAACTGGCGGCCGAGATCGAGCTGAGTGTGGAAACGGTTCGGGCCCACCTTCGGGGCCTGGCGGCCCAGTCCCTGGTGGAACGGCGTGGCAGTCGCCGCCAGGGACGGGGCCGCCCCGAGTTTCTGCACGGACTCACCGAGGCGGCCGAGGCCTTGTTCCCCAATCGGGAGTCCAAGGTCCTGAATGCTCTGGTTCAGTACATGCAGAACACGGGTCAGGACGCCCTGCTCGAGGCCTTCTTCGAGTCGGAAACGGAACGGCGGCGGACCGAGGCGCGTGGAAGGATCGCGGGACTGAGCGGCGAGGCGCGGGTCCGAGAGGTCGCCCGGATTCTCGATGACGAGGGCTTCATGGCGACGGTCGAGCAGGACGCGGAAGGCATGTGGCTGCTCCGATTGGGGCACTGCCCGTTACACAACCTGGTGACACTGACCCAGCAGCCGTGCCGCTCCGAGTTGGCGTTCGTCCGGGAGCTTCTTGGAAGCGACACGGCGCGGATCAGTCACATTCCCGACGGAGCCTCGGCATGCACGTACTCCGTGGGGCCGCAGCTGGTTCAGATGTAGGCCTGACATGTACTCGCTGGTTCGAAGGTTCATCAAGACCGCCATCGCCTTTTTGGCGGCCGGGCTTCTCCTGGGAGCCTGGCTCCTGGTCCGTCGCGAACTCTTCGGGATCTTCCCGCATCCGTACCTGGTCTCTGCGCATGTCCACGCGGTCTTCTCAGGGTTTGTCCTCTTTTTGATTCTGGGCGTGGCGCTCTGGCTCTTCCCGCGGGCAGCGGCGGATGATCGGCGATACTCCCCTGATCGAGCACTTGCCTCGTGGTGGATTCTTACGCTGGCGACCTCGATACGAGTGCTGGGGGAGATTGTCCGCGTTCAGTCCGATGCCACTCTGGTCTCATGGGCCGTGGTGGTGGGTGGGTTGGGACAGGTAGCAGGAGTCGGGCTGTACTTCTGGACGATGTGGGGACGGATTCGGCCGGTGGGCAGCCATCTGCGAGAGGCACGGGGCGAGCGATTCTAGCCGGCGGGGATCGTGCTCTCTACTTTGGCCTCGCTCCCCGACTGCCTCCGCTCCAGCTCCACATGGTTGAGATGAAGAAGAACTTCGTGCTCCTTAGCGCCCTCCTGCTAGCCTTTTCGGCCTGCGGTCCACAGACCTCGTCCGATCCTGAAGTCGCCGCCTGGGAAGCCCGCGCCGACAACATCGAGATCATCCGAGACGACTGGGGCGTGCCGCACATCTATGCCCCCACCGATGCCGACGCTGTGTTCGGGCTGATGTACGCCCAGGCAGAGGACGACTTCAACCGCATCGAGGTCAACTTCCTGACCTCGTTGGGCCGGATGGCTGAGGCGGAGGGAGATGACCGGTTGTGGCAGGATCTGCGCATGCGGCTCTTCATCAACCCGGTCGAGCTTCAGGCCATGTATGGCGAGAGCCCGCAGTGGTTGAAAGACCTGATGGATGGCTGGGCCGATGGCCTGAACTACTACCTGCAGACGCACCCCGAAACCCAGCCGCGCGTGCTGACCCACTTCGAACCGTGGATGGCGCTGTCGTTCAGCGAAGGCAGCATCGGCGGTGACATCGAGCGGGTGAATCTGCGCAATCTCGAAGAGTTCTACGGCAATCCAGAAGGACAGCGTTCCGCAGTCCGCGTGCTTGATGCTGAGGAGCGGCTGGCCGGCACAACGGCCATGGCCATGGTAAACGGCGACTCGAACCGTTGGGCGTTCACGGGCCCCCGAATCTCACAGGACGTCGAAAGCAGCCTCGTCGTTCCCGACCTGTATCTGGAGCCGCAGGGCTCGAACGGAATCGCGATCGGTGACGAAAACACCGTCAACGGGAACTCGCTTCTGCTGATCAACCCACACACGTCGTTCTTCTTTCGGCACGAAGCTCACGTGATCTCAGAAGAAGGACTCAATGCGTATGGGGCGCTGACCTGGGGGCAGTTCTTCATCTACCAGGGCTTCAATGAGAACGCCGGTTGGATGCATACCTCCAGCTCAGTCGACAACATCGACGAGTTCCTTGAGACCATCGTGGAGCGGGATGGCCAGCTCTTTTACGTCTATGGCGACGAGGAGCGCGACGTCGAGGTGGAAGAGACGACCGTACAGGTCCGAAACGCTGACGGCAGCATGTCACCGCAGACCTTCACCACCTACCGCACGCACCACGGGCCGATCGTGCGTGGAGTGGATGGCCGCTGGGTTGCGGTGGCCCTGATGGAAGAGCCGTTGAAGGCGCTGATTCAGTCCTACTCGCGGACCAAGGCGCAGAATCTGGACGAATACCTTGAGGTGATGGAGACGCACACCAACTCCTCCAACAACACCCTGTTTGCGGACTCTGAAGGCAACGCCGCCTACCTGCATTCCAACTTCATTCCGCGACGCGACACCCGTTTCGACTACTCGCGGCCCGTCGATGGAAGCGACCCGGCAACCGACTGGCAGGGCGTCCACACGCTTGAGGAGTCGCCCAACTCGATCAATCCTTCGACCGGCTTCGCATACTGCTCGAACAACTGGCCCTACTCGACCTCGGGCACCGCCTCACCACTTGAGTCCGCCTTCCCGTCCTACATGGACACGGGCAGCGAGAATCCCCGCGGGATTCATGCGCTGGAGCTTCTGCCGGGGAAAACCGACTTCACCCTCGAAGGACTGCTTGCGGTCGCCTTCGACTCCCATCAGCCGTACTTCGATCCGCTGATGCCGGTCCTGGCAGCTGACTACGATGCGCTACCCGCTTCCGATCCCCGCCGCGCCGAACTGGGCCCGGCCATCGAACTCCTGCGAGACTGGGATCGTCGCTGGGGTGGGGAGTCGGTCGAGACCTCGGTCGCGGTCTTCTGGGCCACGCTGATGCCGGAGCAGATGCGGGATGCTCAACGTCCGGCCGGGATGTCGAACTCAGACTTCATGGTCTCCCGGGCCTTCCGCGAGGGGCGGCTGGCTGCGCTGTCGGCGGCGCTGACCAAGCTGACGGAGGACTTCGGGCAGTGGGATACGCCCTGGGGTGAGATCAACCGCTTCCAGCGGGTGAATGGCGACATCGTTCAGCCCTTCAACGACGATCTTCCCAGCACGCCGGTGATCTTCAGCTCCGCGCGCTGGGGCTCACTCGCTTCGTTCGGTTCGCGCCAGTACCCCGACACCAAAAAGTGGTACGGGACCAGCGGCAACTCGTTTGTAGCCGTGGTCGAGTTCGGGGACCAGGTCCGAGCCCGCGCGGTCACTGCTGGCGGACTGAACAGCGTGCCCGGGTCGCCGCACTTCGACGATCAGGCCGAGAGATACGCGACCGGGAACCTGCGCGATGTTTGGTTCTATCGGCCCGACGTTGAGGCCAACGCCGAGCGGACGTACCGGCCGGGCGGGCGGTGACCTGACAAAGGCTGGCGTCCTTTCTGGACGTCTGTGCGAACGGCCCTCAGTGCTTCGGCGCTGGGGGCCGTTTTGCGGTTGGCTCTTCCGGGTTCAGGACTGCGTCCATGAACCGGCCTTTTTCGGTGACGTGGCCGAGGGTAAGCTGTAGCGGCTCCGATCCCCCGACCCGCCGCCGGAACAACCGACTTGCCGAACCCCCAAGACCCGCCGCTGGCCACGCCCGATCCCTCCGCCTCGTCGCTGGTTCCTCGAGGGCTCTTCGGCGGACTGCTCATGGGGCTGGCCAATCTGGTCCCCGGCGTCTCGGGCGGCACCATGCTGCTGGCGGTCGGGATCTATCCCCGCTTTATCGAATCGGTCGCTCGGGTGACGTCGTTCCGCTTTGATCGAACCACGGTCCTGACCCTGGGCAGCGTCGGGATTGCTGCGGTTGGGGCGATCGGACTCCTTGCCGGCACGGTCAAAGGGCTGGTGATCGACCACCGCTGGATCATGTACTCGATCTTTATTGGCCTGACGCTGGGCGGGGTGCCGGTGGTGCGCAGTCTGATTCGCGAGGCAAGCGCCCGCCACGATGCAGACGGTGCAGGGCAGGGGGCGGATCACGGTCGAGCCGCTGTCCGTGGAGGTGCGATCCTCGGGTTCGTCATGATGGCGGCCCTCGCCTGGTTCCAGATGCAGGGTGTGGGCGGCGGATCGAACACGGGTTGGCTGTTCTTTCTGCTGGGTGGGACGGCCGGTGCCGCGGCCATGATCCTACCTGGCGTCTCGGGTGGCTATCTGCTCCTGGTGCTCGGCGCCTATGTGCCCATCCTCGGCGGGATTGACGATTTCCGTGCCGCGCTGTCATCGGGGGATGTCGCAGCCTTGGTGACGGTCGGGGTCGCTGTGATCCTCCCGGTCGGTCTGGGTGTCGTAGCGGGGATCGCGGGGGTGAGCCATGCCTTGAGGTGGCTGCTTGAGCGGTATGAACTCGCCACCCTCGGGACGCTGCTGGGCCTTCTGGTCGGTGCGGTCGTGGGCCTGTGGCCGTTCCAGGACGTCCGGCTGCCGGACGCGGGTGAGCTGATCAAAGGCCAGGCCGTCGAGGTGGTCGTGGATGCGCAGGCGCGGGCCGCTTCAGGTGTCGGAGAGATCCCGGGGCAGACCGCGGGGACTTATGTGCGCTTCGCCGAGACGGGAGAGCCAGTCGAGATTGAGGACCTGCCTACCGCTGTCTTCACCCCGGGGGCAGGTCAGGTCGGTCTGGCCCTGTTGCTGATCGGGGTCGGCTTTGGTGTGACCACGGTGATCGGGCGATTCGGCGCGGCCGATCCGGACGGCGCCTGAGGACGGACTGCAGATTGGGCCTCAGGCACCCGGTTTGACGAAGCCTGCTCGTGCCGTCTCGGCCTGACTCCAACAGAGACATCCGGCGTGGTGATCGTTCACCACCCCTGCGGCCTGCATGAAGCTGTAGACGGTCGTCGGGCCCACATGCTTCCAACCCGCTTTTTTCAGGCTCTTTGAAAGAGCGACAGCCTCCGGCGAGGTCGTCCGGGCACGCACGTCCTCCACGGTCGGTGCCCGATCCGTCCTGCGATCCTCTGGTTCGAAGCTCCAGACCCAGGCTGCGAGCGATCCGTGGCGCTCGATGGCTTCCAGCGTCCGGCCAGCGTTGTTGATGGTCGCTTCGATCTTTCCCCGATGGCGGACGATCCCGGCGTCGCCCATGAGCTGCTCGGCCTGTTCCATACCGAAGCCAGCAACGGTGGCGATCTCAAATCCCGAAAAGGCGGCCCGAAAGTTGTCTCTCTTTCCCAGAATCGTCCGCCAACTCAACCCCGACTGAAAGGCCTCCAGGGACAATTTTTCGAACAGGCGCCGGTCGTTGCTGACTGGAAAGCCCCACTCGCGGTCGTGGTAGCTGGAGTAGAGTTCGTCGCCCTCAGGAACCCAGAAGCAGCGCTGCAATTCGGTCATTGACCTGTCGGTAGGGGAGTTTGCCTGCGGTGAAGGGACGGCCGACCCCGCTGTCCGGGGGACTATCGCGAGGTCCAGGTCGGGATCTCCGCCGACGGTGGCTCCCCAATGTGCGACTGGCGGAATCTGTTGCCAAACCCGAACCGCTCTCCCCAAGCTCCTGGTGTGGTGTATCAAAAGTGTCTCGGCCATTCGAACGCCGATTCATCCGGCCCTGCGTCGTTGCCCCGAGTCGGGATAGCGCTGCTGTCCCTCGTCGTGGCGCCTCGCAGGATCCGGCGCCTCGACGCTCTCCGTGGCTCGCGAACTCTTGATACACCACACTAGCGTCCAGACCGTCACCAAGACCCATATCCATGACAACGATGCGATCGACTTTTTGTACCGGAGCCTTCGGGCCTACATCCGCAGTCCTGCTCGCGGCCGTAGCGCTGCCGGCTCAGGCCCTTACCGCGCAGGCGCACCCGGTCTTTGTGGATGGCCAGGCCCAAGTCGTTGCGGCCTTCGCCGACTCGACCGCCTGGATTCAGGAGGACCTCTGGGTCGAGACGGAGTTCGACTCGGACGGAGACGGGCGGCTGGATCGAGTCCACGTCGATGTGACCCGACCGGGTCCGACCGCGACGGAGGGCTTGAAGGTCCCAATCGTCTACGCGTCGAGCCCGTACTTCAACGGCACCGGTACCACCGCCCCCGAGTTCTTCTGGGATGTGAATCAAGAGCTGGACGGACTGCCGAATCCCCGCGGCGAGATGCCGACGATCACGCCTCGCATCAATCGTCCGATCATGAGCACCTCCGAGATCAATCGTTGGGTGCCCCGGGGCTTTGCCGTGGTTCACTCGGCCTCACCGGGCACCGGCCTGTCGCAAGGCTGCCCCACGGTCGGCGGGATCAACGAATCGCTCGCACCGAAGGCCGTTATCGACTGGCTGAACGGACGTGCCCGTGGCTTCAGTGCGCCGATCGGCGGCGAGCCCGTGGTTGCGACCTGGAGCACCGGGAAGGTCGGAATGACCGGGACCTCCTACAACGGAACGCTGCCGGTCGCCGCGGCCACGACCGGTGTCGAGGGCCTGGAAGCCATCATCCCGATCGCGCCCAACACCAGCTACTACCACTACTACCGCTCCAACGGCCTGGTTCGGAACCCCGGCGGCTATCCCGGAGAGGACGTCGATGTGCTCTTCGACTTCATCCATTCGGGTGATCTCGAGAAGCGTCCCTACTGCATCGCGACGGTTCGCGAGGGCGAGATGGCGGCCAAGGATCGTGTCACCGGAGACTACAATGAATTCTGGGCTGGCCGCGACTATCTGAATGCGATGGACGGATTCCATGCGGCTCTATTGATGTCGCATGGTTTCAACGACTGGAACGTCATGCCCGAGCACTCGTGGCGGATCGCGGAGGCGGCCAAGGCCAAGGGCCTGCCGGTGCAGATCTACTACCACCAGGACGGGCACGGTGGCGGGCCGCCGCTGGAGATGCAGAATCGCTGGTTTACACGCTACCTGTACGATGTGCAGAATGGCGTTGAGGGCGATCCCAAGGCGTGGATCGTGCGTGAAGGTGACCCGCGTGATGAGCCAACTCCCTACGACGACTACCCGAATCCAGCGGCGCGGATGGTCTCGTTCCGTCCGGGCAGCGGCGGGTCGGGGATCGGCTCGCTTGGGCAGGCCGCCGGTTCGGGGATTGAGTCCCTGGTCGACGACGCCCGTGTGTCCGGGACCGAGCTTGGCGGGGCCGCCGCGTCGGGCAACCGACTTCTCTATGCCACACCGACGCTGAGCAGGGACGCACACATATCGGGCGTGCCCCGGGTCCGGATTCGCGTGGCCGCTGACGCGCCGGCCGCCAACCTTTCAGTGTGGCTGGTAGAACTCCCGGCCGAAGGCGAGGTCGGCGAGCCGACCATCATCACACGAGGCTGGGCCGATCCCCGGAATCGGAACTCGCTTACGGATCAGGCACCGCTGGTGCCCGGAGAGTTCGTGGACCTGGAGTTCGCGCTTCAGCCCGACGATCAGATCGTTCTGGCGGGCAAGCGGATCGGGCTCATGATCTTCTCCTCCGACCAGGAATTCACCCTGCACCCGGAGGCCGGGACCGTTCTGTCGGTCGATCTGGCCGGGACGGAGTTGATGCTTCCGGTGGTGGGCGGGCGGCCGATCGCACAGGACTAGAGTTCACCTGCCTCGGCCCGGTCAGACGGGTCGGGGTGGGTGCCTGGATCTGCGGCGTGGACCCTTCCGTGCCGGTTACTTCTGGCGGAAGGCCAGCAGCCTGAGACCGTTCAGCGAAACCAGAACGGTGCTGCCCTCGTGTCCGATCACGGCCAGCGGCAGGGGCAATCCGATCGTCAGGATAAAGCCGATCATCACAATGATGATCGCTACCGCGAAGACCAGGTTGGCGATCAGAGTGCGGCGGGCCCGTCGGCTGAGCTCCATCGCCCATGGCAGCTTTCCGATGTCGTCCGCCATCAGGACCAGGTCGGCCGTCTCCAGCGCCACATCGGTCCCCACGCCGCCCATCGCGACTCCCACGGTCGCCGCCGCCAGGGCAGGGGCGTCGTTCACACCGTCACCAACCATCAGCACGGTTCCGTGGCGGGCTCGGAGTTCCTTCACGATCTCGACCTTCCCCTCCGGGAGCACCTCGGCGTAGATCGTGTCGATGCCGGTTTGGCGGGCGACTTCGTCCGCCACGGTCCGTGTGTCGCCGGTCAACATGGCGACCTCGACGACGCCCATGCGTCGCAGCTGTTCGACGACCGCTGCTGCTCCAGGCCGAACAGTGTCCGCAAAGGCGAGGAGGCCGAGTGGCACGAGCTGGCCATCCTGGACCTCGACTACGGCGACCACCGTCTTGGCTTCGTCGGAGAGGCGTGCGTGTTCAGCCGAAAGGTCGGAGCCGCGCGCGTGGGGCCCGCCCGCCCCGCCGCCCTCCCACCCCAAAAAATCGTCTGATTTTTGGGCGGTTCCATGGTCTGACGCCCCACCCGATCCGACGGCGAGGTGGAGCCGATTCCCGATCTGGATCTCACGCCCATCCACTCGCCCAGCCACACCCCGGCCTACCGACGCCCGAAAATCCTCGACGTTCAACAGCTCCACTCCGTCACCTTCCGCCCGCCGGACGGTGGCAGCAGCCAGGTGGTGCTCACTGCGAGCCTGAACCGACGCGGCCAGGGCCAGGAGTTCCTTTGGATCGACACCCTCGGCGGGTACCAGGTCCGTCAGGCGAGTCTCCCCGGCGGTCAGCGTCCCCGTCTTGTCGAAGGCCACAGACCGCACCGTGGCCAGAGCCTCAACAAACACCCCGCCCTTGAAGAGCACCCCGTTCCGGGCGCCGGCCGCGATGGCTGACAGCACCGCGGCGGGCGTGGAGATGATCAGCGCGCAGGGACTGGCGGCCACCATCAGCGTCATGGCGCGGTAAAAGGCCGGATCCCAGGCCTCATTGAGGATCAGCACGGGTATGGCCACCGCCACGGCCGTCATGGCGATCACCAGGAGCGCATACGGCTGTTCAAATCGATCGAGAATTCGCTGGGTTTCGGCCTTCTCTCCTTGAGCTTCCTCGACCAGTGCAATCATCCGCGCGATGGCCGATTCTCCCGCCCGCTTGGTGACCCTGACCTCAAGGGACCCGGAACCGTTGATGGTGCCGCCAAAAACCGGGTCGCCCGGTCCCCGGACAACTGGCACGGACTCGCCGGTCAGCGACGCCTGGTCGACCTCGCTTTCTCCGGTTGTGACCACCCCGTCCAAGGGCAGCCGATCGCCTGGGCGCAGCCGATACACCGCGTCGGGCTCGACCTCTTCGATTGCGGTCTCGACCACCCCTGAGCCGGTCACCAGCATCGCCGTTTCGGGGCGCAGGCTCATGAGGGCCCTGATCGCCTGCCTCGATTTTCCGATCGCGAAGTCCTGCAACACGTTCGAGAGCGAGAACAGAAACAGGAGCATCGCCCCCTCGAAGGGAGCCCCGATCGAGAGGGCGCCGAGAGCGGCGAGGATCATCAACAGGTCGATGTCGACCTCGAAACGCCGGATCGCGCCGAAGGCCGCGATCACCCCGAACCAACCTCCCGAAAAGTAGGAGACCGTCCATCCGCCCCAGGTGACCCATTGGGGCAGACCGACTGCTGGACCCATCAGCCCCGCAAGCATTCCGGCACCGGAAGCGAGCGTGGCGATCAGGGGGAGCCGGGTGGACCTCAGAAGTGCCAAATGAGAGACCGGAAAAGGAAATCGGGTGACGAATCCTGCTGTCGGATCGTCGCAAGCAGCAGGGAAGGTGTAAAGTGGGAGACACACCCCCCCCGATGACTTGAGACCGGTTCTGACCTATTCTTCAGGCTTATGGTCCACTCGAACGGTCGAGCGGGGCCGGCTTCCACCACACATTCTGTGAGATTGTTGACGATGGACCTGAAGATCACTGGCAAAGTTACGCAGCTCCTTGAGGTCGTCTCTGGTGAGGGGAAAAATGGCCCGTGGCGGAAGCAGGACTTCGTCATGGAGACGTCGGGCCAATACCCCAAGCAGATCTGCCTTACCATGTGGGGCGACAACATTGATTCGTTCGGCGTCACGGAGGGTGAGGTCATCAACGCGTCGATCGACCTGCAGAGCCGAGAGTACAACGGCCGCTGGTACACCGACGTGAAGGCATGGCGTGTCGATCGCGAGCAGGGTGGTGGCGGGGCTCCGTCCGAGGGTCCGTCGGACGAGCCATGGCCGAGTTCTGCACCTGCGGCTGATCTGACCACGCCGGACGACGACCTGCCGTTCTGATACGCTACAGTTGAAAGGATGTACATAGAAGCCCCGGATTCCCTTTAGTTATTGGGTTTCCGGGGTTTCTTGCGTGTCCAGTGCGTGCACATTAACCCTCCGGTGATCATCGTATCGCCGGCAAAGCGCGGCGCCTAAAGCGATCGAAGGGCTGGGGACGTCTATATAGTGAGGTCCTCCTCACCTGATTCCTCCTCCGATGCGAGTCCCCATGGATGACTTGGAAACGTTCGATCGCGCCCTGTTCGCCTTCTTCGCACCGTACCGGAGGGAGTTCGCAGGGCTCGACGACGATGAACGGACTGAGTATGTAGCGAAGATCATCGCACGCGCTCGTGAGCAGAGTCGCAGGTGGCGGGGAGCGAGTCGGGTCCGCCGATGTCCGTTTTTCCTCCGAAGGGTTCCCGGTCGACGAGGGCGAGTGGCTGAATAGCCGAACAAAGAAGGGCCCGGGAATCCCCCCCGGGCCCTTCAGTCATTCAACCGGTCTGATCCGACCGATCAGCCGCCGGACTCGCCAGCCGAAGTCGATGTCGTGTCGGCTGGTTCAGCGCGCTTGAAGATGCGCGGCGCGAAGTCACGCTGATGCTGATCCTTGTCCAGATACGGCACCCCATCGGTCATCCACGAGGGGGCCGGGGCACCCTTGAGATGGTGATCAAAGAACTGTCGGAGCCGAGCCTGGAAGTCGATCCGGTTTTCCAGACGCGAGAGCCCATGGCCTTCGCCGGGATAGGAAAGCCAGATGATCGGCTTCTTCAGGAACCGCAGTGCGTTGAACCACTCCAGGCCCTGCTCGAAGTTTACCGTCGGATCGGCCTCGCCGTGCAGGTAGAGCACTGGGGTGTTCATGGTCTCCACACCCGAAATCGGCGACTGGTCCCAGTACAGCTGAAAGTCATCGTACGGGTTGGTGGCGTAGCGGCCCTGTCCGTAAATGTCGTAGGAGTGGTTGTTCTGCCCGTTCCCGACAAACAGCTGATTGAACTCGCTGACCAGGTTGATCGGGGCGGCGCCGTGGGCCACCGCCGCAAACATGTTGGATCGGGTGGCGATATAGGCGCCGCCGCCGCCCGAGTATGAGTGGCCCGACAGGCCTACCCGAGCGGGATCCACGTAGCCCAGGTCGATCACGGCCTGCACCGCCGCCTCGACGGATTCGAGCATGTCGGAGTGAGAGCTGCCGACGCGGAAGTGGATGTCCGGCATCATGAGCAGGTAGCCGTTGCTCACATAGCCGGCAAAATTGGGCTGATGCCTGTAGGCCGGCTGCGGATAGGCATGCAGGTCCTGCGAATACTGTTCGTAGAAGCGGACGATCATCGGCAGCTTCTGACCGGGCTGATACCCGTCTGGAATCGCCAGCGTGCCCTGCAGTGGCACGCCGTCGCTATCCATGTAGTCAAAGAGAATCCTGCTGCCCCAAGCGAAGTCAGCCTGCTGCGGATTGGCCTCCGTCATCCGATCCCGGTCAGCGAAGTCGTCGTCGGACACCCAGAGGTCGGGGAAGTCAGTCCACGACTGCACGCTGAAGAGGTAGCGATCGGCGTTGGTGGCCTTCTCAGGAACTCCAAAGCGCTTCGACTCCCAGGTCAGCTGCTCCAAGTTGCCGTCATCCAGACGGAAGAAGCCCTCGTCCTTGGTCCACTCGCCATAGCCCTCCAGCAGGACGGGTGCATCCAGATCGACCGTACGAGCCTCAGGGTCCGTTTGAATGATTCGGAGTCGAATCTCGTCCCGGGCCCCCCGGCCGTCGGTGAGATTCCGGGCGGCGCTTCCGTCCAGCGGCTGCAGCCAGACGTCGTAGCGATCGTAGAGAATCACGCCCTGGTCGTCCTCGGTCCACCCACCGACTCCATAGGGTGGGCGCTCCCCGAAATAGTCGTATTCCTGATCGGTGAAATCGACAGGGGCCGACGCGGTCAGGTTCACATGCCGGTTGGCCTGGACCTGGTAATTCCAGACATCCCCATCCTTCCAGTAGAGCCAGTTCTGTGAATCGGGTGAAAGCCCCATCGTGCGGAGCTGCGCCTCAAGAACCAGCGTGCGTTCGCCGGTGCGAGTGTTGACCCGGTAGTAGTTGGCGAGGGCGGGTTCCCAGTCCGAAATGAAATCGGCATCGTCACGGCCAATGGCCCAGTCGCCATCCCGGGAGATTTCTGCGGTCTGCATCCGCGAGTCGGCAATCGGAACGATCGAGGCGCTGGCCACATGAGCGGCCGCCACCCAGGTGCGGTCGCGATCCCGAGCGGCTGATCTCCGCTGTTCGGTCTGAATCCGATCGTCATTCCAACGCCAGATGTTCACGTCCGCCAGAGGGAAGGCATCCTTGGGCCAGGATTCGAGCGAATCCTGCTGCGGCCGGGTGCCGACGAAGAGAGTGCTGGCGTCCTCATCCCAGACCAGCGAGCCCTTCTCGGACAGGACCCACCCGTCGGCCAGGCCATCGCCCGCTGCGATCTCAACCCGCGACGGCCGCGAAGCGCCCAGCGCGGAGAAGGCGAGCAGCACGTTGGCACGCTCCTTCAGGTCTTCTGGCGCTGTCCCACGGAGTACCGCGAGAGAGCCGCCGTCTTCTGACCATGCCAGGCGTGAGTACCGCTCGCGGGCATTATCCAGCGGCCGGCGGGCGTTGGTGCTCAGGTTGATCAGGTAGAGTCCGTTTCCTTCCTGGTCTGCCGCGTCGACCGTGAACGCGAAGTGGCTGCCCGTTTCGTTGTAAGCCACCTGATCCACGCTGCCAATCAGCTCTTCAAAGCCCTCGTTCAAGTTCCGGAGGATCAGATCGGTGCCGTCGTGTTCGGCGTCGTCATCGGAGGCTTCGCGCCGTACATGGAAATGGCTCGATCCGGGGGCGAAACCGAAGTCCGATACGTTCTCCCAACTCCGCATTTCGCCAGTCGCGAGCGACATGAGCCCGGCCTGTACCGGCACAGGATCGTCGCTCCGTTCCAGGCGTTCGATCTCATCCAGGGAAAGCGAAACCTCGTAGGCCAGCCAACGCCCATCATCCGAGAACACCGCGCCGGAGCCACGGGGCACTGACCATGCGGTGCCGCCATCGACCGAGCGGACGTGCAGCGTATCGTCACCCCGCACCAGGGAATAATTCCAGGCGACCCAGTTCCCGTCGGACGACAACGTGGCGCCGCTGATGGACCGCCAGGACGCATAGTCGGCAAGCTCCAGCGGGCGCTGTGTGGCTTGTTGCGCTGCAAGGGCAGGCGTGTCGGCCGTGAATGGGTTGAGGGGCTGAAGGGCCAGAAGGCCGGTCAGCAGGAGGGCTGGGGCGACGCTGAGGCGCCGCGCGGCACGTGAGTGGGTCATGGAATCAGCACCGGTGAGGGCGCGCTCTGAGGTAATGGTGGTTGACCGTGCCAAGCTGAGCCCACCGTGGGGTTTGTGCCAGCCGACTGCGCAATCGGCTTGCGGCAGTCTCGCTTCTAGGAGGTGGAAACGCCGGGCGACGGTCGCCCATGACTTTTTTTGGGGATCTGCGCCGGTGAAGATCGGGGCCCTGGGCGACCCCTCCGGGGAGGGGGTGGGGTGCGCTGTGTGGCACGGCGTTTGCATGACTGCGGGTAGACGTCCGACCATCCATCCGATCCAAACGGAGGCATTCACATGAAGATGAGAATCGCCGCTATCGCTCTGCTCCTTCCCATGGCTGGCTGTGCCCATGTCAGCCAGGACGACTTCGACACTCGCATGGGCTCCATGCGAACCGACCTTGAAACCCGCATGGATGAGGGCGACCAGCGGGTCGCCACGCGACTGGGGCTGCGAATCGACGCCACCCAGGCGGACCTTGCTGCCCTGCAGGCCGACCTGATCGCGTTGGAGAGCGACCTCAACGTACGGATCGAGCACATGGAGGACGCGGTTCGCTTCAACCTGCCCGTCTATTTCGGCTTCGACCGCGATGATGTTCCGGCCACAGGTAACGAAGTACTGGCCCGCTTCAGCCGGGTTGCCGAGAAGTGGTATCCCCAGGCGACGATCACCGTGGAAGGCTTCGCCGATCCGTCAGGATCCAGCGCGTACAACCTCAGGCTGGGCGAGCGCCGTGGCGAAAGCGTGAAGGCTCGGCTGGTCGGGAATGGTCTCTCCGCTGAGCGAATCCGCGTTGTCAGTTACGGTGAAGACCCCGCGCGGCAGATCGCCGACGGTCGTTCCGGGCCCGGACGCTCGGGCTGGGAGAACCGGAGAGTGACTCTGGTGATCGACTTTGATGGATCGGTGAACGGTGTAGTGACCGACGATCAGTCGGCCTCTGCAGGCGCGGTCTCCGGACCGAACGTCGCATCAACGGCCCCAACCTCCGGGCGTTGAACTGACCCAGAGATCCAGTCGGCCATCCGGTGCCGGCTGAGAATGGGATGAAGAAAAGGCGGCCCGGCGATCATCGCCGGGCCGCCTTTTCTGTTCTCCCGAAGCGGAGTCAACCGCATCTCCTGAGGCGGAGTTAACCGCGCCAGGGGTCAGGGGTCAGGCAGGGGTCAGGGGTCAGAAGCGAAGACCGGCCCGCAGTCCGTACCACTTCTGATCGCCGTCAATTCGGATGTCGGCTACCGCTTCCAGCATCAGGAACGAGACGCCCACTTCCGGGAAGAAGCCCAGTCCGTCGTCTCCGTCGCCCGAGAAATAGGCGGCGTTTGCACCGACCCAGAACAGACCGAATCCCGTACGCGCGCCCACGCCGTAGTGGTAGACGTTGAGGTTGTCGTTGGTCAGCTGAACCGGCGCATTTTCATTGGCCGAGAAGCGGCTGACCCCGACCTGCGCGTGGACGCTGGCGAGAAGAAAGGAGACTCCGATTTGGCCGCGCACGCTGTAGCCCGGGTCGTACATGTCCCCGAAATCACCGGTCGGCGTGATGATTCCAGCCGCGAGTGAGGTCTGGAACTGGGCTTCGGCGGCGGTCGGAACGACCAGAGCGAAGGCGAGCAGGGCAGGGATCAGCTTGGCAAACGGGCGCTTCATTGCGTTCTCCGAATCCGGGGTGTGGTATGGCGACCGCGAGCCGCGGTGGTCGGGCTTGTGCAACACTACTCGCCGAATGGGCGGTGAACCAGTGGAGTCGGGCGAACGCGCCGCCGTGCTGCATCTGCGGTGGCCTCAAAACGTCGGTGGGGGCAGATTGCCGGGGCTGGTGAGGGAGGTCGAGATCCCACGATCCGTATCCCAGTGCTCTTTTGAGTAGGCAGGCGTTCCAATGCAATCCGATACTCCTTCAGTGTTCGTTCAGATGACTCGCCCGGCCCCGGTTGGAAAGGTGCTGCTGGCGCTCGGTTTCGTACTCGTTGCGGGCTGCGGTGGCGAATCCGCCGAGACCACCGCCTCGGCGGACAGTGCCGCATCCGAGGCCTCTACGCCGGCCCCGGAGATGACCCTCGAGAACGTTGGATTCGCGACACCTGAATCGGTCCTTCACGACGTGGCCGCCGACCTCTACCTGGTCTCGAACATCAATGGCGCGCCACTCGACAAGGACGGCAATGGCTTCATCTCCCGGGTCTCCCCCGAGGGGGAAGTTCTGGATCTGAAATGGATCGACGGCGCTGCTGACGGCGTAACGCTCAACGGGCCCAAGGGGATGGCCATCAGTCGCGGTCAGCTCTACGTGGCCGACATCGACTGCCTGCGGGTTTTTGACGCCGCCTCGGGCGCACCCATCGGCGAGCATTGCGTTAGTGGCGCCACCTTCCTGAACGACGTGGCAGCCGACGATCAGGCCAATGTCTACTTCACCGACATGGGGCTGGATGCGTCCTTTGGGCCCACAGGTGCGGACGCCATCTACCTGCTGTCGGGTGGAACGGTCCTGGATGTGGCGCGCGGTGCCGACCTGGGGAATCCGAATGGCGTCGCCGTCATTTCCGGCGGTCTGAGAGTGGTGACCTTCGGGAGCGGCGAGTCCTATCGAGTGACCCCGACCGGGGAACGTTTGGAGATCACGACGATTGCCGGTTCGCTCGACGGTGTCGAACCCACAGCGGATGGCGGCTACCTGGTCTCGTCCTGGGATGACCAGGCGATCTACCACATCGCTGCGGATGGAGCTCGCCATGTTGTGGTCGAGGGGGTGGAGGCACCGGCTGATATCGGGCTGGACCGAACGCGAAACCGGATACTGATCCCGCTGTTCAACGGGAACTCGATCCTGTTCAGGTCACTTGAGGCGCGGTGAGCTCCGGGATCGGGGGGTACGGGGGGAATGGTCGTGACCGCCGAACCGGTCCGGTGACGGCTACTCCGCCGAGTAGCGGGCGCCCCACCCCAGAGGTTCTTCCTCGGCCACCGGAAACCGGCCGGGGCAGCCCATCGGCGCGTGGGGCGAGCCCAGCGCCAGAATCGCCTGAACTGAGGCCTCGAAGCGCTCTGACCAACCACCCGAGATGATTGTATAGGGCAGGCCGCGCGCCTCCAACTCGTTCCGCACGTGTTCAAACTGCGCCTGCCGTCCGTGCTCCCAGGTCCGAACCCCATCGGCCACCCAGGGGACGTCAAGGTCCAGCAGAAGGAAGAGATCAAACTGCTGGTCTCGCGCGGCCTCCACGACCTCGCGAGGAACCTCGCCCAGGTAGCTTTCGCTCCAGACCAGCGTGGTGATCGCCTCGGTATCGGAGAACAGGTACCGATCCGCCGACTGCTCCGCACCCCGAATACAGCGCCCGTGCCCCGCACAGATTTCGACCATGTGCTCCGGACGGGCGCGGAAGGTGGGATCCCCCCACGGGTAGGCCTCGCGAGCGTACTCCTGCACGTCCCTGCCTCCCAGATGCTCGGCCAGGTCGCGGGCCAAAGTCGACTTTCCGACGGACTCGGGTCCCACGATGGCGACACGGATCAGATAGTCGGAACGGACGGCCGCAGGAATCTCGTCCCAATAGCCCAGGATGTCCGCTCGCAGTTGAGCCGGATCAATGCGGCGGGCCAGTTCGGGAACGAGTGTCGACTCTCCGACTCCATCGGCGGCAACGCGAATCGCTCGATCGGGAAAGAGCCGCGTCATCCATTGCACACGTGTCTCAACCGGCACGGGGGCGTCGCCGTCGGACGGCTGACCCGGCAGGATCTCGATCCCCGCTTTTGCGTCCCCATCGAAAGCAGCACGCAGCCACTCGACCTCGGAGACCTGAGGTGGGGAGAATTCACCACCAAACCACCGCGCGGGAAGGCGCTGAGAATCTGCGATCACGCAGGCTCCGGCAGGGCGACAGCAGTCGCCTGAATTCGTTCGGCTTGAAGCCACTGCCGCAGACCAGCCGCGGCGAGCACCAGAAAGACGACATACAGACCGGCCGTCAGATAGACCCCCTTGGTGATGAACATTCCAACATAAAGGATATCGGCGAACACCCAGAGTGCCCAGTTGTCGAGAATTTTTCGGGCCAGCAGAAAATTCGCGGTCAGGCTCGTCATCGACAGGAACGAGTCCATCCACGGCAGGGCGGCGTCCGTCCATCGCCCAAGCATGGACCCAAGAAGGACTGTGCCAAGGGCGATCACGGCCAGGGTGGCGACCCAACCCCCGCTCCCCAGTCGCCGCACGGGAGCCTCGGTCTGGCGTTCACCCCCGTGCAGCCAGAAGTACCATCCGTACACGCCCTGGCTGAAGAACACCACCTGCAGGCCCATGTCGGCGTAGAGCTTCAGGCCAAAGAAGATCCAGGCGTAGGCGGTCACCCCGATCAGCGTCAGCGGCCATCCCAGCGGGTGCTGCCGAACCTGCAGCGCGACTGCGACAATGCTGAACGCCACCGCCAGAATCTCTACCACGAGAACGGGGCTCATGCCGCTGCCACCCCGTCACCTGAGGGGGGAGAGAATGCGGATGAGATGCGGGGGCAAAGCGGAATCGGAATCTCGTAGGGAGGGGACGATCTCCTGAATACCGCTGGAAACTGGGTCAGGTCCCCGCTCAGGTCTAGAAGCCTGTTGAAAAAGTGGGGCGAGCCGCGTTACGGGCGCCATGGGGCCAGATTCGAGGCGGATCGCCGAAGACATAGCCGTAAGCTACGTCGAGGCGGTCCAACGAAGAAGATGGCCCCATGCCGCCCGTGGGCACCGCCGCGTGAGCGGTGGTCCATAGGGCGAAGGGGGGTTCGGTGGTCCATGCTGCGTCTCTCCTCCTCAACGTAGCTTTCGCTACG
>JBDNHE010000105.1:0-3595 GCA_041688945.1 Gemmatimonadota bacterium | reverse complement strand
GGCCAGACTCAGCGATGACGGGGCGACCAGCACGCCGGCCACACCCCCGCCGATGAAGACTACGGGCAAACCAATCCAGAAACGTCGGGGCTCGGCCCTGAACGTTACAAAAGGCTCCTGATCCCGCAGACTCACCGGAAGCTCCCGTTCGAGATCAGTACGCGGCGATCCCCGTGATCGACTGTCCCAGCACCAGTGCATGGATGTCGTGCGTACCCTCGTAGGTGTATACCGACTCAAGGTTCGCCATGTGCCGCATCGAGTGGTATTCGACCAGGATCCCGTTGGCACCCAGAAGGCGCCGGGCCTCACGTGCGCACTCGGCGGCGGTATTCACATTGGCGCGCTTCGCCATGCTCACCTGGAAGGGAGTCATGGTTCCGTCGTCCTTCATGCGGCCCAGCTGCAGAGCCAGTAGCTGAGCGTGCGTGATGCCGGTCAGCATCTCGGCCAGGCGCACCTGCTGGATCTGCTTGCCACCGATGGGTCCGCCGAACATGACCCGCTGCTTTGAATAGCTCCGAGCCTCGTCAAAACAGGCCATGGCAGCCCCGATCGCACCCCACGCGATGCCGTACCGCGCCTGGGTCAGGCACTGGAGCGGGTGCTTCAGTCCACTGGTCGTCTCGGGCATGAGCGCGGAATCCGGTAGCTCCACGTTGTCCATGTGCAGCTCGCTGGTGTCAGACGCCAGAAGCGAGAGCTTGCCCTTCTGATCCCGCGCCGTGAAACCCTTGGTGTCTGTCGGGACGACGAAACCGCGAATCGTTTTGGTATCGCCAAGCTCACCGGTCTGTGCCCAGACGACGGCGACGTTGGCCATCGAGCCATTGGTGATCCACATCTTGGTGCCGTTCAGCACCCAGCCGTCCGCGGTCTTCTTTGCGGTGGTGATCATTCCGGCCGGGTTCGAACCGTAATCCGGCTCGGTCAGGCCAAAACAGCCGATCGCTTCACCGCTGGCCAGCTTGGGCAGCCACTCGCGCCGGTGCTCTTCGCTGCCGAACGCATGGATCGGGTACATGACCAAGGTGCCCTGCACCGAGGCGAAGGAACGGATGCCCGAATCGCCGCGCTCCAGTTCCTGGTTGATCAGTCCGTAGGCGACGTTGTTGAGCCCGGCAGCCCCGTACTCTTCGGGCAGATTCGCTCCGAGCATTCCCAGCTCGCCCATCTCCGGAATGAGCTCCTTCGGGAAGCGACGATTGATGTAGGCATCGCCGATGATCGGCATGACCCGATCTTCGACCCACTGCCGTACGGTGTCGCGAACCATGCGCTCCTCTTCACTGAGGGACGCATCAAGGTTGTAAAAATCAACGCCTTCGAAGCTGCTCATCGGATCACAATTCCGTAGAAAAGATCGGTGCGCCCGCGGACTTGAGAGCGCGTCACGGAATCCCCGAAGGGAATCCACGAGAGGTTCGCCGCTTTGGTAGTACCAGACAACCCCTCTGCAAGGCCAGAGTTTCTGCGCCTATTCGTCCGGCGATCCGCCCCAATCAGGCAGTGCCGGTCGTTTGCCGTCGAACCTGAGGGGCAGTCGAATTCCGGATGGCCCGTCGGTCCGCCGCTCGACCATCTGCGAAGCCGACGTCTGCGGATCCGCCAACACCTGCGCTACGTCCTGAATCGGGGCTGCCGGGACTCCGGCTTCCTGGAGCGCGAACAGGAGGGTGGCCGAGGTAAACGCTTCGGTCGCGGCATGGACCTGCGGCTCCAGCACCTCCCGGCACGCGACGCGATCCGGGTTGGAGGCGAAACGCGAGTCCTCCAGCCAATCCGCTCGACCGACGGCCCTGGCGAATCGCTCGAAAAGGCCATCGTTCCCCACCGCGATCATCAGTGCCCCATCCGAGGTCCTGTAGGCCCCGTATGGGCAGATCATGGAGAGTCCGGCCCCCTGAGGCTCAGGAATCGGGCCTCCCGCCATCACACCCAGCAGGTGGTAGCCACTCCACGAGACCGCCGTATCGAAAAGGGCGGCGCTCACACGCATCCCCTCCCCTGTCCGATCGCGCTCCCGCAGGGCCGCCATCACACCGATCGCCAGCCACATCCCGGTACCGAGGTCGACCACCGACGTCCCAACTCGAACGGGCGATCCGCCCTTTTCGCCGGTATAGGACATCATTCCGGCATGCGCCTGCATGAGCGGCTCGTAGCCGGGGAGGTGGGCGAGCGGCCCGCGTTCTCCATACGCGCGAACCGAAGCGCGGATCAGGCGAGGATTGATCTCGGCAACAGCCTCGTCGCCAAACCCCAGGGCATCCAGAGCCCCCGGCCGAAACGCCTCGACCAGAATGTCGGCCGCAGCCAGCAGCTCTGTGAGGCGGGCACGTTCCTCCGGCACCTTGAGATCGAGGCGCAGGAGCCGTTTTCCCGGGTTCGCCACAGTAAAAGGGGTGCCCATGTCGTGATCGAACGGGGGGCCCCAGGCGCGTGCGGAGTCGCCGGCAGGCGGCTCGACCTTTACGACCGTGGCGCCAAGGTCGGCCAGGATCCGGGCGCACCATGGGCCAGCGAGGTTCTGGGCGAGTTCGACCACACGAAGGCCCGCCAGGGGAGCGAAGAGAGGCTCAGGAGTCACGGTGTCGCCCTCGCTGACAATCAGGAGTGCTCGGGAAAGGTCCGAAAGACGCCGAACGCGACCTCGGTCGTGATCTTCGAAGTGATCCAGCCTGCCGCCACCATGCACGCCGCCCAGCCGCCCAGAACCAGATCCGTCGGCTGAATTACCCGCCAGACGTAGATCGAAAGAAGCACGGCGACCAACGCCCCGGTGATCGCGCCAAGTCGCAATGCCCGGACCCGCGTTGCTGCTTTGCAGTCATCGCACCAGAACGTGCGGTCGACCAGGGTTGAATCCCGGATCTCGCCACAGATCTTGCAGACCACGTCCTCGCCCAGCCGATCCTTCCATCCCAGGCGAGACATGAATCAGTTCACCCAGCGTGAGCTGTATTCGTGTTCGGTGCGTTCCTCGCCGTAGCGGACCAGATCTCCCAGCCGGGTGATTTGAGTCGAGCCATCTCGACGGGCCAGGCCGGCCAGATTGAGCGCACGACGCCAGGTGATGTCGTTGAGTGTATCCCGGCGCAAAAGCACACTGGCGATCCGGGTGCCTCCGCTGGTCTGCGTGATGACGCGAACCCCGCCCACCCCCGGATGGTTGACCAGGAGTTGGTGAGTCGGTTCGGAGAACAGATAGATGTACGGACCCACCTTGGCCCACAGCGATCCGCCCCGGCGGAGCTGAGTGGCGGACTGAACCACCGTGACCAGCACCACGTTTCCGGTCAGCTCGACCTCAACATTCTGCTCGGCAAAGTAGCTCTCGATCTCTGTCTGAGTCGGCGGGGTCAGATCCTCTTCATTGCACCCGGCCGTCGTCAGGACGACTGCCGCGGCCAGCATCATATTTCTCAGCATCAATCTCTTCGTCATCGTGTTCCTCCTGCCGAACGTCACGCGTTCCAGCCGGCTATTCTCCCGGGACCAGCCGTCGGGCCATTGCTTCCATCGCGCTGGCAAGCGCGGAAGGGTCGGGGGCATCCCCGGGCGCACCCTCTTCTACACCGTACCAGAGCACATC
>JBDNHE010000104.1:0-77923 GCA_041688945.1 Gemmatimonadota bacterium | reverse complement strand
TGGCCATCATGAAAGCCAGTGAGCGGTGGACCCGGCCCGTGCAGGACTGGCCCGCAGCACTGAACCACCTGGCCCTCGTATTTCCGGGACGAGTGCCGGTTTGATGAAACGGCCAGTTACACAGAAAAACGGACAGTCCCGTGCCCACGGGCGGCATGGGGCCATCTTCGTCGTTGGACCGCCTCGACGTAGCTTATGGCTATGCCTTCGGCGATCCGCCTCGAATCTGGCCCCATGGCGCCCGTAACGAGGCTCGCCCCACTTTTTCAACAGGCTTCCAGGTCCGACCGATGAGAGCAGTGTGGCCTCGTCGACACGAATTTGCGAGACTCCGGAACGGTTGTTGGCTGGCGCATCCCCGAATCCTTTGACCCTCCCGCTCACATGAGTACTGAAACCCTGCTTCAAGTCTCTGCATCGGCTTCGATTTTCGGCTTCGAGGCTCGTCCTGCGCGACTTACGGTTCGGCCGCGCTCGGTGGGCTGGCGGGCGACACGGGCTGGCGGACTGGCTGGAGGGGGCCTCGTCGCAGCGCCGGTTGTCGCCCTGCTGCCTCCACACGTCGTATGGGCCCTGGGCTCCGTGCTGACCGGTGGGTTCCTGGGGTATCGAAAGTGGAGCGAGCGCTTCACTCTGGAGGGGATCGAAGGTGTGTGTCCCAAGTGTGGGGCAGAGCTGAAGCTGGCTGCGGCGATTCGCCTGCGTTCCCGCTCCACACTCTGCTGCGCCGGGTGCAAACATGACCTTCAGTTGCAGATCGAAGACGGGGTCCTGGACCAGATCTGATCCTGAATGCGCCCGCCCTAGCCCCTACTCCCCCCGCAGCACCGCCAGCGGCGGCTTCCGCAGCAGATCCCGACTGCCGATCAGCCCCGTCACCACAGTCAGAATCCCCAGCGCCAGCAGGATCGCGCCCGAAGTAACCAAGTCCGCCGAAAAGTTGAGCTGAAACACGAACCGAATCAGGAGCCAGGAGGCGATCAGTGAAAGCGCCAGCCCGGTGAGTCCCGCCAAGAGCCCCAGCGCCAGGTACTCAGAGAACAGAACGGAGAGCACCTGCTTCCGCCGTGCTCCCAGCGTCTTGAGGAGCGCTCCTTCTCGCTGCCTCTGCTGTCGTGAACTCGCCAGCGCGCCAGCCAGAACCAGAAGGCCAGCGACCGCGGCGAATCCTGCCAGGAATCGGATCGCCTGATCGACCCTGTCCAGAATGTTGCCCAGCGCTTCCTGGACTCGGGAGACGTCCAGAACGGAGACGTTTGGGAACGCCTGGATCAGATCCCGCTGGAATGCTCCGCGGGCCGCCGCCTCCTCAACGCGGCCGAGCACGACCCAGTTGGCGGGGGCGTCGTCCAGCGTCCCGGGCTCGAACACGACAAAGAAGTTTGTGCGAAACTGGCCCCAGTCGACGGTGCGCGTACTCGTGATCACCGACTCGACAGGAATGCCCCCAATTTCCCAGGTGATCCGGTCGCCGAGGCCAACACCCAGATCTTCGGCCAGGTCGACTTCAATGGAGATGCGCGCGGCACCTTCGACGGCGTCGGTGTCGTCCCACCACCCGCCGTCGACCAGGGTTTCAGCGTCGGTCAGTTGGTCTCGGTACGTGTGCCGGTACTGCCGGCGGGTCGCCCACCCGGCAGGCCGGTCATCCCCGTCCAGGGCAGCCAGTGAGTCTCGCCCGATGCCGTTCAGCGCCAGGATCCGGGCGTTGATCATGGGCGTGAGTTCGGCGTCGTCCTGGGCGTCGACCGGCAGAAGCGCCATCACTCCGTCCGTCTGGTCTGACTGCACATCGAAGAGCAGCAGGTTGGGGCGGGCTCCGTCCATCTCGAAGGAGAGTTCATCTCCCAGGGTGCCCTGGACCTGAAGCACCGTCCCGACCACGAAGGCACCAAACCCCATGGCCAGCGTGACGGCGACCGTCTGATTCCCCGGCCGGAAGAGATTGGAATAGCCCTGGCGGACCACCCAAGGAGCACGCTTGGGCACCATCCGGCGGGTCAGTCCGATCATCCCCAGCCCGGCCATCCACAACAGGAGCGTCGCTCCGGCGAGGCCCGCCGCGAATCCAAAGCCCATCCGGGGCTCGGGGGCTTCCAGGACGCTGAGTGCGACGACCGAGAGGGTCAGCGCGAGCATCGCGAGGGTGCGGAAGACACCCACCTTACGGCGAGTCGGATCAACATCCTGCCGAAGAGCCCGCAGGGGAGGCACGTCACGAATCTGGAGCAGCGGAAGCAGCGCGAAGATGGTCGCCACCCAGACGCCCACGCCGATGCCGGCCGCAATCGTGGTCCACGACACCTCGGGAGAAACCGCCACTGGCAGCACTCCGGCCAGAGCGGTTGGGAGTACCTGCTGGACCGCGACCCCGCCAAACGCTCCGAAGATCGACCCCATCAGGCCGAGCGCTGCCGCCTGCAGCAGATAGGCCAGAAAGACGCTGCCCTGGCGAGCCCCGATGCATCGGAGGACCGCAACCTGGGTCAATCGTTCCTTCACGAAGACGTGAATCGCGCTCCCGACGCCGATGCCTCCCAAAAGGAGTGCGCCCAGGCCGATCAGACCCAGGAACTGACCCAGGAACTCAACCGCTTCGGTCATGTCCCGGGCTCGCTCGCGGGCGGTTCCAAAGCCCGTCCCGGTAGCCCGGAAGGTCTCTTCGTATCGCTGCTCGACTGCGGCCTGCTGTCCGATGTCCGGGAGCACGACGTAGGTGTCGTACCGGGCGAGGCTACCAAAGCCCAGGATCCCGGCGGCCTCGATCCCAGCGGGCGTCACATAGACCATTGGCCCGATCGCGGTCTGGAAGCCGAGTTCCGTGGGAAGGTCCTCGACCGTCCCAACAATGACGAAGCGGGCGTTCCCGATCGTGAGTGAGTCCCCGACCGATACACCCAGTTGGGTCAGCGCGGCGGGCTCGGCCAGGAGTTCGTCCGCTTCCCGCGACCGGGTCCAGGCGTCGGCGGGTCCGGCGGCAGGCTGCCCGTAGAAGGGCCACCCACCCTCAACGGCCCTGACCTGCACCAGGCGGATCCCATCGCTCGATACCGCGGCTGCCATCGAAACCGCAGTGGTCACCGTTGAGTTGGCGACGCCCGCAGACTCCAGCGAATCGAGAACGGCGCTGACGGAATCGGGGAGCGGTCTCGTCGACCAAAGTCGAAAGTCGGCCCCCATGAGGACCTGAGCCTCGGCACGGATGGAACGAGAGACGTCATCCCGGAAGGAGTGGACGGCCACAAGCGACCCGACACCCAGCGAGATCGAAAGCATGTACAGCCCGATCCCGCGCAGCGATGACCGGCCCTCCCAGAGCGCCAGTCGGAAGGGAAACCGAAGCCTCATCCGGTTGCCGAATCCTCTACGATCTCGCCGCTGCCAATCCGGATTACGCGGTGCGCCCGTTCGGCCAGCCCGAGGTCGTGCGTGACAAGGATCATGGTTGTGCCGGCGTCATCATGCAGTTCTTCCATGAGGGCCACCACATTCGCACCGGTACGCTGGTCCAGGTTGCCGGTAGGCTCATCGGCAAAAAGGATCCGGGGCTGGTTCACAAAGGCCCGGGCAAGTGCCACGCGCTGTTGCTCCCCGCCCGACAGCTGGGCGGGATAGTGATCAAGCCGATCACCCAGGCCGACTCGGGCCAGGAGAGATTCCGCTCGCTCCGCCGACTCGGCTCCCCTGGCTTTCCCCAGCAACTCCAGCGGGATCCGGACGTTCTCAAGTGCGGTGAGCGTGGGCATCAGATGAAAGGTCTGAAAGACGAAACCCACGGTCTGGGCCCTGAACGAGGCTCGATCGTCTTCGTTCAGTCGAAAGATGTCGGTGCCAGCCAGACGGACGGTACCTGTGGACGGTTCGTCCAGCCCGGCCAGGAGCCCCAGCAGCGTAGTCTTTCCGCTTCCGGAGGGTCCAAGGATTGCGACAATCCCTTCGGCCTCGACGCTCAGGTTGATATCCTTGAGCACTTCCAGAGGGCGGCCCCCGCTGGTGTATGTCTTTCCCAATCCCTCGGCTTCAATCATATGCGGCAGGTCCGGCTCAACTTTCTGGTCATTGCGGTCTCCCTCGCCTCGGCGTGCGGCGGCCCGGAAGAATCGGGAGAAATCCCTCAGCGGTCCAACCCCGCTGTTGCATCCCCGACGACAACCGAACCCCACGGGGGTGCCACAGGATCCCTGCCTCGCGTTGTGATGCTCGGTACCAGCCTTACGGAGGGCCTGGGTCTCCCGGATTCACAGGCTCAGGCGTGGCCCGCCCTGATTGCCGACATGGCCGACTCTGCCGGCTACGCAGTGGAGGTAGTCAACGCGGGGGTGAGCGGGGACACCAGCGCCGGCGGACTGCGCCGACTGGACTGGCTTTTGCAGAACCCGGTGGCGCTGATGATCGTCGAGTTGGGCGCCAACGACGGCCTGCGCGGCCTGCCCGTGGCCCAGATGGAAGCGAACCTGGATTCGATCCTGGCGAGGACCGCGGCGAGGTATCCCGAGGCCCGGCTGGCGGTCGTGCCCATGGAGGCGCCCCGGAATCTGGGTCAGCGGTATGTCGATGAGTTCAGTTCTGTCTTTCCACGGGTCGCGGAGCGCCATGGAGCCCTCCTGCTGACCTTCATTCTTGATGGAATCGCCGGGGTGCCCGACTTGAACCAGTCCGACGGGATCCACCCTACCATTGCAGGACATCAGATCATGGCCCGCACTATCTGGCCCGGCATCGAACCCGTCCTGAGCGAGATCGGGGGAGGCTCCCAGTGAGTTTTCCGAAGATCGTTATCGGCTCCGCTTCGCTTCTGCTTATTGGGTTCCTCCTGATTGGTCTCGCCCTCCCCGGCACCTGGGAAGTGACCCGCGAGGCGCAACTCGCCGTGCCCGCCGAGCAGGTATGGCCGAAGTTGGTGGACCTGAAGCTGTGGGAGGATTGGACCTCCGTGGGTCAGGTCGAGGCGACTCTGTCCGCGCCCTCTTCGGGCGTAGGGGCCACCCGCTCCTGGGCGTCCGATGACTGGGGCTCGGGAAGGGTGGAGATCACGGCCGCCGATGCCCCTCGCACCGTCCAGTACAACGTCTCGGTACAGGAAGGGGAAATCCGGACGTCGGGCTTGATTGAACTCTCCACTGACGCTTCGGGCACCCACATGAAGTGGACCGAGACCGGCGACTTCGGGTGGAACCCATGGCTCGGCTATATGGCACTGGGGATGGATCGAATGCAGGGCCAGGAAATGGAAAAGAGCCTGACCCGTCTGGACTCGCTGCTGAACGCCGAAGCCCCTACAGCCGCAGCACCCGCGGGGGGTGGCTGAGCCGAAGAGGCTTCGTGTGCTCGGGCCAAGCGTGTTCGCCGACCTGATTCTTATCGGAACCTTCGCCCCACGCTTCTCAGATCAGGATGATCGCTGCTTGTAGTAGTCGACCAGATCCTGATTGGTCGGCATGCGGTTCATCACGCTGAGCAGTTCGGTCATGGAATCGGACGAGCCGATGCCCGAGAGCTGACGACGCAGCGCCCGTGACAGATCCAATTCATCATCCGCCAGCAGAAGCTCTTCCTTTCGGGTCGACGAGCCATTCAGGTCGATGGCCGGATAGATGCGCCGATCGGCCAGGTCCCGAGAAAGCAGAAGTTCGCTGTTACCGGTTCCCTTGAACTCCTCAAAGATCACCTGATCCATGCGGGATCCGGTGTCGACCAGCGCGGTAGCGATAATGGTCAGCGACCCGCCGCCCTGATCGTCGGCAATCTTGCGGGCACTGCCCAGAAAGCGCTTCGGCTTCTCCAGGGATTGGGAATCGAGTCCGCCGGACATCGTCCGTCCGGAGCCCGATTCGACGGAGTTGTAGGCCCGTGCCATGCGGGTGATCGAGTCCAGAATGATCACCACATCCTCGCCCATCTCCACACGGCGGCGTGCCCGCTCAAGTGTGATCTCGGCAACCTGGCAGTGACGCTCAGCGGGCCGATCGAAGGTCGAGGCGATGACTTCGCCAAACCCGACCGTCTCCATCTCCGTGACTTCTTCGGGACGCTCGTCCACCAGAAGAATGAAGAGGGTGCACTCGGGGTTGTTGGTGGCGATGCCCTCGGCGATCGACTGCATGACGGTGGTTTTACCGGCTTTGGCCGGGGCCACGATCATGGCGCGCTGACCTTTACCCAACGGACAGAACAGGTCGATCACGCGGTTGGTGTAGTCGGGCTTGCCGCCGATGGTGCGCCCGCACTCCAGCCGGAGATGCTGGTCGGGGTGCATGGCGCTGAGCCGGTTGAAGTCCGGCCGATTCTTGGCATCCTCGGGAGGCTTGTTATTCACCTCGCGCAGATGCGTCAGCGGCGGGCTCTTTCCACTCTTGGGGCGGTTCCCAACGTCGCCGGCCAGCTCATCGCCGGTCCGGAGACCGAACTTGTTGATGACGCGGGCGCCGACGTAGATGTCGTCCTTGCTGGGGATGTAACCCGAGTCGCGTCGGCGGATGAAGCCGGAGCCTCCGCCAAGGACTTCGAGCACCCCCAGGTGGACGGGAGGACCTTCGGATGGGACGGCGTTGTCATCGTAGCCGTCGTTCTCCCCGTATCCATCGTCCTGGTTCGAGTTGCCGGAGTTGTTGGAGCGACCGCGATTGCGACCTTCCCCACTGTTACCACCACCTCCACGGCGACCCCCGCCCCGACGGCGGCGGCCTCGGCCGCGTCCTCCACCGGAACGTCCTTCTTTTGGTGCGTCTTCCATTCTCAATCTGGTTTTGTGACAACTGCAGTCGACCACGTCCGGCAGAAATACCAGCACGCTTGACGTCGACAGGCGATTCGGGCCTTATGGCCTCTCGCAGGGCATCCACACGGAATCACGGCACTCGCCGTGGTGGAGCAACTGCGGTACGGAAGTCTCGGGGGTGACTCTGGCGACGCCGGAGTCAAGCGACCAAACTGGACGCTACGCCGTTCGGGGAACCGATTGGAGTCCCGGACCCGAGACTGAACCCGGGGGATTCCCGGGCGTTTGCGCACATGAACGTACGCTGATCCTACAATAATCTTCCACGATGTACTCGGCAGTGCAAGACACTGCAAGAGTTGAGGGCCTCATGACGTCCAGTTTACTGCACCGCCGCACATTCCTTCACACCCTCGCAGCGGGGGCCGCAGGCGCAGCCCTCCTTCGTCCATTCGAGGCGGCCGCCGAGAGCGTGGTCAGCTCCGCCAGGTCCCTGAACTTCCGAGGGTCCTCCAACGATTCTGTTCACGCGCTGGCCGAGCGCTACATGCTCGATCCCGGGATTCTATATGTGAATCATGCGTCGATCGGGACGGTTCCCCGTGCCGTGCATGAGGCTCGAGTCCGGTATCTGGAACTCTGCGAGCAGAATCCCTGGCTGTACATGTGGGGCGGAGCCTGGGAGCAGGCCCGCGAAGACGCTCGCGCCTCCGTCGCCGCCATGCTGGGTGCGGCTCCAGAGAACATGGCGATCACCCACAACACCACGGAGGGATTCAACCTTCTGGCGGCCGGGCTGCCGCTGGGGCCGGGTGACGAGGTCCTCTATTCCACGCTGAACCACGATGGTGGTTCAGTCTGCTTTGAGCATTGGAGCACCCGGCGCGGCTATTCGGTTCGGGAGGTGGCGTTTCCGCTGGAGACTTCGGCTGACGTGACTGCGGAATCGCTGGTGGCCTTTCATCGGGACGCCATTCGTCCGAACACCCGCGTTCTGGTGCTGCCTCACATCGACAACATGGTCGGCCTACGGGCCCCGTTGGCCCAGATCAGCCGGATGGCTCATGAGGCCGGCGTCGAGTTCGTTGCAGTCGACGGGGCGCAGACGGCCGGGATGATTCCTCTGGAACTGGATGCCTCGGGCGTCGACGCCTATGCCTCCAGTCCCCACAAATGGCTTCAGGCTCCCAAGGGGCTGGGGTTGCTCTACCTTCGGCCCGAAATCCAGGAGAAACTGGACCCCATGTGGATGACGTGGGGACAGAACAACTGGGCCGGAACGGTTCGCCGCTTTGAAGACTACGGCACTCGCAACCTGGCCGAGGCCATCTCGCTGAACGACGCGGTCGCGTTCCAGCAGACCCTGGACGAAGAGCAGAAGCAGATCCGGTTGCAGGCGGTCTGGCAGCGGCTGTATGACCGAGTGGATTCGACTCCGAAGCTGCGGTGGCGGTCCCCCCGGCGTTGGTCGGACTCAGGGGCGCTGATCGGGGTCGAGGTGGTCGGCGGCAACGCCCCCGAGATCGGTACTCGACTGCGCACCGAGCATGGGGTGATTCTGCGCGCCTTCGGTGGCCAGACCCTGAACACGGTTCGGATCGCACCTCATGTGATCACGACGGACGAGGAACTGGATCGCCTGTGTGACCTGCTGGAGGCTTCCGCATGAGAGGACCACTCGACGAGAATGCGCCCCCTGAGCCCGATCCGATCCCGCTCACGACTGGCGAGCAGATGGCACGGGTCCTGATGGTGGCCTCGCCTTTTCTACTGGCGGCGCTGATATGGCTGGTGCTGCGCGCGGTGTCCACTTGAGACCTGATTGTCCTCTATCGGGGTCAAATTCGGGTATCGGCGACGTCGCCAACAACGCCAGGTGACCGCCGTAGACTGTTGCTGTCCAACCTCTTAGGGCGAGTGCCTCAGCTTGGCACGCCCCCTGCATTGTTGTGCGAGCAGACGATTGTCCCGTAGGGGACGACGCCAGCCTGGAGGACGGACATGTCGAAACAGCTTCGGAAGATCGGATTCGTGGCCGCCTTGGCGGTGACTCTTGCTGCCCCTTTGAAGGGTCAGGGCGTTTCCGTTGCCATCGGCTCCGGTGTGGGGTTGTGGGATGGATTCGGAATCGGGCTGGCGATTGGTCATTCCCCGTCGCCCTTTGCCATGGGCGGTGTCACCCACGGCGGAATTGCCATTGATCCGTGGTACCACGATTACGGAGTCTATTCCGGTTGGGGCCCGGACTGGGGGATCGGCTGGAGCAGCTGGTCGGACGGATACTACTCCAGCGTTCGAGTCTCCTTCGGGAATTCGCGGCGCTGCGACTGGTACTGGGACGACTGCTACTACGGGTCCCGCTCACGCCGGTATGCGTCCAACGGCCACTACGACCGCTGGTCTGGCGGCTGGTATGACCTCTGGTTCGATCCGTATTACGCCTGGAGTCGACCCGCGCCCCGGCTCTATGTCGCCACGATCCTGCATGATCCCTGGAGGAACCCCTGGGGCGGTCCCTGGTGGTCACGTCCCCTGCCCGACCCCCGGGGCCCCCGCTATGCAGGTCTGGGCGGATGGAACCAAGCCTGGCCGCGGACTACGGTTGTAGTCAATGGTCCTCGTGATCGTGGGGGTATCGCCGTCGGTGGGCGTGGGATCCCCGGATACAAGGAGACGCCTGGCGACCGGAATGCGGAGCCTCGGACCGCCCGTCCACGGGTGACTTCGGCCCCGTCCGTCGGGTCGTCTCGCGGGTTGGGTGGAGTGAATGCAACGCCTGCAACCCGGCGTGGCGATTCGGGGGCCCCTGATCGAGTCAGTGTGCCATCGACCCGTGATGCGGGCGCCACGCGTGGCGCTCTGCCCGGTACCCGGAGTGCGACGCCGTCTCGGGGTGGTGCGACCAGCGCCCCTTCAACGAGGTCTGGTGGTACCACGCGTGGAGGCGTCTCGGCGCCGACCACCCGGGCGGGTATCGGGTCGGGGTCAGCCCCGACCAGCCGAGGCACGCCGGTCATCCGGTCGACTCCGACTACCCGCCGTCCAAGTGGTAGTGCGGGGAGCGGTGAGGTCTACCGTCCGGCTACAAGGCTAAACGACACCGGTCGGTCAGAGGCTGATGACGCCACCGGATCGGTGACACCCAGCCGACGCCCAAGCGGCGGTGCGGTCATCCCGCCGCGGTCTTCGGCGGGCGGCGCGTCCAGCACGCCGACAACCACACGGTCTTCGGCCGGTGGTGTGGCACGTACGCCCACCACCACGCGGTCCCCGTCCGGTGCAGTCAGTCGGGCTCCGACCGCAACCCGTTCCCCTTCTGGGGCGGTCAGTCGGGGTCCCACGACGACCACTCGGTCCCCGGCCCGTCCTTCCTCGGGCACCACTACCAGGACGCCCTCAGGGCGTTCGGCCGCTCCGGTTCGGTCCGGTTCGGCTCCGGTCACCCGAACGCCCACGCGGACGACTGGCCCGGCGTCGCGCGCGCCGGTTCGCGGAGGAACGGCGACCGGTCGGACCACGCCGGTCGGGGGCGCAGTGTCGAGAGGCTCGACTCCGGCGCGGTCGAGCGGGAGCGTTGGCAGGGGCACACTCCCGACACGGACCTCTGGGAGCGTTGGCAGGAGTTCACCACCGACGCGGAGTTCGGGGAGCGCCGGTCGGAGTTCACCTCCGACGCGGAGCTCGGGGAGCGTCGGTCGGAGTACGCCACCGACCCGCAGCACGGGGGGCGCCTCACGTGGGGGAGCAACCAGCCGAGGGGGTGCGGCCTCGCGCGGTGGAGCGACTCGCCGGGGTGGCGGCGGCTGACCAGACAGTCCTGAACGGTCGCCCGGCGGTCATGCCGGGAAAGTCGGGGTTCCGGTTTATCCGGGGCCCCGATCTTCATTGGGGGCGGCGGCGTCCTGTCGGCCGCCCTTCACGCGCGCCAGCAGCGGCGGCGGTCCCCCGATCCAGTAGACCAGTTCTGCCAGTTCGCTGACGTCCCAGACCGCCAGGTCGGCCCGCATTCCCTCTTTGAGACGCCCGCGATCCTCGCTCAGGCCCAGCGCGCCGGCGGCCTCTCGGGTGATGCCGGCCAGAGACTCCTCGACGGTCATCCCGAACCGGAGGCATGCCAGGCCGGCGGCCTGCAGGAGTGATCGAAGCGGTGAGCTTCCCGGATTCAGATCGGTTGCCACCGCCATGGGCACTCCGTGCTCGCGGAACGCCTGAATCGGTGGACGTTGCGTCTCACCAAGAACGTGGTAGGCACCCGGGAGAATCATGGCGATCGTGCCAGCCTCGGCCATCGCCCTGACCCCTGCTTCAGAGGTGTACTCCAGGTGGTCGGCACTCCACGCGCCGAGTGAGGCGGCAAGGGCCGCACCTTCGCAATCGGTCAACTGATCCGCGTGCAGACGGACGCCCAGTCCTGCATCTCGTCCAGCCGCCAGAAATTCGGCCACCTCTTCCGCGTCAAAGGCGATGCCCTCAAGGAAGGCGTCCACGGCGTCCACCGGTCCAGCGGCGATGACTGCGGGCAGCCATTCCTCGGTTACCTGACGCACGAAGTCGGCTCGGCGATCCTCGTATTCGGCCGGAAGCGCGTGGAGCCCCAGAAAGGTGCAGCGGACATCGACGTCGGCTGCGGCAGCGGCAAGCCGGGCGGCCTCGAGCATCCGCAGTTCACTCTCCAGTTCCAGCCCGTATCCGGATTTGACCTCTGCGGTCGTCACCCCTTCGGCGGCAAGCATGCGAAGGTGACGAGTACCGGTCTCTGTCAGGGTTTCGAGGCTGGCGGCCCGGGTCTCTCGCACGGTGGATCGAATCCCGCCGCCGGCCCGCGCGATCTCGGCGTAGGAGCGCCCCGCGAGCCGCTGTTCGAACTCCGCCACTCGCGAGCCCCCAAACACCAGGTGAGTGTGAGCATCGATCAGCCCGGGAGTCACCCAGCCACCCCGAGCCGAATGGACTTCCAGTGCCAGATTGTGTGGCTCCGCGGTCAGCTCCGAGGCTCGACCGATCCAGGCGATCCGGCCATCAACAATCCCGATCGCGCCGTCGCGCACTTCTCCGTACGCCCCCGGCCGATCAAAGGTGGCCAGATGGGCGTGGATCCAGAGGCTGTCCCAGGGAGGACGGGTCATGTGAAGCGGGTCGGGGGTGTCGAAGTCGGATACTCACCCGGAATCTGGTCGGCAGACCGGTACTTGGCCAACCTGTCCGCCTTGCCGGCCTGCGGCGAACCCGACCCTGTGGGCCTATACTCCAATCCGGACTCCAAGCCGGGTCGGTTCAGGGCGCCCTTTCTGGCGTCCTCGGCTTCACTGGGCCATCCCTCATCGAGCGTACCGTGAGCGCCAACTCCAATCCCGCCCCATCCGACATCCGGATCCCCGGAGTGGTCAACGCGCACTCGCATGCCTTTCAGCGAGCCATGGCGGGCGGCGCTGAACGCGGGCATCCGTCCGGGGACACCTTCTGGGGTTGGCGAAAGCGGATGTACAGCTTCCTAGAGCAGCTGAATCCCGATGATGTGGAGGCGATTGCCGCGCAGCTCTATCTCGAGATGATGCAGCAGGGTTACACCCACGTGGTGGAGTTTCACTATCTGCATCACGCGCCCGGCGGAGCGTTCTACGACGATCAGATCGAACTCTCTCGGCGCATCGTGCGTGCTGCGGAACGAGCCGGCATTGGCCTGACCCTCGCCCCGGTTCTCTACACTTCGGCTGACTTTGGTGGCGCACCGACGGTCGGAGGACAGCTTCGATTCACCACACCCGTGGACCGCTTTGTGGAGATGATGGAGGAGTGCGCCACGCTTGGCGTGCCTCTGGCGATTGCGCCTCACTCGCTGCGGGCGGTCACGCCCGAGCAGCTGACCGAGCTGGTCACCTGGTGGACTGGATTCCGGCATGGCGCTCCCATCCACATGCACCTGGCCGAGCAGGTCCTGGAGGTCGAGGCTTCCGTGGCGTTCAGCGGGCTGCGGCCGGCGGAATGGCTCTTGGAGAACCAGCCGGTGGATGGGCGATGGAATCTGGTGCATTCGACCCATCTGGCTGACAACGAAGTGGTGGGTTTGGCCGAGTCGGGCGCCACAGTGATTCTGTGCCCCTCGACCGAGGCCAACCTCGGCGATGGCGTCTTCCGCCTGCCGGAGTATCTGGCCGCGGGCGGGCGAATCGCGATCGGGTCCGACTCGCACGTCTCGCGCAGTCCCGCCGAGGAGCTTCGGCTCATGGAGTATGCTCAGCGCCTGGTTTCCCGGACCCGAAATGTGGTGCCCGGCCTGGAGGACGCTTCGACCGCTCGAGTCCTTCTCGACAGGCTCGGCGCGACGGCCGAGAGCACTTCGGCTGCCTCGCTCGATTCTGACGCCGTAGTTCTGGATGGAGACCACCCTGCCCTGGTCGGTCGGACAGGCGACGAAGCGCTGGACGCCTGGGTCTTTTCCGGAAATGAGACCCCGGTCCGTCAGGTGTGGGCCGGAGGCGAGCTGCGATGGGACCGAGATGAGCCCGACGCCGGAGTCGGCGCTGAAGCCCGCGCGAAGATCACGGCCGACTTCCGCCGCACCATGCGCCGTCTTCAGAGGACGCTCTGATGAGCATCTTTGAACACTACACCGTCTTCGTCTCGATCATCCTGGGACTGACGGTGGTCGATCTCCACGCTCATCCCTGGTCTCAGATCATCGGATGGCGAATCCCCTTCGCCTCACCCAGCGCTTCAATTGCCTCGTCGTAACCAGCATCCGCATGACGAACCACGCCCAGGCCGCAGTCATTCGTGAGTACCCGCTCGATCCGTAGCGCCATCTCGGGCGTACCGTCGGCCACCAGGACCTGGCCGGCGTGGAGCGAGTTGCCGATTCCGACGCCGCCGCCGTGGTGGAATGAGACCCAGGACGCGCCCGAAGCCGTGTTCAGGAGCGCGTTGAGGATCGGCCAGTCGGCCACGGCGTCGGTTCCGTCCTTCATGGACTCGGTCTCGCGGAAGGGCGATGCCACCGATCCGGTATCCAGGTGGTCCCGTCCGATCACGACCGGGGCCGAGAGCTCCCCTGAGGCAACCATTTCGTTCAGGGCGAGGCCGAACTTTGCCCGGTCGCCATGTCCCAGCCAGCAGATGCGGGCCGGGTAGCCCTCAAACTCCACCCGCTCCTGGGCCAGGCGAATCCAGCGCGCCAGGTGCTCATCTTCCGGGAACAGCTCCAGGACCAGCTCATCGGTTCGGCGCAGCTCGTCCGGATCACCCGACAGCACGGCCCAGCGGAACGGCCCCTTCCCTTCGCAGAAGAGCGGCCTGATATAGGCCGGCACGAATCCGGGATAGGCGAAGGCGTTCTCGAAACCGGCATCGCGAGCGTAGCCACGCAGGTTGTTCCCGTAGTCGACAGCGATGGACCCCATCTCCTGCAGCGCCACGATCGCCTCGCAGTGCTTCCGGATGGAGGCCATGGAGCGCTCCAGATAGCTGTCGGGGTCGGCTTCGCGCAGCGTGTTGGCCTCGGCGACTGACAGACCTTCGGGGAAATAGCCGTTCAGTGGGTCGTGCGCCGAGGTCTGGTCGGTGACGATGTCGGGGACGACGCCCCGCTTGACCAGTTCCGGAAGAATTTCTGCGCAGTTCCCGACAAGCCCGATGGAGACGGCTTCACCCGCCTCGCAGGCCGCATTCGTCCAAGCCAGTGCCTCATCCAGATCATGGGTCATGCGGTCGCAGTAGCGCTTGTCGATGCGGCGCTGAATGCGGGTGGCGTCCACGTCGATGCACAGGACCACAGCACCGTTCATGGTGCCCGCCAGGGGCTGAGCCCCGCCCATGCCCCCCATGCCGCCGGTCAGGACCCACTTTCCTTTTAGCGATCCGTCGAAATGGGCGCGGGCCATGGCACCAAAGGTCTCATAGGTGCCCTGCAGAATCCCCTGCGTTCCGATGTAGATCCACGAGCCGGCGGTCATCTGACCGTACATCATCAGCCCCTGGGCTTCGAGCTCACGGAAGTGCTCCCAGTTGGCCCACTTTCCGACCAGGTTCGAGTTGGCGATCAGGACGCGTGGCGCATTCTCGTGCGTGCGGAATACGCCGACTGGACGCCCGGACTGCACTAGGAGCGTCTCGTCGTTCTCCAGCTCCCGGAGCGTGCGCACGATCGCCTCGAAGGACGGAATGTCTCGCGCGGCTTTTCCGGTGCCGCCGTAGACCACCAGCTTTTCAGGATGCTCGGCGACCTCGGGGTCCAGGTTGTTCATGAGCATCCGCAGCGCGCCCTCCTGCTGCCAGCCTTTGCACGAAATCTCGGAGCCGCGCGGGCCGCCGGACTTTCCCAGCACGTATTCAGACATCAGAACGCCTTTCCCATCCCCTCGGGGTCGAGGGTGTTCAGGGTGAATGCACCCTTTTCGATTTCATTACGCAGCGCCTCAAGCTCGGCGTGCAACGAACGGTCTCCAGTCAGCGGTGCCACGATCTTTCGAACAGCCATCCACGCCGCTTCCACACCGACGCCACCCTTCAGGGGTCGGCGTGTCTCTATGCCCTGAGCGGCAGCGGCCAACTCGACCGCGACAACGTACTGAAGCAGCACCGCGCAGCGAGAGAACTTCCGGGCCGCCGCAAAGCCCATCGAAATGTGGTCTTCCTGGCTGGCGCTGGTCGAAACCGAGTCCACGCTGGCGGGGTGAGACAGGACACGCATTTCAGAGAGGATGTCGCAGGCCGTGACTTGGGCGATCATTAGCCCCGATTCCAACCCCGGATTGGCGGCCAGGAAGGCGGGCAGCCCCTGTGAAAGGTCCGGGTTCAGTAGTCGCTCAATACGCCGTTCGCTGATGGCGGCCAGGTCGGTCAGGGCAATGCAGCCAAAGTCGAGGGCGGCACTGACCACCTGAGCGTGGAAGTTGCCGGCGCTGACAATGGCTTCAGAGTCCGGGAAGATCAGGGGGTTGTCGGTGGCGCTGTTGGCCTCCACCTCAAGCACATTTCGCACGTACTCCATCGCCTGGCGGGCGGCCCCATGAACCTGAGGCATGCAGCGCAGAGCGTAGGCGTCCTGGACCCGCACATCCCCTTCGCGGTGCGATTCTCTGATCTCCGAACCCCTCAGCAGGCGGCGCAAGTTATGGGCAGCCTGTCGCTGTCCGGGCTGCGGCCGGGCCTCGGAAACCTCGGCTCGGAAGGCTTCGGGCGTGCCCAACAGCGCCTCGGAGCTCATGGCGCCGGCAGCCTCCAGAGATTCGATCGCGTCCATGGCCCGCACGAAGGCAAGAATCCCCAACCCAGACGTGGCCTGCGTGCCGTTGATCAGCGCCAGTCCCTCCTTCTCCATGAGGACGACCGGTTCGATCCCGAGTTCCGAGAGAACCTCGGCGGTCGGCCTGCGTCGACCCTCCTGGATGACTTCGCCCTCGCCCATGAGCGACAGGGCGATGTGAGACAACGGGGCCAGGTCGCCGCTCGCTCCCACCGAGCCAGTGGTTGGAACCATGGGGTGGACACCCCGGTTCAGGAACTCGATCAGCAACTCCACCACCTCAAGCCGAATCCCTGAGAATCCGCGGGCCAACGCATTGGCGCGCAACAACATGATCGCTCGGACCTGATGCTCCGCGATCGGCTCGCCCAACCCCACCGCATGACTCCGGATCAGGTTCGCCTGGAGCTCGGCCTGCTGATCCGGGGAGATGACGATCTCCGCCAGGCGGCCAAACCCGGTCGTGACACCATAGACCACATCGCCATTCCGCACGCGCGCCTCCACGTAGTCGCGTGATCGGCGGATGCCGCCCCGGGCATCATCCGTCAGTACGATCTGTGCCGTTGGGTCGCTGGCGACCTGCCGGACATCGGTCAGCGAAAGGGACCGGCCATCTAGTTGGATGTGTGTCATTGCGAGCTCTGTGCCTGTTTTCGCCCCGAAGCCCGAGGCGGTCTGCGGCGCGGTGGGCGCCTAAGTGTTGCCCGGCTCCCTAGCCGGCTCCGCCAAAGGTCGGCCAGCCTCAATCCCGGGGCAATGTCCACGTACTGTCAGCCCTGCAGGTGCGGGCCTCGCGCTTGCGTCGGGTCGGTTGAAGCGGGCATTCTGTCCGTCCTCACCCCTTCGCTGGCCCACCGGGGGCTGGATGTCCCGCGTCAGGCCATTTATGGCGACGACGGGTTCCGAATTGACCCAATTGCCGCATGAACGCCTCAGACGATCTGAACGCACTTCGCTTCCGGCTTGCAGCCGCGGGCGGCGTACTGGTGGCCCTCCTGGTCACCGGCGTTTTGGGGTATCGACTGATCGCCCCCGAGGCCGGTTGGGTCGACGCCTTCTACATGACGGTGATCACCCTGACCACGGTCGGGTTTGGCGAGGTGATTCCGATGGATGGCCGGCCCGGCGCGCGGCTCTTTACCTCGGTATTGATTCTGGTGGGAATGGGCGGGGTCCTGTACTTCGTCTCAACAGCTACGGCCTTCGTCCTCGAGGGCCAGCTCACCCACATGTTCTGGAAGCGACGGATGCAACGCGACATCGAAAGGCTTAAGGATCACCTGATCGTCTGCGGCGACTCGCCGGCCGCTGTCTACGCGATCCGCGAGCTGCGGGCCGTGGGTCGACCCGTCGTGCTCATTATTCCTGAGGGCGCCACCGGAGAGACGCACTCGGTCCTGGCTGAGGCCCCCGACGCACTTGTTGTTCGAGGGGACCCCGGCGAAGACGCTACGCTTCAAGCCGCCGGCATTGAGCGGGCAGCCGGACTGGCGGCCTGTACGGAGAATGACCGAGACAACCTGGTCATCACCCTTTCGGCCCGGCAGCTGAACGCGCGGGTCCGGATCGTTGCAAGCGTCCGTGATGTGTCGCACGGCGAGAAGTTGCGGAAGGTCGGCGCGGACGGCGTCGTGAGCCCCGAATCGATTGGGGGCCTTCGCCTGGCCTCCGAACTGATCCGCCCACACACGGTGTCCTTTCTGGACATCATGCTCCGCGATCGTGATCTGAACCTGAGGATCGATGAGATCGGGATTCAGGAGGGATCGAAAACAGTTGGCCGGACCGCCGGAGAGCTCCGCGACATGGATCTGGGCCGTGCGCTGTTCATGGCCTTGAGAGGTCCCGACGGATCGTGGCTTTATTATCCTCCCAATTCAACCCGGATCACTGCTGGATCAACCCTGATCTTCATGGGTTCTCCAGAGGACTTTCGCCTGGTGTGCGACCTGCTCGACGGAACCATGATCTCCAAACCTCAGCAGGCACATTCTTGACCTTTTGTCTTTCGGTCCGTGATTCCGTTTCGGAGCAGCCATGCTGAGTGCGATTAGCACCGTTGAGGCCATCGCCGGCCTGCTGCTGGTAGCCGCAGCCACGCGAGCGCTTGCTCGACGGATTGGCTGGCTTCCCTTCCCCATTGCCCTCGTCATCATAGGGGTCGTGCTGAGCGGCGCGGGTGGCCTGAACCTGCCCTTCATCAGCACCGTTGCACAGTTGCGAATCAGTCCCGAGATCGCGTTCTTCGTTTTCCTGCCGATTCTGGTCTTCGAGTCGGCGTTCAACATGGATGTGCGGGATCTCAGAGAGAATCTGTCCCCCGTCCTGACGCTGGCTGTGCCCGGTCTGGTCATGTCGACCGCGCTGACCGGCATCCTCCTCCACTTCAGCGCACCCATGGTGGGCGTGGCCCTGAACTGGCCGGCGGCGCTCCTTCTGGGCTCGATCCTCTCTGCCACGGACCCGGTCGGCATCACCACTCTCTTCCGACAGATCGGCGCTCCCCGGCGGCTCTCCGTGCTTGTTGAGGGCGAATCGCTCTTCAACGACGCCACGGCCATCGTGACCTCGCGGATCCTGCAGGGCATCCTGCTGGTCGGAGCCTCGGTTACGACCGGAGTCGTTCTTGAGGGTATGGTGGACTTTTTCGTGATCTTTGTGGGCGGGCTTGCCGTCGGATGGGTGGCTACGTTGGTGGTAGGGATGATCTTGGGCTGGGTCGACTCCGACGCCTTCATCGAGATCTCCATCACCACGGTGCTGGCCTATCTCGCCTTCATCCTGGCCGAGGAGAGCCTGGCCGTCAGCGGCGTCATGGCAACTGTAGCCGCCGGCCTCATGCTGGGGGGCTGGGGCAAGACCAAGATCTCGCCTTCGATCAAGCTGCAGCTTGAGCAGTACTGGAGCTTTCTGGCCGCGGTCGCGAATTCGATGGTCTTCCTGATGGTGGGATTGCGGGTGGACCTTGGCGCCCTGGCTGGCGTGCTCCCGATGCTCGCGCTGGCTGTGGTGGCCATGCTGGTGTCGCGCGCCGCTTCGATCTACGCGTTGGTGCCTCTGATCGGTCGACTCCCGGGTTCTGAACCCGTCGACCGCAGATACCAGACCGTCATGTGGTGGGGCGGGCTTCGCGGGGGCATCGCCCTGGCAATCGCTCTGTCCCTGCCGGCTGAGATTCCCATGCGAGACGAGCTCTTCATCCCCCTGGCCATGGGTGCGGTTCTCTTCACGCTGCTCGTGCAGGGGCTGACAATCGAGCCCCTGGTCCGTCGCCTGAAGCTCCATATCCCCTCGCTCTCGGATCAGGTCGCGCGGGTCGAGGGACTCATCTCGGCCAAGCGCCGGACGCTGACCCAGGTGCCAGAGCTCGCTGCGGGGGGACTTTTTTCGCCTCGCATTGCCGAATCGGTCCAGAACCGATGTGCCGAGGAGCTGACCCGGCTCAGACGCGACCTGGAGGAGTTGCGTCGAAAGCGCGAGCTCGATCCACAGGAAGAACGGCGCCTGCTCTACCTGCGGGTGTTCGCGGTCGAGAAGGATCTGTTCTACAAGATGTTCTCCCGCAGCCACCTGTCCGAGGGGGCGTATCGGAAGGTCACACACTCCATCGAACTGCAGACGGAGGCGATTCGGCACGAAGGTCGGATTCCGGAGTTCACTCTGCACCCGCCCACGGGCGAGCGGATTGAGACCGTACTGCTCCGCCTGCTGGACGGGATTCCGATCATTGCCGGGCTGGCCGAAAGCCGCCGCGCGGCTCGAACGGCGCAGGACTACGAAATCGCCTGGGCCCGCTCACGTGGTAGCCGCCGGGTGCTGGACGAACTGGACGACATCGGTCAGGCCGACGCCACCCTGGCCGAGGTGGTCGAGGAAGTGCGGGCTTATTACCAGTACTGGCAGGAGAACGCCCGCTCCCGGCTGGATCAGACTGCCGAGCAGTTTCCCGAATTCGTCGCGGCGACACAGGACCGTCTCGCGGACCGTCTCGTTCTGCACGCTGAGCGCGAGGCCATCGAAGAGAAGGCTCACTCGGGGATCATTCCCGAGGGTGTGGCGGACCACATGCTGAAAGGGATGGCTGCGGAGTTGAGACGCCTTCGTTCGAACCAGGCATCGAAGCTCCGAATCGACCCCAGCGAACTCCTGCGCAAGGTGCCCTTCTTTCAGGGGATCCCGGAGGACGAGTTCGCACGGATCACCAAGAGGCTTCGCCGGCGTACCTCTCCATCCGGCGAGATGATCGTCCGGCAGGGTACCGCCGGAGACTCACTGTACCTGGTGGCACGAGGTGTGATTCGGGTGTCCCGAAACGACGGCGGACTTCACCGCGATCTGGCCACACTGATGGCTGGGGACTTCTTCGGGGAGATGGCACTGATCGCGGGAGGGCATCGGACGGCGACATGTCGGGCGGTCACGCCCTGCGCTCTCTACGAGCTGCGCAGAGTGGATCTGGACGCGGTTCTGTCCGCGACACCGGCCATGCGGGCCGCACTTGAACAAGCCACTCGGACGCGTCGAGCGGAGCAACTCACTCGTGACCCGGGGTCGACGGTCCGTCCGCCCGCTCTGGACATTGAGCCGGACGAACCGTAGCGTGTCCTTCACCACCAACCACTAATGAGGATTTTCATGTGTTTCTCCGCCGCGAAGCGGGATGAATCTGATCGGCGTGCATATGAGCGGCGGTCCGCCAATGACCGTCGGGCCGACGAGCGACGAGGCCCTGCCGACCGTCGGCTCGGCCGCGGACGCCGGATCGTCAACCGGCGTACCGTCGTCCTGAGCTTCAGAGGAGCGGAACGCCGCGAGGCCGATCGCCGCGGAGGTGACACACGCCGCGAGGGTACCGACCGACGGGATGTGAAGTCCCGCGGGGTCTCCCAACGTCGCGCCGAACAGCGCCGCTCCCCCGCAGAACGCCGCGCCAGCTGGAACTGATTTCCACCTGATGTCGACCTGACCCCGAGGCGGGCAAGGCGCAGCGGGATCGCCAGCCTGCTCTTCGGCATCCAGCCAAACGACGTGATGGCATTCCTGGGGGTGGAGGCGACCGTCCTGGTCGTGGGTTCGATTGCCAGCCTGATTCCGTCTTTGCAGGCGACCCGATCGACCCCGTACACCTCATCCGCGCGGAGTGAACCGCCCGGTCCGTCCAGTTGCGGATCGGTCCAGCCCCCACGCCCGATCGCGATCTTACACGAGGGTGAGGCGCATCGCCCCGATCCACATTACCTTGAGTGCTTCACTTAACCTCTCGGTCGCATGTCTTTCATCTCACGCCTCTTCGGTTCCAATGAGCCGCCGCCTCGCGCGCCCGAGCCGGGCCTGGCCGAACGCCTCGCCAAGCTTGAGCAGGAGGCGGAAGACGCGCCTCATGGCTACAAGGGCACGCCGCTGAACAAGGCGGGCGACGTGGCGCTGCGCGATGGAGATCAGGCTCGGGCGCTGGCCTACTATGGCCGGGCGATCGACTCCTTCATGGAGGATCAGCAGCGCGAGGCGGCGCGGGGCGTTGCCAACAAGATCATTCGGGTACATCCGAAAGCCGTGCGTACCCTGTGCACGCTGACCTGGCTCGACCTTGCGGCCCGACACATGGCCACCGCACTCCTGCACCTTCGCGATTACGTGGAGGCCACGGGACGGACCGAGTTTCAGGAGCTGGCGGCCGACCAGATCTGGGCCATGGCGCGGATCGTGCCTCAGGTGGAGTTTCTGGCCGCCGCCGCCGACGCCCTGGATGGACTGGATCAGGCCGAACGGGCTGAAGAGGTCCGGGGCTGGGTAAAGAGCGAGGGCTCTCCAGATGTCATCCACGGTGGGGACGAACTGGCTGAGGCGTGTCTGGAAGCGGCATCCCATTCGAATCAACGGACCTCGGACACGGAACGGGTGGGCGAGTAAAGAGCCTGGTGTGGTGTATCGAAGGTTCGCGAATGGCCGAGACACTTTTGATACACCGCACTAACTGAGCGAGCGCTTCAGGTTGTAGACCGCCACGGCCTGCACGCCGAGGTGGCCCTCGACGGCGCAGGCGAGGGAGATACCCGCCCGCGTAGCGATTCGGTTGGGGATGCGGCTGATCAGTTTCATTGGGGACCAAGTAGCCGTCGATCAGCCCCGTTGCAAGCGATTGAGGCCGTGCTCAGGCCCGCGCCAGGGTCTCCAGGTCGAGCGCCCGGGAGAACATGGTCAGCTCCCCCGCCTCGTCCCGTGGCCAGTCCTCCGGTGGTCGGTCCACGTACAGTTCCAGCCCGTTCCCGTCCGGGTCGTGCAGATAGAGCGCCTCGCTCACCCCGTGGTCGGCTGCACCATCCAGCTGAACGTCGTGTGCTTGAAGGCGCCGGAGTGCCACGGCGAGCGCCGCCCGATTCGGGTAGAGGAAGGCGGCGTGGTAGAGGCCCGTCGTGCCGTGAGGCGGTGGCGCGCCACCTGCCGACTCCCAGGTGTTCAGACCGCTGTGATGGTGGTAGCCACCCGCCCTGAGGAAGGCCGCCTGCGCCCCAAAACGAAGAGTCAACTCGAAGCCGAGCACCTCCTGATAGAAGCGGACTGCGCGCTCAAGGTCCGACACCTTCAGATGGACATGTCCGACGCGGACGTCGGGATGGATCGGGTCCTTCTCTGGATCGCTCATGGGTGTCATCTGCCAGGTCGGCGAGTGTCGGTGCGGTCAGTCGCTGCGGTCCATCTGACGCACAGCCGCGGTCCGCGTCGGGATGATCGCTGACGGCCGGTTGGGATGGTAGCTTGGCATCACCCTACCTGCGATCCCCCTGCCCTTCGGACCCGCGCATGGCCAGTAGCCAAAGTTTCGTGGACTTCGTCCTCGATCAGATCGCGCCCGACTGCGATGTCACCGCCCGAAAGATGTTCGGGGAGTACGGCGTGTACAGTCACGGGAAGTTGGTCGGGCTGGTCTGCGACGATCGCCTTCTGATCAAGCCCACCGAGGGCGGACGCGCCTGGATCGGCGATGTGGTCGAAGGCGAGCCCTATCCCGGCGCCAAGCTCCAGTTCCACATCCAGGAGCTGGACGACAGCGACTGGCTGAGCGAGTTGATCCGCATCTCATTCCGGGAGCTGCCCGAGCCCAAGCCGAAGAAGCCGCGGAAGAAGAAGGCTGGAAAGCCGGCGAAGGGAGCCTGAGCCGAGGGCAGTCTAGCGCAGCTCCCGCAGCCAGATATTCCGGAAACTGATCGGCGGGCTCGCCTCATCCGCCACCCACAACCAGCCGATACACAATCACCTCCGGGTATCCATTGGCGCTGCTCAAGACCGCCATTCGCCCGCCTCGAACCACCGGCATGTCCACCGCCCCGCCCTCCGGCATCGCAACCCGCGCCAGAAACCGACCGTCGCTTCCGAAGACGCCCCAGTTGGCGGCAGCGCCGGCAGCGGGCACACCCAGGACCCACGTTTGATCCCGGTCGTCCACGAAGATCGACCCGAATGCGGGCTTCTCCGACCCGGGCCGCACCTCGCTATCCGCCTCGACCCCTTCGAGGGAACTGGCGAGGTCACGCGCGCGTGCCAAGGCAGTATCGCGCTCGGCTGCCGTCACCCGAGCCGGCGCCCGGTCGAGCTCCATGGTGAGGATTGTCCATCCAGAACGTGGACTTCGCCTCCCGTGCCGAGTTCCAGGCCCACCACCTGCCCGAACAGATCCGGCCCGTCGCCATCCAGGGAACCCAGGCGGAACTCCTCCCGCAGGGTCCAGCCGGAGTCGAGCGGAACGTCGGGGCTGCGGACCACAACACGGCCCGTTGCCAGCGTATCGACCGAGCCGGCCCAGCCCGCTTCGGACGATGGGCCGTCGGCGCAGGCCGCCAGGACGGACAGGACGCCGGTCAGGCCGAGGATAGCGAGGTGGCGAACAGACGGAATTGGCATGTTATCTCTGCGGTAGTCGGTGAGTAGTGCACAGGCTATGCGCCCAGTCCTGATCTGGCGAGGCTGACCGCATACGCGCGCACGCAAGCCGTTCCACAACGGGTGTGGGTACTGGCGCCGAGTCGTCCCGACCTGAACGTTCGGACACATCGGCGGGTCATCAGGTTGCCGACAGAAAGGACGCTGAGCCGTCCTTGGGCGCACTTCACACCATGATCGAGGCACTCGAATGATTTCGCGACGCAATTTCCTGGGTACTGCAGCTGCTGGCGCCGCCGGCGTCTCTCTGACCGGCTGTGGAATGGAGGGCGGGGCGACCCCGGCCGCCTCGACGCAGGATCTGCCGCCCTCGATCGCCCGCCTCAGCAGCTGGGCGGATCGCGCCACCCCGATCACCACGGAAGAACGTGGGGGCCGGGTCGAGCGCGCCAAGGAGTTGATGGCCGCGAACAACCTGGATGCCGTCATGCTCACGGGCGGCACCTCCATGACCTACTTCACGAACATCTCGTGGGGCGGCGGCGAACGCCTCTTCACCGTGGTGATTCCGGTTCGCGGATCAGCCTTTGTGGTCTGTCCTGCCTTTGAAGAGGATCGCGCCCGCGAGCAGCTGGCCCTGGGTCCGCTGGGCGATGCGCAGGTCTACACCTGGGAAGAACACGAGAGTCCGTACGCCCGGGTGGCCGAAGGACTGGGGGACCGTGGGATCGCCGGTGGCCGCGTCGGCGCCGAGGAGACCATGCAGTACCGCTTCAGCAATGGCGTGGCTCTGGTGGCTCCCCAGCTCCAGGTAGTGAGCGGTGATCCGGCCGTTGCAGGCTGCCGCAAGGTGAAGGACGCCCACGAGATCGAACTCATGCGTCTGGCCAACCACGTCACGCTCACCGCGTACAAGGCGGCCTACGAAGCCCTCGACGAAGGAATGACTCAGGACGACTTCGCCCGACTGGTCAGTCAGGCCCATTCCCGGCTTGGGTTCCAGGGTGGTGCCGGCGTGCAGACCGCCGAGTTCAGCGCCCTGCCCCACGGCTCGATCCAGCCACAGGTCGTTCGCGAAGGCACCATCCTGCTGATTGATGGAGGCTGCGGCGTGGAAGGCTACCGCTCGGACATGTCACGCACCTTCGTGCTGGGCACGCCGTCGGAGAAGATGAAGCAGGTGTTCGACATTGAGCTTCGCGCGCAGACCGCCGCCTTTGAAGCTGCCGGCCCCGGCGTCCCCGCCGAGAACGTGGACGCGGCGGCCCGCCAGGTCATCTCAGATGCTGGCTACGGCCCGGACTACGCCTACTTCACGCACCGCGTGGGACACGGCATCGGAATGGACGGCCACGAGTGGCCCTACCTGGTGAAGGGCAACACCGCCCCGCTGGTCACCGGAAACAGCTTCAGCGACGAACCCGGGATCTACATTCCCGGCGAGTTCGGCGTGCGGCTGGAGGACATCATGGTGATCACCGAAAATGGCGCGGAGATGCTCACGCCGCAGAGCCTGTCGATCGAGGAGCCGTTCGCGACCTGGCCGGAGTAGGTAGTCAGTCAAGCACCGTCCGGCGGGCACGGCCGAGATTGCTACGAATCCAGCCGGTGCAATCTGCACGGGGCCACGCGCTGCGTCACGCCCCAGAACAGGCGCTGCTGCGGGGCTGAGCACCTGCTGCTCTCGGACCGTCCTGCTCTCCAGCAACAATGTGCCCCGAGCCCCGCAGTGCGCGACGCCGCGGAGCGCCCGGGCCCACGCTCAACCCTTCAGCGCCTCACTCGGTGCAATCCCGAGCCCCTGCCTTGTGGGCCCGGCGAACGCCAACAGGCCGATCGCGGCCATGACTCCGAGTCCGGCCATCAGCGTCAGAACCAGAGGCGAGAGCGTGGGTGTCCAGCCACCGCTTGCGGCGAGGAAGAGAATCGGTCCGACCATGAGCATCCCCAGGATCACGCCGCCGCTCAGCTGCATCATCGCCCGGCGCGCGATGGTAAGGAGGATCTGCCCCCTGGGTGCACCGAGAGCACCTCGGATGGCGATCTCGTGGGTTCTAGCGGCGACCGTGAACGACATCAGCGCGTAAGTCCCTGAGGCGGCCAGGGCGATCAGAATCCCGATCAGGACCTTCACACCCAGCTTCATCCACTGCATGACGATCTCGTCAAACGACTTCACCTCATTCAGCGGCATCGCCCCTCGGATGATGGCCTCCGCGTCCACTTCCTGGGCAATCGCGCGAAGGCGTGGGATGAAGGATGCGGGGTCCTCTCCCAGCCGAATGGCGAACCGCGCCGGGCTGACGGCCTCGGGGGCAGCGGCCACATAGATCCCGGGCTCACCCTTGATCAGGGAATTGGAGGTGGCCACATAGGCCACGACACCTACCACTTCGATCCACGGGCCGGCAGGCGTGCCGTCTCGTTTCAACGGCCGTATCCGACGCCCGAGGGGACTCCGTCCACCCAGTGCCTCGTCCACGAACTCCGAATTCACGATCCCGAACGGGCTCTCGGGGGAGACGTCGCCAGACTGAAACGGCCGACCGGCCAGAACCGGCTGGTCCATGGCTTCGAAGAATCCCGGGCTGACCGAATTCAGCGACGTCCACGTGCCCTCTTGCCCGTCGACCAGTGGGTCGCCCTCGATCTCGACCCCATAGTACTCCTGCTCGGTGCCCGGCAGCCCCGTGGCGAGGGCAACCGCACGCACACCGGGCTCGGACCGCAGCCGTTCAAGAACCCGGAGCGTGGCGTCACCGCTCCTGGCAGCCAGCTCCGTGTTGGACGTCCGGGAGGCTGAGGCCGATCCGTACCCCATCCCCAACTGGGCATACAGGTACTCTTCTGACCGAACGGTCCCTCCGTCGCCGCTGACCACGGTAAAGGCATCGGAGAAGGCGAAGGCGATCCCGACTGCGACGACTGCCAGGGCTACATCAGCCATGATCAGGGCGCTCGAAACGCCTCCAAACCGCACTCCGGATTTGCTCGCCCTGGCCTGCTGCATGTTCTGCTGGACCTGCTGGCCAGTGACCTTGAGCGCCGGAATGACGCCGACCACGGCTGCGCTGAAGGCCGCCAGCGAGAGCGCCCAGATGGTGGTTCTAAGGGATACGCCCAGATCCATCCAGTACGGCAGCGCTTCTGACAGAAAGGTCAGCCGGTCCGCCGCCCGATCTGCAATAAAGAGACCTATGCCCGCCGCAATAACCCCCAGAAGGAGAGCCTCCACAAACAGCTGCGTCACCACTCGGGCACGGCTGGCACCGAGTGCGGTTCGGACCGCCAACTCTCCGGCGCGCGATGTGGTGCGCACCAGAATCAGCATACCGATGTTCAGGCAGGCCACCACCAGGACAAAGAGCGCCAGCAGCTGAACGAAGTAGAAGCCGAGTTCACCGTCCAAGCCGTCATTCGACAATCCGAAGAGCCCGATGGAAAAGGGCGACACTATGGCCTGCAGGCGCTCCCGCCGAAGGGGCTCGGCCGTCACCATGCGCACACCGAGGCTTTCCACCTCGATCTGGGCTGTCTCTGCCGAAACTCCATCGGCCAATCGTCCAAAGACGACGACGCGGCGCTCGTCTTCAGCCACCGGCTCTTCCACCCGAAGCGGCAGCCAGATGTTGGTTCGTTTGGGGAACTGGAACTCGTCCGGCATGACGCCTACGACCGTGTGCGGAACGCCGGCCACCCGAAGCGTCGTACCCACCACAGCGGGGTCGCCGCCGAGACGGTTCTGCCAGAAGGCGTGGCCCACTACGACCACGTCGGGGCCACCGGGCTGGGCATCGGCCTCGACAAGAACCCGCCCCAGTGCTGCGTTTTCGCGGAGAATCCCGAACGATGAGGCGGTCAGGAAGGCGCCCTCGACTGCCGGGTCCCGATTGTCATTCAGGCCCACGTTGAGATCGGTGACGATAAAGGCGCCCATCTGTCCGAAGGATCGGAGGCCGTTGTTCCACGCCACCCAGTCCTCTACCGGCGACCGCAAATACCGGTGGGTCGACACGTCGTAGTCGCGGACGATCACAACGCGTTCGGCCTCGGGCACCGGAAGCGGCGTCTCGAAGACAGCGGCCGAGTGCAGTGGGGCCAGACCAATGGGAATCCCGACCGCGAGCGCGAAGATCGCCACCATGGTGAGGCCGGGGTGCTTCACAAGCATCCGCAGGCCGAGTCGGATGTCCAGGAGCGAGGTCAGCGGACCGGTACCCCCGCCGAAAATGCCGGAGAAACGCGTCCGCAGCAGGGGGATGGCCGAGCCCAGTGCCTGACGCCAATACCAGCGGCGCGCGGCCTTCAGGTCAGCTCCCTCGGTCTGCATGGTGCGGAATTCCTCCGCCAGATCGTGGAGGACGGCGGGGCGGTCCTCGGGTCGGGCAAGAAATCGGATCAGAGCACGCGGTGAGCGCGGAGGCCGGGGGCTCATATGGCGTCCAGCTCCCGGGCGACCGACAGACCCTCGGTCATCCGTTCGATGGCCGCCATCCGGTCCCGCATGGCCTGAGCTCCGTCCGGGGTTAGCGAAAAGTACTTGCGGGCCCGACCCGCATCATCGAGCCCCGCCTCTGATCGAGAGTACCCCTTCTTCTCAAGCCGGTCGAGCGTGGCGTAAACCGACCCGATGGTCACCGAGCGTTCGGTACGCGACTGGATCTCGCGCCGCACCTGCATCCCGAAAGCGTCAGCTTTCAGGCGCAGCAGCGCCAGCATGATCAGATACTCGAACTCGCCGAGGTGTTCGCCTCTTGGCATGGTCCCCCCTCCCTTTCCCAGTTGATCCGCCGGAATGGTTCCTCCGGACAGTGTTTCTACAAAAGGGATACTAGCGAGTTTGTAGAAGGGATGGAAGAGTCTCCACTCCCCCGATGGAACCGCTTCTTCTCTGCATTCACCTGTTCAAGAAGCAGCGACTCATGCCATTCACGAACGAACGCTTCGATCGCGAAGCTCGGGGTATCGAGCATTTTGGTGAGGATCACGTACGCGCCCGGCGGTCTTCTCAAGATGACGCGCTGAAGTCGCCGCACGAGTGGCACCCGAATGTGAGAGTCGTCCCGGAGCTCCAGCGTCGTGCTTGACCCATCGCCTGAAACCGACCCGATGTCTCCCCAAGGAATGAAGATCGGTGCGCCTAGCGCGGTCCCGTCGAGCAGTCCTTCGTCGGTCAGCGCCAGGCTGGGGCGGTCCCCCCGTAAACGGTGAAACCACTGCACCGTCATCGTGCCGGCCCAAGCGGCGACAGCCGCAAACCCGATCCCATATGGATCGCCCCGACCCAGGAGGACCGCCGCCATAAAGAGGCTGAAACCGCCAAGACCGGCAGCAAACAGGACCGATAAAAATCGAGACCCGCGGGTGGGATAGAAGTCCCTTTCGGTTTGCTCCGGGGCCAGATGGGTGCTCACTGACGTTTCAGACATGCGTCCTCGGGGGTCCAGCGATCAAAGCTCTGGCGTTGTGCTCAGGTGCGTTGCTTAATCGTAGTGCATCACAGCTTGCGGGGAGCAGTGCGGCATCACGTGGTGGGTCCCCTGATCTTCCTCCAGCAGTCTGGGGGGCTCACTCGACGTACTCCGGCCGCAAGCTACGGACGGATCCCCTCCCACGAAAAGCAGGAGTGGGGCGTCTACCGGTGAACGTGTGCCCCGCGATGATCAATCAGGCTCTGGCCAATCGAAGCGGAAACGAACTCACTACGTAGTCAAACACGTCGTACTGCCACTCTGCCGGAGATTCCGTGAGACCCAGGATTCGACGCCATGTCGTGCAACTGTATCTGGGCTCACTGGCCTTCTTCGCGCTGAACAAGTTCGTTATCCGGCCTCTGGTTGAAGGGTGGGAGCTGCCCCGGCTGATCGAGGTCGTGATCTTCTCATCCCCCAACGCCGTCGAGGCGATCGTTGGCATGACCAGCATTGCCGTCCTGCTGCTCCTCGCTCGGCGGCACTGGCGGCGCTTCGAAAACATTCGAGACGCGTGGATCTACTCCGCGGCCGCGGTCCTGACCCTGGCCTTCGTCCTGACCCAGGAGTTCCGCCTTCATGATCTTGGAGGCCGGAACGTGTACGATCCCAATGACGCAGTCGCGTCGGTCGTGGGAGTGCTCGCGATGTGGCTGCTGTTCTCGCGTTGGGGCGTCTTGGAGCCGGCGCGCGCGAAAACGCCTAGTTCCCTGCCCCGAGGTAGAGATCAACGAATCGATTAAAGAGCGGACCGAATGCGGCTTGGTATCGGTTGACGAAAGCGAGCAGCACAATCTCCTCGCTTGGGATCCGAACAATAAAGCTGGTGAAGCCTGCCACCTGTCCGCTGTGGTTTTGTGCCGGGAAGCCTCTGAAATCCCGGACCGACCATCCGAACCCATATCCAGTGTCCTCTCCGTCGGGGAGCACTGTGGGAGTCCACATCATTGTCTTCGCCTCCTGGCTCAGCAGCGTCTCCGAGTAGAGGGCCGCATCCCACTTTGCGAGGTCCCGTACGGACGACAGTATCCCGCCCGCCCCCAGAGTGGACGAGGTCTCGGTGGGAGCCCGATTGATCAATCGGTCACGGACATCGACCCAGTATCCTGCCGCACGATGGGGGATGATGTCCTCGGGTGCCGTCATCCGCGTTTGACCCATGTCGAGAGGCTGGAAAATCCGTGCGTTGAGCACATCTCCAAGCGGCCTTCCCTCAATTCGCTCCACGATCATGCTGAGGAGGTAGTATCCGGTATTGCTGTAAAACCATCCGGTACCCGGTTCGAAGTCCATGGGACGCGAGTGAGCGATCTCAATGACCTCGTCAGGCGTCAGTCGGAATCGATAGGCGTCGTAAGATCGAATGAGTTCGTAGTCCGGAATCCCCGAGGTATGCGTCAGGAGATGGCGGATGGTCGTCCCGAGCCATTCGCCAGGAAGGTCGGGGAGGTAGTGATGAATGGGGTCGTCGAGGTCCAGTCGCCCCTCTTCGAACAGGAGCATGGTGGCAGCAGCGACGAACTGCTTGCTGATCGATCCGATCTCGAAGACGGTACTGTCCGTGACGGGGGTCCGGAGTTCCATATTCGAGAGCCCATACGGCTGCAGCGCTACGAAGCTCCCACGGGATGCCACCGCCAGGAGCGCACCCGGGATCCGGGACTCCTCCAGATAGCTCACAACCCAGGCGTCGAACTCTTCCAGTTCCTGACTACTCGGGGATCGGAGCTGCCCGGCGCCGGCCCGCGGCGCGAGGAGCGCCACAAACAGGGACAGGAACACGAGGTTCTTCGGACTGGGCAGGCGATGCTTCACGGGTGGTCTCCTCGAGGGGTGCAGCCTGACGCTTCCGTTCTCGCGGTAGCGGTTCAGCCCGGGTAAGAGCGTATGCAAAGCTACGGGGTTGATCGGGCTGCCGCGAAGAGGTGTTGGGAGAGATGCCGCGAAGCACACGCCGACTTCCCTACACGTCGCGCCCCATGATCCGGGCAAGCCAGCGCCACGCGGAGCTGACGGGTTCGCGCTCGACCGCGGGAGGGACATCTACGGCTTCGGTCGCCTCGGACGAATCCGGATCAGCAAACGAAACGCTCGTGTCCGGATCGCCATCCAGTTCAGGAGAGAGCCAGTGGATCTCTTCTGTGACAAACAGCGGCGGGGGCGGAGCCATCCCCGTTGCGTCACGCATTCCGAACATCATTGCCGTCAACAGGGCGGCAAGGAACGTCGAAACGGTTCGTTTGGACATGGCTGATCGGGGGTAGGAGGCTTTAGGTTCTATGCGGCTTGGTGCGGCGAGTTCCCTCGCGCGGGACCAGCGGAAGCAGGTCCGAGGAGGCGTAGCGTGCGACCAGCGTGAACATTCGTCAGGACTCGGCGTGCACCGGTTCGGACTGCGACACATCGTGATCCACGAGATCCGTGAGGGGGTTGGGCGACGGTAGAGCTTCCTGGTTCAACGGTACCGAAGACTCTTCCGAAACACCGGTAAGGCTGACAGTAAGAACCCCGAGCGCCGCAATCAGGGCGCCCAGAACGGCACTCCCAACCAGAAAGCTTTCGTCAAACGCACGTCCGAAGCCCAAATAGCTGAGCGTCACGACGATCGGACCGCTCAGGAAGCCCAGTAGCGCTGCCTTCCACCGCGGCAGCCTTGTGTCGCGCACTCCGAGAATGAGTGAGAGCGAGAACAAGAGACCGAGGACGAATCCTCCCGCAGCAAACCACAGCGGTAAGAGGACCATGTCCTCGAGCGACGGCAGAGCTGGAGTAGTCGCAGCGAGGAAGAGAACGAACAACAGCGCGAACCCACCCGTTGCCAGGGCCCAAGCACCGGCGATCACGGAGGCGGCCTTCAGTCGTCTCAGGAATTCAAGCATAGTCGCTCCAGCTGTCTGACATTTGACGATTCCAATTCAAGGCCCGTCCTAGTTCCCAAACGTCTGAACTACTGACTGTCTGATCGTGATGCAATTCGAAGTCGCCGGGGTGTAGCGCGCGCGAAGAACACCGTCTTGAACCGACCGGGCGAAGTCGGGGCTCGAAGAACGAAGGACCTCAATGGAGCGTGGGTCGACCGAGCCTGACTCCATGACGTCATACTTGATCGTAACGCGTCCGGATCGGGCACTTCTGGGATCCACCCGCTCAACCCTCAGACTATTCCCGAATATCTGCACCCCCGTTTGCTCCGCTGCGAACCTCAGCGTAGAGCCGCCCTCCACCGCTTCTCCGAAGGTGAGGAGAACGGTCACGGACTCTGAGCCGGGGCGAGGCAGATCGGGAGAGCCAGGCATGGGCTCATCGACGATACTCTCCAGCGAATCATCGAAGCGACCATCGTCTGATCTCCGAACCAAATCTCCGAACGACGCACCGCCATCCGGATCCACCGTGACGGCCACAGAGACTCCGAAGTGTTTCTCTTCCGGGCGCCAGTCGTCGGCCCACCGTGGGGTCGAGGGAAGAACGCGATTCGTCACACGCTCCCAACCTCGGTAGAGATTCCGATTCCTCGCGGGGACACGCCATCGATACATCGCAGAGGTAAGAAAGGCATCGAGAAATTCAGGGGACTCGTTGCCTTGGGCGATCCAGGTCGCGGACACTGGAAAACCACTTGCAGGGGGAAGTCCCTCGCACTGCTGTGCGCTGATCGGCAGCGATCCAACTGCGCCGACCATCATCGCAACACCCAAGATTCGGATCATCTGCCTCATCGATTGGTCTGTGGGCTGTGACGGTTAGTCTTCCCGGGAGCACTCCACACAGGCTCTCGAGCGCGTGATGCGAATCTACGTGTATGGTGCGACGGGCGCGAGGATCTGCTAGACATCTCACCGCCCAATCTCGTACTTCGACAGGTATTCGACGTAGTAGTCGTCGAATGAGATCCCCCAGATTTCATGCTCCCCAATGGCGAGGATCCTGAACATGTCCGGAGTTCTCACTCGGCCGAGGTAGAGGTGATTGGCCGAGTAGACGTCCCATTCACCGGCAGCCAGTGGATCGACGGAATAGTGCCGGGCCCACGTTTCTCCGTTCGAACGCCTCATGAGTCGCGAGTAGGCCGGTGCGAAGTCCGGAACGACCTCGCTCTCGAGCATATCGAGGAACTCCTGCAGTTCAGCCCCGCTGAGGTTGCGGGAGTAGAACTCTCGATACTCCTCCCTGAACGCTGAGGTGGCGGAGGGAGCACGGTTCACTCCGTAGCTGGCTTCTCCATTCTCAAACAAGACTCGAATCCTGAACTGCGTCCCGGACGTGACGTGAACGTCCGCTCCTTGAGCCACAGTTCCGATGTTCGCAGTGAAAGGGACGGCAGTCATTCCCTGTCCGTCCCAAACGAAGGATGCGCTGGGGGCGCGACCTACGATCCTTGGTTCAGTCGCAAGATCACTCCAAACGACGACCCGAGCCGAATCCCCCAGAATCTGGCCGGGGATTACCTCGGAAGCATTGAGGTACACTGCGCTCGTGCCAAAGAGCGACCCATCCGAAAGGAGGCCGAGGAACCTGGGTGAACCAGCGCCTCCCTCAATTTGAGCGGTTCCTTGAAGCGCCCCTTCGAGATCGAAGTAGGTCAGACGCCGGTTCCCTGCGTCGCCAATCACGACGAGATCATTCTGGATACCCAGAAGCTGGACGCTCCGGAATTCCCCCGGCCCATCTCCCCCACCGCCCGATGTGAGGAGGTGCTCACCGCCAGGACCGAAGGCCCGAACTTCGCGGCTCGCTCCATCGGCTAACCACAGGCGGCCGGCATCATCCAGAGCGCCACCGGATATCTGAGAGAAGAGGTACCCGCCCTGCGCATCCGGTCCACCAAGTCGCAGGACTTCAGGGCCCAACGCCAAGTAGCTCCGGGCATGGTCAGGCTGATCATCGCTCCCGAAATCCCGTGAGGCTTCGGCATCCCCGCAGCCGAGCACTACTGCGGCAATCAGGACCAGAGGTGGTAGTCCATTCCTCACGTAAGCGACCTCGAGTTGTCTAACGGGTCCATTCTGCCGCTCGCCCTCCCCTGAAGCTGTAGAACGCGTAACGCGAACCTACGCGTACGGTGCGGCTGGCGCGAAGATCTGTTAGACCACGAACGGTCAATTCCACGACACCCTGCCCACATCGAGCTGTGGAACATCGAACGCATCAAGGCGGATGAAGCCAACGCGATCGTTGGGCAAGAAGACCAATGGGAACTCGGTTCCAGCAGGAAGAGTTCCGCGATACTGACCGCTGGGCTCGAAGACGTCGATGAGCCCTGGCTGGTCCAGAACCGAGGGAGTCCTTTCGACCCAGATCCGGTGCCCAGAATCAATCCCGATTCGGGCAATCCAGGGAATACTCTCGGCGAAGCCGCGGCGTTCGGCCATCTCACGTGGAGGGATCGTGCATCTTGCGCCCGCTGATCCGACGGAAAATGGTCGACCTTCGAGGTGGGTCACGACCGAATCGACTGTCGCGACGCGGGTGCCCATTTCGCGCCTTATCGACACGGTGTCAGAGGGGGTCAGTAGATCGATCCGATAGTCTGACCAAGAATTGAACACGAGCTGCGCCTCCGCTGACGCCCAGACAATGCTCGGAAAGAAGATTGGGGGTAAGCGTAGGCGGATTTGGGGACAAGCCGGGTAGCTGATCATCTCAGTGACCGGCACGTTGGCTCGACCGAGTTCGGAATCATCATCGACGAACTTCAATAGCTCGCCCCCCGACGCCGTGACCAGGGCGGCAAGTCGATCGCCAAAGTAGCCGAGGTGTTTCGCCCCAGTCGGCGGAGGGACAAAGAACCCTGCTTGCTCTCGATCGAGGTCGCCGTTGGAAAGGCTGAATACAAGCTTCTGCGCCCAATCAAAAACGGCAGACTCCCCGCCACCAGAGACCGCGATCGCCGCAGGGCGTGTGAACTCGCCGGGCCCCTCCCCTCCTTGTCCGAAGGAATGGCTGAATGTGCCCATGCTGTCGAAGACCACGACTCTCTGAGCCAAGTCATCGAGGATGTAAATGCGCCCGTCCCGATCGGACCCAATCAGATTCGCCCGAAGCCGTGAAAACGACTCCGGTCCCTCGTCGGAAGCTCCGAGGCTGAACAACGGATCGACGGCGTATGAGATCGGTAGGTCGACTGCCGGAGATGTCACTATCGTGATGCCCGCCGAGTCAACTACCGTGAAGTCCATCGACGCGCTGTCCGATGCATCGCACGCAACGAGGCTAAGTCCGACCACCGCGAAACAGCTTTTCCAACCCATTCTTGGCCAACCTCGTGGAGTTGTGGTCTAACGGTTTCTTTTTTGGGCGCTAGCGGACCGCGACTGCTCTGGAGCGCGTAGCCCGAACCTACGCGTCCGGTGCGACCAGCGCGAAAATTTGTAGGCTGATCACCTGCCCCGCCGGGAGAACCGGCGCCACTCGACGTACTCCCCGCCCTCTCCGTTCTCTACAGTCCGATCCGATACGCACGCAACGATTCTACGTCCATCTCATTCTGGTAAACTCCCCACACAAGGTTCTCCGCAAGCGCAAAGGGCATAAACCCACGAGGGGTCTGAAGACGTTCTTGAATCGCCCCATCCGGTCCGAAGACGACCCACTGCCGGGCCGCCTGCGCCCGACCCGGGGGAAGCTCGGCCTCTGGCCCCGGGTACTCACCCACCCATATCGCGCCGCCGGGTGCACCCAGAACGTCCGAGTATGCTGGCATCTGGGGGGCGAATGGCATGCCGGCGATCTGTGATCGCATGGCGCTCGCCTGTTCCGGAGGAGCCAGGCTAAGCATGAAATCCACATACTGACTCATCCGCTCCCTGGTCACGGTGCGGTCAACGTCCGCCCAACGGACGATGCGCGTGAGGTCGCCGGCGGGCCCATACACGCGGAGTTCCGGTCCCTCCCCCGTTCCCACGATGAACTGGTCCCCGCTCGTCGACGACGCCAACAGAGCGCCGAAGGGCGCCCGGCCCATCATCCCGTTGCTGAAGAACGCCTGCAGCCCAGGAAAGTCCCCGTACTTCGCTTGGACTTGGCCGTCCAGATCGATTCGATAGGAGCTTTCCCTGTTGCGGTAGACACCGTGGTCCGAGCCCCCACCAGGGCCCGCCTCTCCGACGAGTGCCAAGCCTGAGTTGAGCGGCAAGAGACGAGACCAGCCTCCTCCAGGGGCCAACTCATCGAGGCTGACGACCCGAGGCGCCCCTCCAAGGGGATCAACTACAGTCAGGCGCTTCTGCAGTGGGTCGTAGACTCCCAGGGAGTCCCCGTGCAGGGGAACGAGACTTCCGATGCTCCTGAACTCACCGGGTCCATCGCCCATCCGCCCGAACGTGGACACCCGCGTTCCCGCAGCGTCGAATAGCAGCACTGAGCCGGACCCATTCAAGCCGACGTAGATACCACCATCTGGCCCCGGCAATACGGCGGTGACCTGGTAGAGGGCTTCATCCGCAAGTTCGCGCTCAAAGGCGTCGGCAATCGTCCGGAGTGGCACTTCGGCGAACGTGCGTTCGTTTGTGACGATCTCGACTCCGGCGCTGTCGGTAACCGTGATGCCGGTCGGCGCGTCGCCGCTTCCTCCGCACGCAATCAGCGCGCCGTTCAGAAGTGCCAGGCACATAAGCGATGACATGGGTCGCATCAGATATCTCCTCTGGAGCGTCACTTTCCTCCAATAAACGTTCAGTGGCCCTGCGCGGTGGGTCCGACGCTAGTGAGTCGACAACTCGAAGTGCAGTCGAGGGTCAATTCGTGCGAGGTCCACCCGTCGCCGAACTCGTGGACACCGGTCCAGTCCACCCACACCTGGACCGAGTCGAGCCGCTCCCATCGAGGCTGCGTTACGCTGAAGTACGCGAACCAGGTGAGTGTGTCACGCATCGGAAGAATGTCCGCTGCCGGCAACGGGAGAGTTGCCAGTACGTCTCCGGGAATTCGACCTCCCTCGTCCGCCCAGATGGCACTGACCACCCGAATCTCGAAATCCGAGGCAATTTTGGGATTCAGTGAGTCGGCTACCAGAAATGCGAGGCCAACGGCGTCGCGTACGACTTCAGCCTCCGGCCGCGCACGAAGACAAGACCGCGATCATCATCAGGGCGATCGCCCGCAACCGACGCTCCACCTGTTTGGGGGCTTCGAACACAGAATCTCCACGTAGTCCGAATGGTGCTCTAGCGGTTCCATTTTCACGCTAGCGCACCACAAATGCTTTAGAGCGCGTAGCGCGAACCTACGCGTCCGGTGCGACTAGTGCGACAATTTGTTAGGGGTCACGGCACTAACGTTCTGAGTATCGATACATCTCAACCGACTCTACCCGATACTCTCCACGTCGAAGAACGACGATGCGATCTCCCTTGATCTCGAAGATTCGATCGATCGACGGGAGTGCCAATCTCCCGACCACGTTCTCCCCCTCGTGGATGTATGCCATCAGTCCGCTGCCGGTCGCATCAATCACCCAAACCCGGCCCTGGTCGTCCACAGCAATATCGGACATCGCTGGCGTGAATTCCGGCCGCCCCCAATCACGCAACTTCTGCTCGAATGCCGGATTTTCTCGGCCGAACCGCCCGCGACTCGGAGCGAGAGCCTCCTCCCAGATCTCGGCATCAACTCGTTGCCGTAGATCGACTACCTCTAAGGTGTCGAGGAGACGGCCATTCTGATCGTAGACTCTGACGTGGGGTACGTTCGTGTCATCTACCACCGCAATTCGGAGTGGGTCCCCACCGGCCGCCATCAGGCTGCGGGAACGAAAAGGAATCACCTCTCCCGAGCGATCCCCAACACGCATTTCCTCGTAGGGGAATGATCCCAAGTCCTGGAACAACGACCCCTGGTATCGTATCAGATTAGCCTGGGCTCTGTACCTACCCTCAGCCGGAGTCTCAGACGTCTCGTACAGTGGGATGACCAGGGAACCGTCGGAGAGCAGAGCACCTTCATGGATTGTGCGTGGATGCTCCGCTGAGACTTGGCTCAACAGCTCGCCATCCCGGGTCCAACGCATGAACACCGCTTTGGAGAAATCCCAGAGAAAGATGGTGTCACCGAACGACTCGACGCCAAACGGACCGCGGAACTCGCCTGGGCCATCGCCCTCCCGACCGAAGACGGAGAGCACTTCACCGGACTCGGAGAACACGCGGACCTCATCGGCGCCCGCATCGAGAACTGCGATCACTCCGTCGGGAAACAGGGTCGCGTCAAACACTCGCCCGAACATCTCGGCCTCGGCGCCGTCGAGAACGCCGACGGACGTAACCGGCGCAGGGTCGAGTATCCAATCCGTGACCGGACTTTGAGTCGCACCGGCAAGCGGACTGAAAGTCCCGGCGAACAACGTCCCCAGCAACAAAGCGTGTCGGCCCACCGCACCCACCTCGGTCTGTGACCCCCAACTGCATTTAGTGTGCACGCTGAAGGCGCGCTCTTGGCAGGATACCAGCCACCAAGCGTTCCCGAAACCCCGCCGACTCGAGGGGGATAGCCGACCTGTCACTGCGCAATCGGGGTCCCGCCAAGATCGACTGACTGGCTGAAGGTTCGGGGAGGAACGGGGCTGCCATCGAGAACCGGATCGCCGTCCGACCGGCGCCGCCCGGATTGAGCTCCGGTGGCCCGAGCACGTGCTTTGCACGCTTTACGGCCGCTGCGCGGCCTCATCGGGCCATCCTCGATCCGATGCGCTGAGGCTGACACGCCAAGGTGAGCACTGTGGCGCGACATCGTCGAACCTGCGGTTCTCACCGTGCGGCATATTGAAAAGAGCGGGTCTGCTTTCGCAGGACCCGCTCTTTGAGAGGCGCCGCCCGGATTCGAACCGGGGATAAAGGATTTGCAGTCCTCTGCCTTACCACTTGGCCACGGCGCCAACGACACGGGGGGCAACGGGTTTAAGTCCGCTGCCCCCCGAGTTCCAGAGCGGGAAACCGGACTCGAACCGGCGACCCTCACCTTGGCAAGGTGATGCTCTACCAACTGAGCTATTCCCGCGTGGAGTGAGGAAGCTAGAAACGCCTGTAGGGGGTGTCAAGGCGCGTTCATGGGCATTTGGTTACCTTTTCGGCGTTCGGCGCGGGGGTCCTGCCCCGGCCTGGTTTTGGCTCTTCGAATTCGACGACGGTCTTCCCTGTTGATGCCACGCAGACTCATCTCTTCCGCCGGTCTGGCGGTCCTCGCGATGCTTGTGCTCGCGTCACCCAACTTGTTGTCGGCCCAGAGCTTGTGGGGGCCTCGGCTGCCTGTGGGTGGGGCGTCTTTTTCGATTGGTGGGTGGTTTGATTCAGCTTCGGAGCGGCTGGGGGATGGGGGTGGGGCTACCCGGTTGGTTGGGGACTGGACGGCGGGGGATGCGTCGGGCGTTTTTCCGGGGATTTCGGGGCTGAACTTGGCGGTTCGTTCGCTTTCGGGTGATGCGGCGTGGTCGGGGGTGGCTGGGGAGCTTCGGGGGGAAGCGCAGGTGTCGCGGGTCACCTTTCCGGTTGAGCTGCGGGTGGGGGTGCTGGAGCGGCTGACCATTGGGGGGCGGGTGACCTTTGTGCAGCCTCGGGTGGAGGCCAATCTGCGGGTGTTCCCGGCAGATGGGGCGGACTTGGGGATCAATCCGGCGATTTCTCGGTCGTCTGTGGTTTTGGGGTTTATGACTGCGCTCGATCTGGCGGTGGCTTCGTTGCCTACCGATGCGAATGGGTGGTCGGACTTTGCGGCGGCGTTTCGGGCGGCTTATGGGAGCACGGGGCTCTTTCCGGTCGTGGGCAGCGGGGTGGCGTTGGCGATTCAGGGGCGGTTGGATGCTTTGAATGCCGAGCTGGCTCAGGCGGGGCAGCCGGGGGTTACGGCGAATCCGGTGTTTGCCGATGCGGCGCTGGATTCGGACGGCCTGGACGATGTGCTAACCAATGTGCTGGGGCCGTATCGCTTCATTTCGCTGCGGAATCAGTTGCCGCTGTGGTCACCGGGGGATGCGGAGATCTGGGCGGACTATGAGCTGTTCTCCGAGGGCGATCTGTCTTCGGTGGAGGGGCATGGGGTGTCGCTGTTTGCGGGGGCTCGGCTTCCGACGGGCACGGTGCCGAATCCGAATGTGCACTTCTCCACGGGCACGGGTGCGGCGCAGCTGGCCTTCATGGGGGGTGGCGATGGCTGGTTGCGGCGCGAGAAGTGGGGGGTGGCGGCTCGGGTTCGAGCGGGGATGTCGATGGGGACGACGATTGGGCTTCGCCTGATGGACGATGGGGAGCCGTTCCCGTCGATCTTCAACTTCCACACGGTCGATTGGACGCCGGGGCCGACCGTTGATCTGCGGATCAACCCTTCCCTGTCACCCGCTCCGGGACTGTGGGCCGACTTTGGCTACCACATGGCCTGGCAGGGTGAGGCGACGATTGACCGGCTTTCAGGCCCGCCGATCACCGACCCCTCGGGGATCACCCCTGTAGGTCCGATCTATCTGGATGCGAATGCGATGGTGGCTCGCTCGGGACGGACCAGCCATGGGATGCGCGTGGGGCTGCGGTTTCGGCCGCCGTCGCTGGATGGCGGACGGGTCGAGGTCTGGTCGGCGTGGGAAGGGACCCTGTCTGGCACGGGGGCCGACGCGCTCAAGTGGTCGCGGCTGGATCTGGGTGCGCGGGTCTGGCGCACGATCTGGTAGTCCGGGGCGGCTCGCTCAGGGGCCGTGACTTCTCAGCCCTGGCTCAGCCCTTTCTCAACCCCGTCTCAGAACAGTCTCAGCCGGTCTGGAGCAGCTCTCGGGCGTGATCGCGGCTGGTGGCTGACTCGGGATCACCGCCCAGCATTCGTGCGATCTCTCGCACTCGGTCCTCACCCTGCAGTGTTACAACCGAGGTGCTGACCAGTCCGCTCCCGGACTGCTTCTCGACCAGCAGGTGCGCGCAGGCACGGGAGGCGAGCTGCGGCAGGTGCGTAATCACAAAGACCTGATGGTTCAGCGCCACTTCAGCCAGTTTGGCGGCGACCCCGGTGGCAACCACTCCCCCGATGCCGGCGTCGATCTCGTCAAAGATCAGGGTGGGCACGGCGTCGACTTCAGCCAAGACGGCCTTGAGCGCGAGCATGATGCGGCTCAGTTCACCGCCGCTGGCCACCTTGGAGAGCGGGCGGACGGCGAATCCAGAATTCATTGCGCACTCGAACTCGACCGACTCGGCCCCGGACGTGCCGGGTGCATCGAGGGGCCGTAGCGCGATCTCCAGACGGGCGTCGGGCATTCCAAGGGCTGGGAACACATCGTTCACGGCGGTCTGGAAACGTTCGGCTGCATCGACGCGTGCTGCGGTCAGTCGGGTCGCGGCATCTCGCAGGACGGCCTCGCGGGTCTCAACCTCGGCCTGAAGCGATGTCAGGTCACGATCTGCGGCGTCCAGCTGTTCAACCTCGGCCTGAAGACGAGCACCGGTGTCTACTACATCGGAAAGCTCAGGGCCGTACTTCCGTTTGAGCCGGAAGAGGAGGTCTTTGCGTCGCTGCACTTCTTCGAGCCGGGCCGGGTCCAGATCGATCCCTTCGGCGTAGGCGTCGGCATCGCTGGCAGCGGCACTCAGGGTTTGCCAGGCGTTCTCGAGAGCGCCGAGCAGATCGGCGGTCGATTCATCCAGCTCCGCCAGGCGCCGGGCCAGGCCGCGGAGTTCGGCGATCCGATCCAGGACCGGTTCGTCGCCGCCGGTCAGGCCCCAGGCCAGCTTTTGGGCGTCCTCGCCGAGCTCACGGGCATGCTCCAGACGGCGGGCGTCGCGCTCAAGCTCGGCTTCCTCATCAAGATCCAGTTCGGCATCGCGAATCTCGGCATGCTGAAAGCGCAGGAAATCGGCCTGCCGCTCCAGTTCCCGAACCCGCTCGCGGTGCGTCTCGAGCTTCTGGCGAGATGCGGCCCAAGTCGTGTGGGCGAGCTTCACTTCGGCGACGACCGCGCCCGAGCCGGCATAGGCATCCAGGAACACACGCTGAGCGTTGCGATCCAGGAGCGTCTGGTGCTCGTGCTGGCCGTGCAGATCAACCAGCCGGGATCCGAGTTCACCGACCACGGTGGCGGTTGCAGGAGAACCGTTCACCCAGGCGCGGTTGCGGCCGTGGGCCTGCACTTCGCGCCGAAGGATCAGATGGTCGTCATCGGCGGGCAGCCCCAGGTCATCGAGCCGTTGCACCAGATCGGGAAAGTTCGCGAGATCAAAGACAGCCTCTACCAAGGCTCGATCACGGCCGGAGCGCACGTCGTCAGAGGAGGCCCGCTCGCCCAGAAGGAGCGATAGGGCGTCGACGATGATCGACTTCCCTGCCCCGGTTTCACCGGTCAGGACGTTGAGTCCCGGCCCGAGTTGAAGCGTGAGGTCTTCGACAACGGCAAAGTCGCGGATGCGTAGTTCGACAAGCATGGCTCAGATCATGCCTGCTCTAGATGGGCAATTCAATAGTCGCCCGGGGAACCGTCGGAATCCCCGATGGGACGGGCGGCCCACTGCAGCTTTCGCCGGAGCGTCTCGACCCATCCACGGTTCAGCGGCCGGGCGATCCAGACCGTGCCAGCACCCTTCCCAACTCGAATCCCTGTGGTCCCGTCCAGCGACCGGGCGTCCACGCCATCCACTGTGACCATCAGGTTGGGGTCGTGCTCGGTAGGGGCGATCACCACTGAATCGTGCCCGGCGAAGACCAGGGGCCGAGCCGACAGGGTGTGGGGCGCGATGGGGGTGACCGTGAAGCAATCCACCGAGGGGGCCACGATCGGGCCGCCAGCGGAGAGGTTGTACGCGGTCGAGCCGGTGGGGGACGACACGATCACGCCATCTCCAGAAAAGCCACCCAAATCCACCTCGCTGCCCTCGGGGCCTACGTGCAGCCCCAGGCGCACGATCCGATGGGTGCCCGACTTGTGGATGACGATGTCGTTGAGCGCGACGAGCGGGGCCTGATCGGGAAGGTCGGGAAAGGTGCCCTCAAGCGTGGTCCGCTCTTCGACCCCGAACTCGCCCCGGGCCAGCCATCCTACAGCCGCCACCACTTCAGAGGAGGCGGCGCCGGTCAGGAAGCCGAGGTTTCCGAGGTTGACCCCCAGCATGGGGACGGTACGTCCGACCAGCGTCCGGCCAATGCGGAGCAGCGTGCCGTCTCCACCCAGGACTAGCATGGCGTCAATCGGCACGGCGGTGGTCAGCGTGCGATAGCCGTCGCTGCCCCGTGCGGGGGCCTGGGCCCGTTCGATCGTGTCCGGCTCAACCCAAAGCTCGATTCCCAGCCGGTCTGCCTCAGCGGCCACCAGCTTCAGAAACGGTGTCGGGTCAACCGATGTGGTCAGGGCGAGCCCGAGCGTCCGGACCGGCTTCTGGGCCGCCCCGTCGCGCGATTCGGGGGGAGTGGATCCCCCTGACGTCACGCGGTCTCCCTGGCCGTCCCTGAGAGACCGGCCTGGTCAGCGAGTTCACGTACCCGGGCCACGATGCCGGCCTGGTCCAGCTCGATCTCGCGGAGGAGCTCTTCGCGTCCACCGTGCTCAATGAACCGATCCGGCATCCCCATGGTCGAGACACGGACTACACCCTGACGGAAGTCGGAGATCTCGCGGGACATGTAAGCCCCGAAACCATTCACGATGGAGCCTTCCTCGACGGTCAGAACCACCGAATGGGAGCCCACCACCTCTTCAAAGACAGCGCGATCGTAGGGCTTCAGGTAGCGACAGTTCACTACCGTGGCCTCGATGCCACGAGCGGACAGCTCCTGGGCCGCATCAATCGCGGGGAGCACCATGGTGCCGACCGCCAGAATGGCGATGCCTTCGCCCTTCCGCAGGACTTCCCAGGTGCCGTACGGGACGGCACTGATCTCGGAGATGTGCGGGACCTTGGCGGGAACGGCTGCACGAGGCCAGCGAAGCGAGAAGGGGCCGGTCAGGTGGTCGACGCCAGCACGGAGCAACCCAAGGGTCTCGATGCCGTCTTTGCCAGCCGTGACCGTCATGGCCGGGACCGACAGCATGTAGGTGATGTCGAAGGCGCCGTGATGCGTGGGTCCATCCTCACCCGCGATGCCCGCACGATCCAGGCAGAAGACGACGGGCAGGTCCTGAAGCGCCACGTCGTGGACGATGTTGTCGTATCCACGCTGCAGGAAGGTCGAGTAGATGGCCACGATCGGGCGGATGCCCTCGGTCGCCATCCCGGCTGCGAAGGTCACGGCGTGGCCCTCGGCGATGCCGACGTCGAAGTAGCGGTCAGGATGGGCCTGCTCGAACATGTCCGTGGAGGTCCCATCCGGCATGGCCGCAGTGATGGCGACCACCTTGGGGTTCTCATCTGCGAGTTCGATCAGCGCCTTGCCAAAGACCTTCTGGTAGCGAGGAAGCCCGGCCTTCTTTTTGCCCGTGGCGCTGCCGCTGACCTTGTCGAAGGGTGAGGCGGCATGCCACGTCCACGGATCTTCCTCGGCCAGATGGAAGCCCTTCCCCTTCTGGGTCTTCACATGGACCAGAACCGGGCCCTTCATCTTCCGGACATTCTTGAGCGTGTCGACCAGCCCCTCGATTTCGTGCCCGTCAACCGGACCCACATAGGTGAAGCCGAGAGCTTCGAAGAGCATTCCGGGGGTGAGGAAGTGCTTTACGCCATCCTCAAGCTTGCCGGCGACCTCTTCCATGAGCCCGCCCAGCGTGACGGGAGCCCGATGGAGCATGTCCTTCACCACCTCGCGGACCTTGTTGTAGGCCGGGTTGGTGACGACGGTCGTGAGGTACTTGTTCAGCGCGCCGACAGCTGGGCCGATCGACTGGTCGTTGTCGTTCAGGACGACGGTGAAGTTGCGGCCGGTGTGTCCGGCATTGTTGAGGGCCTCATAGGCGAGTCCGCAGCCCATGGCCCCGTCCCCGATGATGCCCACCACAGAGAAGTCGTTGTTGTTCAGGTCGCGTCCGACCGCCATGCCCCAGGCGGCCGAAATCGAGGTGGAGGCGTGTCCTGCCCCGAACGCGTCGTATTCGGACTCATCGCGGCGCAGGAAGGGCGCAAGGCCATGCCGGGTCCGAATGGTCGGGAGCTGCTCGTTGCGGCCGGTCAGGATCTTGTGAATGTAGGCCTGATGCCCGGTGTCCCATACCAGCTTGTCTTGCGGGGTGTCGAAGACGTAGTGCAGAGCGACCGTCAGCTCGACCACACCCAGTGAGGCGCCAAAGTGACCGCCCTTCTGGGCGAGCACGTCGATGTGACGCTCCCGGGCTTCGTCGGCCACCTGACGAAGCTGTTCGGGAGCGAGCTTCCGAAGGTCCTTTGGGGACTGGATAAGGTCGAGCAATGCCACTGTTTCAACTCCTGTCGCCGCGGGATTACTGCCAGCTGATCAAACGTAGTAGGACCGGCCTGCTACCCGGCAGGAAAATCGGCGGTCCACCAGACAAAAAGGTAACGACTGCGGGGCCCCGGCGCCTCTGTTACTGCCCCGGAGGGTCCAGCCCGCTCATGGGTCCAGCGCTGACCCGCCAGACTCAGTGCGGTGTATCAAAAGTTCGCGAGCCACCGAGAGCGTCGAGGCGCCGACTCTGCGAGGCGCGACGACGAGGGATAGCAGCGCTATCGCGACTCGGGGCAACGACGCAGGGCCGGATGAATCGGCGTTCGAATGGCCGAGACATTTTGGATACACCACACTAGTGCTGGCGCTGAACGATGTAGTCCGCAAGCGCTACAAGTGCCGGAGATGCAATCCCCGCACCAGAAAGAGCCGCCTTGGCGTCCTCGACCTGGGCCCGGCCGCGTCGCCGGGCCTCAACAAGCCCAAAAAGCGAGACATAGGTCGACTTGTTGAGGTCGGCATCCGACGGGTTCTTGCCCAGATTTTCGGCCGTGGCAGTGGCGTCGAGCACGTCGTCGGCAATCTGGAACGCGAGTCCAATGGCCCGACCATACGACGTGAGCGCTCCGATCGTAGTTTCATGAGCCTGGGCGGCGATCGACCCCATCCGGAGCGATGCGGCCAGAAGCGCCCCTGTCTTGTGACGATGCAGCTCGTTCAGGTCGTTCACTCGAAGCCGCTGGCCCTCGCCCATCAGGTCCAGGCCCTGGCCCCCAACCATCCCTCCCGCCCCGGCCGCTTCCATGAGGGTGACAGAGGCACGACGGGCCGTGGTCTCATCGACCCCGAGCGCCCTGGCACCCTCAAGCGCCTGACGCGCTGCCAGCGGGATCAGCAGGGCGCCGGCCCGAGTCGTTGCTTCGACCCCGTGCACCTTATGCGTGGTCCGTTTTCCCCGGCGCAGTTCTGCATCATCCATACTCGGTAAGTCGTCGTGCATCAACGAGTAACCATGAATGATCTCCAGTGACACACCAAAGTCATGAACCGCCTCATCCGAAGCCGTTCCGCCACACGCGCGATAGGCCGCATGGCAAAGAATCGGGCGCAGGTGCTTCCCACCGGAGAGGGTCCCGTGGGCGGCCGCAGGTGCGAGCGATTCCGGCAGCTCAGCGCTAAATCGATCCGCAGAGCGAGAGAGGGCCGCTTCGACCTCAACGGCGCGCGCGGCGAGATAGCCCTTCAGGTCGAAGTCGGTCACTCCGTCCCCTCCGGGGCGTCCAGCGGAACCGTCTTTCCGTTGCCCAGCACTTCTTCGACCCTGAGCTGCGCCTTGGCGAGAGTCTCCTCGGCGGCGCGGATGTGACCCACTCCCTCCTCGAAGATCTTCAGGGCGTCACCTAATTCGAGTTCGTCGGCCTCAATGGCTGAAAGAATCTCTTCCAGCCGGGCCAGCCGGGCCTCGAGCGAGAGCTCGGCCGCTGTGTCCTTTTTCATGGGGACTCCTTCCCTTCCTGCGTTTCAGTGGTCTCACAGCGGACCTGGCCATCCGATACCCGCAGATCGAATGCCTGTCCCGCCTCGAATTCGTTGATGCTCCGCAAAACCCGGCCGTCTGGCGTCAGCGGTACGGCATAGCCGCGCTTGAGCGTGGCCAGGGGTGACAGAGCGTCCAATCGGCCCGCTGCAGACCGCAGGTCGCGGCGGGCTGTCTCCATCCGGCCTCGCATCCCCCGCTCCAGCCGTGGAAGCACGTCGCCGCGGGTCGCCCGCCCCTCGATTGCGCGTTCGATGGCCAGAGTCGCCCGGTCCTGATCCCGCCGAAGTCGCTCCACTACGGGCTGCAGCTTGCGGCTGAGGGCCCGGGCCAGCCGGTCGGGGCCCTCGCTGATGGCGCGGGTGCGGCTCTCTACCGCGTTGCGGACCGCTCGCCGCATTCGGGGGCGGAGCACGGCCAGAACCTCGGCGAGTGCCTCCGCGTCCGGGACCGCAGCCTCCCCTGCCGCCGAGGGCGTGGGGGCGCGCAGATCGGCCACCAGATCGGCGATGGTGACGTCCACCTCGTGGCCCACCGCCGAAATCACCGGGATCGGGCAGGCCGCGATCGCACGGGCCACCACTTCTTCATTGAAGGCCCACAGGTCTTCGATCGAGCCACCACCACGCCCCACGATCATGACGTCCGCTTCCCCGGTGTCCGCCAGCGTCCGGATCGCGTTGGCGATCTCAAGGGCGGCTCCATCTCCCTGAACCCGGCTACCCGCAACCAGCACCCGCACCCACGGGGCCCGGCGGCCCAGAACGGAAATGATGTCACGCAGCGCCGCGCCGGTGGTGGAGGTGACCACCCCGACCGTCATGGGATAGCGCGGCAGAGGGCGTTTGCGGCCGGGCGCGGTCAGGCCTTCGGCGTCCAGCTTGGCCTTGAGCTTGTCGAAGGCGGCCCGCCAGAGGCCTTCACTCCCTTCGGCTTCGATCTTTCGACCGACGAACTGATACTCGCCGCGGGCCTCATAGAGGGTGAGGGAGCCGAAGACGCGCACCTCCATCCCGTCTTCCGGGTCGATCGGGAGGCGTTCGGCGTCCTGTCTGAAGAGGACCGAACGGATTTGAGCGGACTCATCCTTTAGCGTGAAGTAGCAGTGGCCCGAGCGGACCCGCTTCCAGTTGGCGATCTCGCCCGAGATCCAGAGCGACTCAAGCGTGCCCTCAAGCATGCGACGCACGGCCTTGTTGACCTGGGAAACGCGCCAGACTCGCGGCCCTTCGGCTCCTGCCGAGTCCGTACCCTGCCCTGTCGGCGGCGATGGTGCCTGTGCCGGGTTATCGTCCACCGCGCTCTGGGCCGGAGCAGAATCCCGCCTGCGGCCTACGGCAGAGGCTGCCGTCACCTTGCGCGCAGGCGGTGCGACCGCGTGCTCGGTAGTCGCTGGCTGAGGCGGTTCGGCGTCGGATGCCTCCACAGCGGAGGGTTCGGCGCCGGGAGACGCATCCTCCAGGGGTTTGGCGGCGTCGAGTTCCGTTGCTCCGGGCTCAACCGCCGGGGCCTCATCCGGCTCTGCGCCGTCGCCGAAAAGAGATAGCTCGCCTTCGCTCACGGACTGGGATCGCCCCCTCAGGTCAGCTGCCCGCCGAGTGGCTTCGCTCGGCGGCATCGACCGTGTTTTTCAGAAGCAGTGCGATGGTCATGGGTCCAACTCCACCGGGAACCGGCGTGATCCAGCTGGCTACTTCGCTGACGCCCTCGAAGTCGACATCGCCGACCACTCGATAGCCCCGATCGGTATCAGGAGCGTCCACCCGGTTGATGCCGACGTCGATGACGACCGCGCCCGGCTTGACCATGTCTGCGGTGATCATGCGGGGGCGACCAACCGCGGCAATCAGGATGTCGGCCGTGCGGGTGACTGCAGCCAGATCCGGGGTGCGGCTGTGCGCTACGGTGACGGTTGCGTTGCCGTCTTCTCCGCTCCGGAGCAGAAGGGCTGCCATTGGCTTCCCAACGATGTTGGAACGCCCGACGACCACCGCATGCTTGCCCTGCGGGGCGTTGCCTGTGCGCATGAGCATTTGAATGACGCCGGTCGGGGTGCATGGCGTCATGATGTCCCGCCGCCCAACGGAAAGGGCGCCTACATTCATCGGATGAAAACCGTCGACATCCTTGTTGGGGTCGATCCGGGTCAGGATGGCCGCTTCATCGATGTGATCAGGCAGCGGCAGCTGCACCAGAATCCCGTGGATCTCGGGGTCGGCATTCAGACCATCCAGAAGCCCCGTGAGCTCGTCCTGGCTGACGGTTTCGGGCAGGTCGATCTGGCGGGAGTGAATCCCCGCTTCCTTGGCCGCCTTGTTCTTCATTCCGACGTAGAACTGGCTGGCGGGGTTGGCCCCGACCAGAACCGTAGCCAGGCCGGGGGTGACCCCGGTCGGTGCCATTTCCGCGACGCGGTCTTTGAGCTGGTCCCGAATCGACTTCGCGATCTCGGTTCCGGAAATGATCTGGGCCGCCATCTGTTCATCCTTCGTGGGTTCGGTCTGTCCCGAATCGCCCTCTCATCCGGGGCCTTCAGGCCAGCAATATAGGGAAGTTCGGCGCTAGTGTGGTGCATCGATCTAACGGGCGAAGTCGACGGCGCGGGTTTCCCGGATCACCACCACCTTGATCTGGCCCGGATACTGAAGCTCTTCCTGAATGCGGGTGGCCACGGCTTCCGATATCTGAGCCATCTCGGCGTCGGAGACCTTTTCGGGCTGCACCATCACTCGGAGTTCCCGTCCAGCCTGAATGGCAAATGAGCGCTCGACGCCTTCATGCTCCATGGCGATCTCTTCGAGCCTCTCCAGCCGTTTGACGTATCCGTCGAACATCTCGCGACGGGCACCCGGCCGGGATCCGCTGATCGCATCGCCCGCCGACACAAGAAAGGCCTCGGCGCTGAAGTGAGGCTCTTCGTCGTGATGGGCTTTGATGGAGTTGAGGACCAGGTCGGTCTCGTTGTGCTTTTTGCACAGCCGGTAGCCGAGCTCCACGTGCGTGCCTTCCTGCTCGTGGGTCATCCCCTTGCCGACATCGTGCAGGATTCCCGCCCGCTTGGTGCCCTGCACATCCAGCCCCCCCATCTCCGAGGCCATCGATCCGGCCAGGAGCGCGACCTCACGGGCATGCTGAAGCTGGTTCTGCCCGTAGGAGGTGCGGAACTTGAGGCGTCCGAGCGTGCGGACGATCTCAGGGTGCACGTTGTGGATGCCGAGTTCGTACAGAACCTCCTCGGCGGCCTCGACCATTCCGGTCTCGACGTCGACCCGGGCCTTTTCCACCACCTCTTCGATTCGACCCGGGTGAATCCGGCCGTCCTCGACCAGACGTTCCAGGCTGATTCGGGCGACTTCGCGACGGACGGAATCGAAGCCCGAGAGCACTACGGCCTCGGGCGTATCGTCGATGATGACGTCGATCCCGGTGGCTTGCTCAAAGGCGCGGATGTTTCTGCCTTCGCGACCGATGATCCGGCCCTTCATTTCGTCGGAAGGCAGCTGCACCACGGAAACCGTCAGTTCGGCCGTGGTATCGGCCGCCTGCCGCTGGATCGCGAGGGCCAGGATCTTTCGGGCCTCCTTCTCGGCGGTCCGTTGAGCCTCTTCCTTGATCTCGCGGAGCGCGTTGGCAGCATCAGCCCGGGCGGTGTCCATCATCTGCTCGGTCAGGCGCTGCACGGCTTCGTCTGCGGACATTCCGGCCAGTGCCTCAAGGCGGCGACGGGCTTCGTCTCCGGCCTGGGCCAACTTCGACTCCCGGCCGGCCAGTTCAGCGTCACGACCGTCCATCTCAGCGGTACGTGCCTCTTGGGTGGAGTCCTGCCCGTTCAGACGGTCGAACTTGGCGTCCAGAAAGTCGGAGCGTTCCTCGGCCCGACGCTCCGCACGCTCAATCTCTTCGCGCCGGCGGGCCTCGTCCTTCTCCCAGCTCTCGCGCAGTTGAATCGCCGCGTCTTTCCCTTCCAATTCGCCAGCACGCTTGAGGTTGTCCGCCTCTTCGCGCGCACGTGTCAGCAGTCGTGATGCCTCGTCTTCTCCCGCGCGCAGTGCCTTCTGGTGTCGGGCCCGGTCACGACTGCTCGCAATCAGAAATCCGGGTGCCGCGCCGAGAATAAGGCCGAGGACCGCCGCCAGAGCTGCGACCGATCCCATCTTCTATAACTCCGAACCGGCATGCCGCCGGATAAAGGCATTGGAGCGAGCCCTCTGCAGAAGGGCCCGTTTCACCATTGGTACCATAGGAATCGGGCAGGAACGAGCGCAAGCGAGCGGAGGCACAAGGAAGCCTCAGGAGAGCGGGAACGCCGCCCCCGAATGTCAGCGGCTGGATGTCAGGCGTCGCGGGTCAGGATTCTGCCGCGCCGAGCTCGCCTTCGATTCGCTTGACCAGGTTGTTGGCCCGAGATGCTGTCTCCTTCTTCACGCGATCCGCTTCGTCGCGGGCTTGGAAGAACTCGTCGGCGATTGAGAGGGCGGCGAGGATGGCGATCTTGTGGCTCTCCACCAAGCCTGCGCTTCCACGGATCTGCATGATTCGCTCATCCACAAAGCGTGCACAGGCCTTGGTGTACTCCGGCTCGGCGCTGGCCCGAATGGTGTGCTCTTCGCCCGCGATGCGAACGGTGACCGACTGTTTTTGCGCCATGATCAGCTCTGGTCCTCAAGAAAACGAAGCTGCGACAGGAGGCGGTCGACGGCCCCAAGTCCGGTGTCGACACGGTGGCGAAGGTCAGCGTTCTCCACTTCCAGGACCTTCAGGCGCTCGGCCATCTCGGCGGGGCTATCGTCGCCGTCGGCGAGCTTTTTGAGCACTTTTTCCACTTCGGAGCGCCGCTTTTCGGTCTTGTTCAGCTTCTTGGACAGGGACTCAACGCGCTCAAGCGCCCTGGAGACCGCAGCCTCCAGCGCCTGTAACGCCGCCCGCTCTGGCGCTGAACTATCCTCCTCGGACTTCGACACCCTTCTCCTCCCGGAAACGCTCAAGGACCTTCTGGAGCGACTTCTCGACTTCCTCATCCGTCAGGGTACGGTCCGGCGCCTGAAAGCGGAAGCGCAGGGCCAGCGAACGGTGCCCCTCAGCCACTCCCGGTCCTTCATACAGGTCAAAGACCCAGACGGCTTCCAGCAGGCGTCCACCTGACGCCATCGCAATCTCCTGCAGCTCCGTCGCTGCCACCCCGTGCGGCACCAGAAGCGCCAGATCTCGCTCTACACCCGGATGTGCGGGAAGTGGCCGAGCCCGGAGTTCACCCCCCAGGACGGGGTGAGCCGGCAGTGCCATCTCGATTCCGAAGACGGTGCCCGCCCAGGGAGGAGTGTCGACGGCGGCATCCAGCACCGCGCCGCCGCATCCGACTGTGACGCCCTCCGCTGACTCAATGATGAAGGACACGTAGGGATTCACCGGCGCGCCCATTCCCTGTCCCGGCAGGACGCGGGATCCCGGCCAGATCGTCTCGGCCAGCGACTCCATCCATCCCTTCAGGTCCCAGATGTCGAGACCAGGATCCTCCGTGCTCCAGTGAGCGGCCGCACGACCCCCATGCAGCGCCACGGTCATGCGGGGCTCCTCCAGGGGGAGGCCATTCTCGCCACCGGACCGGAACGACGTCCCGAACTCGAAGAGCCGAATGTCGCGGGCACCGCGCGCCATGTTGTATTCGACCCGGCGCAGCAGGCTGGGAAGGAGTTCGCGCCGCAGCACCGGCTCTTCTTTGTTTAGCGGATTGGACAGCCGAACCTCGCCTTCTGCTTCAGGAGCGAAGGCCGGCGTCTGCGCCTCGAATGCACCGAGACCAGCCATGAACGTCCGCAGCCGATCCTCCAGCTGGAAGAGCGGATGGTCCGGAACGGTGCCCGGACGGAAAACGCCCAGATCGGTCGGGAAGTTGTCGTATCCATGACGCCGGGCGACTTCCTCGATCAGGTCGACCTCGCGCGTCACATCGGCCGCGCGCCAACCGGGCACCGTCACATCCAGGAGTCCCTCACCCGCGTCGGCCAGTTCAAAGCCCAGCGGCGCGAGCAACTCACGAATCTGCGATGCGGAGAACAGAACACCCAGCAGATGCTCCACCCGGGCCAGCCGAAGCCGGATGACCGGGGCCACCCAGGGGCGCGGATTCAGATCTCCGACAACCGGGTGCAGTTCGCCACCAGCGTTAGCCAGGATGATCGAAAGCACCCGAGCGATGGCCCTCTCCTGCCCCGCCGGATCCACAAAACGCTCGAAGCGATACCCGGCGTCCGAGGTGATGCCCAGCGCCTTCTTGGTGTTGCGGATTGAGGCCGCCTCGAAGTGAGCGCACTCCAGCAGGATGTCGACCGTCTGGTTGGAGACGCTGGTCTCGTCCTCCCCCATGATCCCGGCGACATCGACGGTGCGCTCGGCGTCGGCGATGACCAGCATCTGATCGGTCAGCTTGCGCTCTTCGCTGTCGAGGGTGGTGACCTTCTCACCGGCGCGGGCCATGCGTACACCAATTTTTGCGCCCTTGAGCTGGTTCAGATCGTAGGCGTGGGTCGGCTGGCCGAGCTCAAAGAGCACGTAGTTGGTGGCATCGACCACGTTGTTGATTGGCCGGGCCCCGATGGCGCGAAGCCGGGCCTGAAGCCAGTCGGGCGAGGGGCCGATCTTCACCCCGCGCACGATGGCGCCCAGGAAGCGGCCACACAGGTCGGGCTCCTCATGGAAGAACTCGACACCATCGACCGACAGAACCGAGGCGTGGGAATTCAGCTGAAAGGAGACCCGCTCGACACCCGGGAGCGCGGGCAGTTCGGCCGCGTTGAATCCGACCTCACGTGCCATCCCGATGTGACTCAGAAGATCGCCACGGTTGGCGGTGATCTCGACGTCCATGCAGACGTCCTCAAGCCCGAGCGCCTTCAGGAACGACGTGCCGGGCTCGTAGTCACCGGACAGGTCCAGCAGGCCGTCGTGATCCGTCCCAAGACCCAGCTCCCGCGCTGAACAGAGCATCCCGAAGGATGTCTGGCCGCGGATTTTGGCCTTGCCGATCTTCATCCCGTCAGGAAGCACACCGCCGACCGGAATGAAGGGATACACGCCCCCGGTCCGGGCATTCGGGGCGCCACAGACGACCTGAAGCTCTTCGCCGGTACCGGCATCGACCCGACAGACGCGCAGGCGGTCGGCGTCCGGGTGCGGAGATGCCTCAATCACACGGGCGATGACGATGTCGCCCAGGCCCTCGGTGAAGGAGACCATCGCCTCGACCGGAAAGCCGGCAAGGGCCAGTTGATCGGCAAGATCGGGCGCAGCCGGAAGATTGGCGGCGTATTCGCAGAGCCAGCGATAGGAAATATTCATCGGTCAGCTCCCCGCGAACTGGCGCAGGAAACGAATGTCGGATTCAAAGAAGGTCCGAAGGTCGGTGACGCCGTATTTGAGCATCGCGATCCGCGCCGGTCCCATGCCGAAGGCGAAGCCGGTGTAGCGCTCCGAGTCGATGCCGGCCTGCTCCAGAACGTTGGGGTCGACCATTCCTGCCCCCATGATCTCGAGCCAGTCGGTCTCTTCAACCGTGCCGTCCTCGTGCTCAATGACCCGCTTCACATCCACCTCGGCACTGGGTTCGGTGAACGGGAAGAAAGAGGGGCGGAACCGCATCTGCGTGCCCGGGCCCCAGAAACGACGAGCGAACTCGGCCAGGGTCGCCTTGAAGTCCACAAACGAGACGCCCTCGTCGACAACCAGGCCCTCTACCTGCAGGAATACCGGGGTGTGCGTAGGATCGTAGGTGTCCCTGCGATAGACCCAGCCCGGAGCCAGAATCCGGATGGGCGGCTCGTAGTTCTGCATGGTCCGCACCTGGACCGGCGAAGTGTGGCTTCTGAGCAGCCCGCCCTCGGTCAGGTAGAGCGTGTCCTGATCGTCGGCCGCCGGGTGGTCCAGAGGCGTGTTGAGCGCCTCGAAGTTGTACCACTCGGTTTCCGCCTCCGGGCCGCGAGCACGGGAGAAGCCCAGGTCCCGGAAGATCTCCCAGATCTCGTTCATGACCAGCGAGACCGGGTGTGAGCCGCCCTGAGCCGGACGTCGGCCCGGCAGTGTGAGATCCACGAGCGCACCACCACCCGCCGCGGCTGCGGCGAACTCGGCCTCACGCCCTTCAAGCGCAACCTCAAGCACGGCCTTCACACGATTCGCCTCGGCGCCGACCACCGGCCGCTCGGCGGGATCGATCCCCCCAAGCTTGCGCATGACGAGCGAGATCCGCCCCTCTTTGCGCCCCAGCCAGGTGATCCGAGCGTCTTCGAGTGCCGATTCGGAGTCGGCGGCGGCCACATCCTCCAGCGCCTGAACCTCCAGCGCCTTGAGTTCGTCAGCCAGCGAATTGGAACTACTCATATCGTCAGAAACCACGATTGATGTTCAAAGAAAAAGGGGCTCCGCGGAACATGGCCGCGGAACCCCTTTTGATCCAGCCACCAGGCGTCAAGAAGCCTTGGCGATTCCTTCTTTGGCAGCTTCGGCAAGGGCCGTGAAGGCTTCCGGATTGTGCACCGCGACATCCGCGAGCGCCTTCCGATCCATCTCGATCCCGGCCAGCGACATGCCGTTTATGAAGCGGGAGTAGGACAGCCCGTTCTGACGCGCGGCGGCGTTGATACGACTGATCCAGAGCGCCCGGAAGGTCCGCTTCTTGTTCTTGCGGTCCCGATAGGCGTGCTCCCAGCCCTTTTCGACCGCGTCTTTGGCGGTACGGTAAAGGTTCTTTCTGGCGCCAAAATATCCTTTGGCTGCCCTGAAAATCTTTTTCTTCCGCGCGTTACGCGGTGCTGCACCCTTAGTGCGAGGCATTTTTGATCTCCTCGGTTAGCCGTTCGGAAGGAGGCGGTTCATCCGAGGCATGTCGGCCTTGGCCACCATGTCGGATGAACGAAGGCGACGCTTACGCTTGCGATCCTTCTTAGTCAGGATATGGCTGTGGTTCGCCTTATGACGCTTGAGGCGACCCGAGGCGGTGCGCTTGAGGCGCTTCGCCGCAGCCCGGTTGGTCTTCATCTTCGGCATCGTTTTACAACTCCTGTCAGCATGTCGGCACGTGAGCCGTTATGCAGTCTTACTCGGTGCGAGCACCATCGACATGGTGCGCCCCTCGAAACTCGGTTTGGACTCGACCTTCACAAGCTCGCCCAGTTCTGCGACCACGCGGTTCAAAACCTCGAGGCCCAGCTCTGGATGAGTCACCTGCCGTCCGCGGAACATCATGGTCAGCTTGACCTTGTTCCCTTCGTCAATGAAGCGCTTGGCGTGGCGAAGCTTGAAATCGTAGTCATGATCCTCGATGCCGGGGCGGAACTTCACCTCTTTCACCTGGATCGTGTGCTGCTTCTTTCGTGCGTCCCGCGCCGCTCGTGCCGCTTCGTACTTGAACTTCCCGTAATCCATGAGCTTGCATACGGGTGGGCGCGCTTCGGGGGCGACCTCTACAAGGTCCAACCCCTTGTCCGCTGCCCTTTCGCGGGCGTCGTCAAGAGAAACGATCCCGACCTGCTCACCCTCGTCGTCAATAAGACGAATGGGGCTGATCCGGATCTGTTCGTTGACGCGTGCTCGTCGCTCCGTGATGGTCCTGTCCTCCGATAAGGTTTGTCTGCCGGACAATAAAAAAGGCCCGGATTTTCCGGGCCCGAATGAACGACGGACCTGTGGCCCACCCGTTCGCTTGGACCCGGGAGGTCGCTCAAGGCGACCGTGGGGTGGAGAGGTTGCGACCCCTCACTTTCCAAATTGTCTTGCGATCAGTGTTCAGATCGACGCGGAAGTATCCCGTAGATCCGGCGATACGTCAATGCCCCCCGGGCGCCTTGCGGTCAGTTCCAGACCAGCGGAGGGCGCTTGCGATCGGGCCGAGGGCCTCGACTAGAAGTGGGCCCGCAGCTGAGCGAAGCCGAAAAGAAGCCGGTCTCCACCATTCGTCGTGAAGATGAACGGCGCACCGTTCACCCAGGATCCACCGATCAGCAGGTCGACCCCGGTTGAAGCCGACCAACGGAGAGTCAGATCGGCTTCATTGGCCAGCTTGTCGTCAGAAAGTCCTGCCCCATCGGTGAGCATCAGCCGGTGAAGGTCCAAGCCGAGCATCGCATTGTTCGGCAGGCTCCAGCCCAGCTTCAGCGCCACATCCTGGATTCCACGGCCATTGGTCTGCGTGGGGATGTCACTGAAGAGGTCGGCGTACCCGAAGAAGCGGTGATTCCGGCCAAAAAGGTCGGAGAACGCCTTGGTTTCAGTCTGACCCGGATTGGCGTCACCCGAGTAGCGATCGTACCAGAGCGTCGCACGGCCTTTGCCCTCGAACATGGGGGCGCCAACGCGGAGCCCGACCATGTGAGCGCTCACGTCCCGACCGGTCGCGATGCCCGTCTGGAACGCGCCCTCAACCCGATAGGTCACGATGCCGGCATCGGCCTCATACCAGGTACCAAGGGTGGTGCGACCGAGCTCGAGAATTCCCGTGGGGACGTTGTTCCGGTCGTGGAGGGCATACAGCTGAAGGGAGCGACTGTCGCCCAGGGCGATGTCCGACCACAGACCCATGAAGTAGGTGTCGCCGGACACGTCGTCGCGACCCAGGTCGGACACGAATCCATCGATGATGACGCGGTCGGACGCAGCCCAGGCGGCCCGCAGGGCGTCGAAGGACTGGCCCGTGAGCGACCAATCCGTCGCGCCAATCAGGCGTCCCTCACCAAACTCCATCTCCTGCCGTCCCGCCCGGAGCCAGAGAGGGCTGGAGCCGCGGTGGCCCAGCTCGATGTAGCCCTGATGCAGATCAAGGTTGTCGGCCGAGCCGTCGGAGGTGTTTCGCTCGGTGCCCCAGATTCGTGCGTCCTGGAACTGTACGAAGAAGCGTGCATCCGCGTTGAGGGAGCGCGCCAACCCGATGCGCGTCTGCATCCCAGTGAAGCTGCCGCCGGCCAAATCACCATTACGGTGGCGCGTTTCAAGCCGGCTGAAACTGGACCCACTCCACTCGAGCTGTTGGGCGGAAACCTCTGACGGGACCGCACTTACAGCCGCCATCAGTGCCACCGCGGACACCAAACTCCTGACTCTTCTCGTCATTCCGTCTCTCCCCTGTTTCCCATGTGTCATGCGTCGGATTCCTCGGCCGACCCCCCCCCGTTCCAATGCCGGGTGCGGATTTCTTCCTGCAGTCGCGCGATGAACTCGCTGCGATCCATCACTTCCTGCTTTCGTCCAGCGCCACGCGCCCGGACCGCGACCGTTCCCGCCTCGGCCTCGCGCTCCCCCACGACACCCATGTAGGGCACTTTGTGGACCTCTGCGTCACGAATACGGAAGGAGAGCGTGTCCCTGTCGTGCAGCGAGGCACGGATGCCGACTGCCTTCAGGTCAGCGACCAGAGCCGCAGCGCTCTCTTCCCACTGCCCCGACACCGGGAGAATCCGGACCTGCTCCGGTGCCAGCCAGGTCGGGAATGCGCCCGCATAGTGCTCGATCAGACCGCCCACAAAGCGCTCCATCGATCCAACGAGCACGCGGTGAAGCATGACCGGACGATGCCGCTCATTGTCTTCGCCTACGTACTCGATCTCGAAGCGCTCCGGCAGGTTGAAGTCGAGCTGGACCGTTGGCCCCTGCCACTTCCGGCCGATCGCGTCGATCAGCTTGAAGTCGAGCTTCGGGCCGTAGAAGGCGCCCCCGCCCTCGTCGATCGTGTATTCAATGCCACGCTTCTTGAGCGTGTCGGCCAGGACGCCCTCGGCGTAGGCCCACTCTTCGTCGGATCCCAGCGCCTTCTCGGCCGGCTTGGTGGCCAGCTCGATGGTGTACGGGTAGCCGAAGGCGGTCATCATCTCGTCGACCAGATCCAGCAGACGCTCGACTTCGCCCGGGGCCTGCTCACGCGTACAGAAGACGTGGGCGTCATCCTGCGTGAACCCGCGCACGCGCAGCATCCCGTGTAGCACGCCCGAGCGCTCATGGCGATAGACCGTCCCGAACTCAGCAAATCGGACCGGAAGATCCCGATAGGAGTGCGGCCGTGACTGGAAGATGGCGATGTGGCCCGGGCAGTTCATCGGCTTGGGCCGGTAGCGGGCGCCCTCGATCTCAATCGCCCCGAACATGTTCTCCGCGAAGTTTTCCAGGTGTCCCGAGATCTCGAACAGCTTCTCCGACACGATGTGCGGCGTGTAGACCAGCTCGTAGCCGTGCCTGAGCACCAGTTCGCGCTCGTAGTTCTCGATCTCCATGCGAACCGTGGATCCCTTCGGATGCCACAGGATCAGACCCGATCCAACGCGCTGATCGGTGGAGAAGAGATCCAGCTCCTTCCCCAGGACGCGGTGGTCACGCTTCTTGGCCTCTTCCAGCCGGACCAGATGCGCTTTCAGGTCCCCCTGCTTGAAGAAGGCGGTGCCGTAGATGCGTTGAAGCATCTGACGGCGCTCGTCACCTCTCCAGTACGCGCCCGCGATGCTGAGCAACTCGAAGTGCTTCAGTCGGCCGGTCGACGGCACATGCGGCCCCCTGCACAGATCCAGGAACGGTCCGTTCTGATAGACCGTAATGACCTCGCTGGCGTCGAACTCATCCAGACGCTCCAGCTTGAGCGGATCATCGGAGAAGAGCCCACGAGCTTCTTCCAAAGTCACACGCCGGCGCTCGAAGGGCTGATCCTCCTCAATGACCTTCTTCATGGCCGCCGAGAACTTCTCAAGCTCTTCGGGCGTGAAGGGCGGATCGACCTCGAAGTCGTAGTAGAACCCCTCGTCGATGGACGGCCCGAATCCGATCCCCGCGCCCGGACGGATCTCGCGAACCGCCGTGGCAAGGATGTGGGCGGCCGAGTGACGCAAAACGCCCAGGGCCTCCGGGTCGCGCTCGGTAAGGAGCTTCAACTCGACATCGCCCTCAAGAGGGCGCATCAGGTCGATGGTCTCGCCGTCGACCACCGCAGCCACGGCCACTTTGGCCAGTCCGGGTCCGATCGAGGCAGCAACGTCTCCCGCCGTGGAGCCGGCCGGGAGTTCCTTCACGCTTCCGTCGGGGAGAGTCACCCGCAGCGTGTCGCTCATTGGATTGTCCTGATTTCAGATGAGGCCGCCCCACCTACCTGTGAGCCAGCGTCTGCTGGGAATGTAGGGGAGATTAGCCGGGCGTTCCACCGGGCGTGGGTGCTGGGGGCGGCCGGCCGGCGAGATGGGTTCCGTCCCGCTAGCCCCCACCCGCCTTGGGGAGCGCAATTTGGGGCGGGCGTCGGGGCGCTGGAAGGGTGCGATCGGCCTGGTTTGCGACGGCAACGGGCGCCCAGTTCGAATCGCCAAGGCAGGGTGCGTCCATCTGGACCCGTCAGGGAAAACATGCCATACTGAATTTAGTATGGTTCAACACTTGGAGGTCTCGCATGCATCGCACACAGGACACCTATTCCCTCTCCCACTTCCGCCAGCATACGGGGGAGCACATCAGCCGCATTGAGGGCGGCACGGTCGAGACCATCACTCAGAACGGGCAGGCGGCGATGGTCGTCATGAGCCCCGAGCACTATGACTTCCTCGTGCATTCGGCCGAGCGTGGTCACATCTGGCGTGACGCGATTGACCGCTACAATGCCGGAGAACATGGCACAGCCATCGAGGACTTCGCGAAAGAGCTCGGCGTCGAGTTGTGAGCCGGTACTCCGTCACATTCCTGAATGCGGCCAAGGAGGCGATTCGCGAGACGGTGAACTGGATCACTGACCAGGATGGAGCCGAAGCCGCCAAGCGCTGGAAGAAGGCCCTGTTCTCCGGGGCAAAGGCACTTGAGACCCTCCCCCTCGGATTCCCCGAAAGCGGGGCCTGCCGCGGACGGCCGTTACGATCGAAGGTCGTCGGCAACCATCGCATCTACTACTTCGTCGACGAGCCTGAGAAGCGGGTCGCCATCCTGGACGTCGTCCACACGCGTCATCAGACCCGAAACGAGGAGTACCACGGCGGTTCCGAGTAAGACCTACCCGATCGGCACCGCCAACCGCGTCAGGTACTCAAGATCGAACTGATCGCGGACCACCACGTAGACTGACTCATCACCGAACCCGACGATCCGGGCGCCCATCGGCAGGTCGAACCGCTGGATTCGGGTGCCGGTCTGGTCGAAGACGTCGATGCGGGGCGGTTGATCGGCATCGACATACCGTTCGACCCAGGCGCGGTTGGCGGGGCCGCAATGAACGCCGTTCGGCCTCATAGCCGGCAGTTCGTCGGGCAGATCCAGCCGTCTCCGCTCGTCAACCCTGAGGGCGAAGCCGGAGCCACCCCCCCGCGTAGCTTGCAGGACCGGACTGGGCGTGCTCTCACCAACCTCATCCCACCAGCGGTCGACCCAGTCATCCGTCACTTCAACAGATTGGAACTCAACCTGAGCGCTCTCAGCGAGTTGGTTCCCGTCGACGAGCACACGAATCCGGTACGGGTCTGGGAGGCCGACGTAAACGGTGCCGTCGCCGCAGACAGCCCAATCCGAATGGGCCTGAGAGAACGGAGCGTCAGTTTCCGACAGTCGACGAACCTGCCCGCCGGAGCGACGGACGGGTCTTGAGCCCACACGCTGGAGGCCTCCGGGCTCGGACCATCGGGCCAGGCCAATTGAGTCATAAAGCACGCCCTCCCGTTCATCCCCCGAGATCCTTCCGGCACCGAAGTACCAGCGACCGGATTCGTCGATTACCGGGACTTCATCCCCGACGGCGAAAGCCCGCCCAGCTGGCACACGGTCAGCTGTGATGACCTCTCCGGTGAGTTCACCCGCCTGGTCGACCTCCAGCATTCTTGCATTGCCCACGTCTTGGATCAGAACTCGCCCGTCAGGGGCGATAGAGAGTCCGTGGGGAACTAGAAACTCCCTGGGTCCCTGACCGACACTCCCGACTGATCCGATGCTGTCGAGGCTGGGGCTGTAGATCAGGACCGCGCGTTCCAGCATGTCCACGACCACGAGGCGGCCGTCAGGCAATTCGGCGACGGCACTGACATAGCTGCGCGCATCGGGGGACGCGGCTGACTGGGAAAGACTGATCGGCGCTTGGGCCCCCGCGACCTGAACCGAGCTTTGCGCCATCGCGCCTATCGCGATGGTGAGCAAGCAGGCCCTGCGAAACCGGCCATGACCCCAGACGCCTTGGAAGATTCTTTGGAGAGACATCGAACACCCCTTCGGTAGTAGACTCAGCAAGTGCAGACCGTTGCCTCGAAGTGGCTCCAACGGTCTGGTAAGGTGGCCGCGCTCGTGACATTTCATCGAACTTCAAAGGGTGGATCCCCGCGCCGCACTCGATCAACCGCCTCGTACAGATCGTCGATGTCAGGAGGACTTGCGAAGTCCCAGCCATTCACGACGATAGTGGGAGTACCACGAATTTTCAGGTTCTCCGCAAGGGATAAGCCGAGGCTAACCTTCCCGGGCAGCCCTGGTTCGTCCACGCAGGCTTGGAACGCTCCGAGGTCGGTGACCCCCGACTCAGCCGCATAGGCGGACCAACTCTTGAGTCCTAACGAATCAGCTTGAGCATATACCCGCTGCATGAATGGCAACATGACGCCTTGGGCGGTCGCACACTCAAATGCCTTCGCCGCCGGTTCTGCGAAACGATGGATGGAGAGCGGGTAGTGTATAAAGGATACGCTGACATCAGCCGGACGATCCAGAAGAAAAGGGGCCATGACCTCTTGATCAAATCGGGCGCAGAATGGGCATTCCAAATCGAAGAAGACCGCAATCTGCACGGGCGCGTCGACCGAGCCAATGCGATTGAGGAGGCGCTCATCGACCCGGCTTTCCCAGTCCTCGATCAAATGGGGCGAAGTGGGGGCCAGTGCAACCGGTCCGGGGCTCTGCAAGAACTCCCGTCGTAAGACGACTACGACGACGGCCAAGGCCGCGAGGGTCAACGCTGTCGAGACCACTCGATCCAAAAGGTCGGTCTCCTTCACGACTACCTCCTCTGAATGGATGGATTTCGCTTGGTCCTAGGTGTGTCGGGGCATACTGCGTTGGAGGCTGCTGGGCCCGTCGCGCAGCCTTTGTCACTGGGCCGCAAGGCCGGGCGGTTCAGTCAGATCGGCCCTTGGGGGCCGCCCGACAGCTGTAGGTCGGGCTTCGCGGGCCATAACCCCGGATGCAGTGGGACCGCCGCACCGAGCCAAGCCGGGCCGCGGGGCGTCCAGACCCCAAAAGCTCATCCTGGACGCCCCCAATCCGACTAGTTCGGACCGGTGTTGCACCGTACGACAATGCCCCCCTCGCACCGGGGATCACTGACGGTGCAGGTCGCGGTCGTCCACTCGGAACATGCATTGTTGCACCACGTTTCCGTTCCCGAAACAGTGCAAATGGTTTCGCCTGGCAGGCAGTAGTCAGCGTCGCACATGCCCTCCATGCTTGCTTGAGCTTCCGTCGCACTCAGGGCCCACATACCCATAAGGATCACTGCAAGCGCCTTCAACGTTCTCTTGGTTCTAGGCATCTTTTCCGCCTCGTCTCGGGTGGTATCGTATCGTACCGGTGTCCGCGACTTTGAGTCTGGGATACGATGGCACGACCGAGGGTTATGCTGTCCTCCGAGCATACCCCCCCCCCCCCCATCCCCTGTCAAGTGTCTTAATCCGCACGCGAGTCTCTCAATCCACATGCCCCCCGTTGGCAGCATCTCGGGTCCAGGCTCATGCTGGTGGCGGTCACAACGAAAAACGGGGCCCGCCACCCGAAAGTGACGGACCCCGTCGTCCTGCTAAACCGCAAATACCAACCCGGTCGAGGCCTCGAGGCCGGGATGCTGCGCAAGGCGGTCGAGGAAGCTTTGTGAGGCGTACCGCAAGGTACGTCGCAGCAAAGCTCCCGGAGACCAACGCAGCTAAGCGCCCGGACCCAAGGCCCTGCCGGCAATTAGTACATGCCGCCCATTCCGCCCGGCATCCCACCACCACCGCCAGCAGATTCCGGCTCGCGCTTGTCGACCACAACAGCTTCGGTCGTAAGCAGCAGTCCGGCGATCGAGCTGGCGTTCTGCAGCGCGGTACGCACGACCTTGGTCGGGTCGATAACACCGGCCTCGACCATGTCTTCGTAGACGTCGGTCAGGGCGTTGTAGCCGAAGTTAGGGTCCTTGGACTCACGGACCTTGGCCACGACGATCGAACCCTCGACACCAGCGTTGGTCGCGATCTGACGGATCGGCGACTCGAGCGCACGGCGAAGGATGTCGACGCCAACCTGCTCGTCTTCACGCTCGACTTTGAAGTCCTCGAGAGCCTTCTGGGCGCGAAGGAGCGCAACGCCACCACCGGGGACGATGCCCTCTTCGACGGCAGCGCGGGTTGCATGAAGGGCGTCCTCGACGCGGGCCTTCTTTTCCTTCATTTCGGTCTCGGTCGCGGCACCGACGTTGATCACGGCCACACCACCGGAAAGCTTGGCCAGACGCTCTTGGAGCTTCTCCTTGTCGTAGTCCGAGGTCGACTTGTCGATCGCAACTTTGATCTCTTCGATGCGGCCGAGGATCTTGGCCTTCTCGCCTCCACCGTCAACGATCGTAGTGGTGTCCTTGTCGACCACCACACGCTTGGCCGAACCAAGGTCGGAGAGCTGAGTGTTGTCGAGCTTGAAGCCGACTTCCTCAGAAATGACCTGGCCACCGGTCAGAACAGCGATGTCGGCAAGCATTGCCTTGCGACGATCACCGAATCCGGGCGCCTTCACGGCGGTAACCTTGAGGGTGCCGCGGAGCTTGTTCACGACGAGCGTGGCCAAAGCCTCGCCCTCGATGTCCTCGGCGATGATGACGAGCGGCTTGCCGGTCTGCGCGACCTTCTCAAGGATCGGCAGCATGTCCTTCATCGACGAGATCTTCTTGTCGTGGATGAGGATCAGGGCATCTTCCATGGCAGCTTCCATCCGCTCCGAGTCCGTAACGAAGTACGGGGAGAGGTAGCCACGGTCGAACTGCATGCCCTCGACGGTCTCAAGGGTGGTCTCAAGGCCGCGAGCTTCCTCGACCGTGATGACGCCGTCCTTGCCAACCTTTTCCATCGCGTCTGCGATGAGGTTTCCGATCTCCGGATCGTTATTGGCGGAGATGGAACCGACCTGGGCGATCTCTTTCTTGCCCTTGGTCTCCTGCGAGATCGACACGAGCTCGGCAATCGCCCGCTCAACAGCCTTGTCGATGCCACGCTTGATGCCCATCGGGTTGGCACCGGCCGTCACGTTCTTGAGGCCCTCGGCGAAAATCGCCTGGGCAAGAACGGTCGCGGTCGTGGTACCGTCACCGGCAAGATCAGACGTCTTGGTGGCGACTTCCTTCACCATCTGGGCGCCCATGTTCTCAACCGGATCTTCGAGCTCGATCTCCTTTGCAACGGAGACGCCGTCCTTGGTGACGGTCGGGGAGCCGAACTTGCGGTCAAGGACCACGTTACGGCCCTTGGGACCGAGCGTGACTTTCACGGCCCGGGCGAGCTTGTCCACACCGGCTTTAAGGCGGGTGCGGGCCTCGATATCGAAATCGAGTTCCTTAGCCATCTTGAACTCCTTGGAGATGTATCAGCGATTCAGTGTTGATGCGGTATTTCGGACTCAGCCGAGGATCGCAAGCACGTCGGATTCACGCAGGATGAGGAACTCATCCCCTTCCACGGTCACGTCCGTACCGGAGTACTTACCGTATAGGACGATGTCACCGACCTTGACCTCGGGGTCGATGCGGACGCCGTCGTCGGAGACCTTTCCGGGTCCAACGGCGACGATTTTGCCCTGCTGGGGCTTCTCTTTGGCGGTGTCAGGGATGTAAAGACCACCGCGCATCTGGTCCGCGTCTTCGAGGGCCTGTACGACGACTCGATCCGCCAGGGGCTTAATCTTGTCTGCAGCAGACATATGTCTCCTGCCTCCTCTAATCTGGATCCCGAGAGTGAAGGTCTGTTAGCACTCGCTCGGGTCGAGTGCTAACACGAATGATGAATGATAGATATCGCGGGCTGCGAGTCAATGCCCCGATCGGCCGGGATCCCAGCGTTTACAGGGTCTTTTGGCCCCTGCAGGGATCCGATCCGGCCCAACTCCTGCCCCGTTCGGCTTCGGTGTTGTACCTTGTGTCGCCATGCCAACTCTGAACGAACTCCTCCACGCGGCCAGTCGCACCTTTGCGATTGGCATCGACCTCCTTCCGGAGCCCCTCCGGAGCGAGATCGAAGTCGCCTACCTGCTCCTCCGCGTCTCCGACTACCTGGAAGACAACGAGTCGATGCCGGCAGAGGAGAAGATCCCCCTGCTGGAGCAGTGGGTCCGCGTCATGCGAGGCGAGGAACCGGTCGACGCGCTGGAAGCGACCCTTTCGACCATTCCCGACCAGACGCCGGACGCCCTGGTGGCCCGGAACGTCCGTCTGGTCCTGGACGGCCTGCGGTCGCTGCGCCCCTTCGCCCAGGAGGTCTTTGGACGTCACGTGGTGGACTCCACCGTCGGCATGGCCCGCTGGGCAGCCCGCGGACCGGACGTTCCCGATGAAGCCGCCCTCGACGACTACATGCACGAGGTCGCCGGCCGTGTGGGCTGGCTACTGACCGACCTGTTCGCCGAGCGAATGCCCGAGGTGGCGGCCCGCAAGGACGAGATGATGGCGTTGGGCCGCGAATTTGGCCTGGCTCTGCAGACCGTCAATGTGATCCGCGGACTGCATTCCGATTGGGAGCGCGGCTGGGTCTTTGTCCCTGACGAGTATGTCCCCGGCCGGATGCTGCCCGGAGAGCTCTTCGAGGACGGAAAGCGGACCCGCGAGATGGAAGTGGAGATTCTGGGCCGGATGGTCCCCAAGGCCGAAGCCCACCTGGCGGCAGCTCAGCGCTACATCTCGGTCCTGCCGCGTCGTGAAAAGGGGGTGCGCCTCTTCTGCCAGCTGCCCTACCTGTTCGCGGTGCGGACACTGGCGATCAGCCGAGCGAATCCGAAGGTCTTCGAGGAAGAGACCAAGATCACGCGTACCGAGGTGAAGAGGATCTACGCCTGGTCCAAGCTGATGGGCTGGAGCAACCGCTGGATGGGCTGGTACGCGGCGCGGTTGGCGCGCTAACGATGTTGCAGTTCTGCTGCCGTGCAGGACACCCAAAGCCGCCCGGGAACTCAAAGAAGATATCTCCGAAAGGAAGCACGGACTGCAGAAAGCGCTGGTTAGAAAGCCTGCCTGCCGTCCCTGCAGTCTCCGGGTGTTGGGAGTCTCACGACCAGGATGCTATCGACGAGAATCCGGTATGCGGAGAACCCCAAGTGCCCGTAGCCGCCGGGTCCTTGCCGGGTGCCTCGAATCGTCAGGAAATGCCGATGATCGCCGGTGTCCTCCAGGGCCATTGACCATTCAACGCCAAGAGCTTTCTCTCTGAACTCCATCCATACTGACGGGTCTGGAAGGCCGTACGCGGTATCTGATAGATCAGGTAGAGGATCGCATGGGACGAAACTGCTCTCTTCGAACCCGCCGCTGTAGTGGCCACTCCATATACCCGACACTTCCGTCTCTGGGGGCTCCGAGCAAGCACCAGCAGGGATTCTGATTTCTGCGTTCTTGTCCTCAGCGACGGAAATGAGGAAGGGCCCCATGGATCGTCCCCAAGGGCGGCGGGCCGGCAAACAGGTGACAAGAAGTGGTACAGTATCCGTCGCCGGGACCCTGATTCGGAACACACCCGTGGAGTCCGTTCTGACCCAGGAGCCACGCGGATAGCCGAGAGTGCCGACCAATTGCCCAGGGATTGGCCTGCCCAGGAGGGTCTCAACGAGGCGACCACGGACATCGACGGAGTCCGCCTGTTGTCCCTGAAGCGGGCAGGTGATCAGCAACCCGCAGAGTACCATCCCAAAGCTACGTCCTGACAAATGCGCCTGCCTTCCTGGCGATCGGAGAATCAGCGCGGTCCAGGAATACCCCCAGGGCACCGACTCGCGGGTCGTATGTATAGGGCGCCCAGATGGAGACGTGTAGCGCAGGCAACCCAAATACCACAGCGGAGTCGGCAAGAAGGTGTGCAAGCTGCCCGGAATCTGCTCGTAGCCAGGCGGATACCCTGGTGGCTGCTGAGTCGTTGGTGGCGATCACCCAGGCGAGCTGGCCGCGATTCTCCGTCATCTCGTCCAGCAGGGCGTCAAGAGCGTTGAGTTCGGCTGCCCGCTCGCCTCGCGAATCCCAACCAGCCTCTATACCAAACGCTAGCAGAATAGAGAAAACGACGACCGTGACCTCACCAGCCACTCTCTTCCAACTTCTCTCAGTCTTCAAGTCAGCATCTCGCCGGCGATCGCCAAACCATACAGCGTCAGCCAGGGCTCGACCTGCTCCACCGTTTCGCTGTGCGGCCCAACCACCGTCGCGTATCCCCCGGTCGCCACGACCAGTGGGGCATCGACCGCCCAGTCGGCCACGATTCGCCGCACCATGCCGTCCAGCGAATCCACGACCCCGTAGAAGATGCCGGACTGGATGCATTCCTCGGTGCGGCGACCGATCACCTGTCCGGGTGGCATGAACTCAACCCGGGGCAACTTGGCGGTCCGGCGGCCGAGCCATTCAAGCCCGGCCGAGACACCTGGAGCGATGACGCCCCCGACAAACCTTCCATCGGCCGTGATGCAGTCGAAGGTGGTCGCGGTTCCCAGGTCCACAGCCAGCGTATTGCGCCCGTAGAGCTCACGGGCGGCGAGGGTGTTCACGATCCGGTCGGCCCCGACAGTCAGCGGCTCCTCGACATCCAGGACGATCGGAAGCTTGGAGTGGGCATCGATGGTGATCACATCCCCGGAAACCATCCGGCCCAATGTCGGAATCAGAACATCGGTCGCCGAGGGTACCACCGAGCCGAGGACGGCCTGGGAGAGGTCGTCTCGGTCGAAACCCGCTTCACGGACCAGTCCGCGCAACAAGTGGGTGTATTCGTCAGCCGTCCGGGGTGTGGCCGTGGAGACGCGCCAACTGCCCCTGAGGTCGGTACGGCCTTCGATCACGCCCAGTACGGTCTCGGTGTTGCCCACATCGACGACCAACTGCATGACACTCTCCTGTTGTGACGGGCCTGTTGCGACGGGCCTGTTGTAACGAGCCTGTTGTGACGGTGCCGACGGAATGTCGGCCAGACTAAAGAAACTCTATCGATCCCGACGACACACGGGTCAGGTCGCCCCCGGCCCGAACTCCGAGGCGGCCGTGTTGGTCGATCCCGGTGGCGACCCCTTCCGGGCCGGGTACCACCCGCACCGCCTGTCCCGCCAGAATGTCCCGCGCCTCAAGTTCCGCCAGCTCGTCCGGGCGAAGCACTCCACCGCCGCGGTCAAGAAGCTCCCGCGCACCCTTCAGGATGGCACCGGCGAGAGCCCCACGCGAGACATGGTGACCGACGAGATCCTCAAGACCGATGGCGGGCTGCGACAACTCAGGATCGGTGGGGGTGACCCGCACATTCACGCCCACCCCGGCGATAACGCCGTCCGGGCCGCCCTCACACAGAATGCCACAGAGCTTCTGACCGCCGACCCAGATGTCATTCGGCCACTTGATCCCTACGCTGACGCCATGAAGTCGCTCGACCGCACGGGAAACGGCAATCCCGATTCGGAGGGGCACCAGGGACGCGGCGATGCCGATCCGGGGGCGAAAGCTCCAGCTCATGAAAAGGCCGCCCTCCTCCGAACTCCAAGACGACCCGCCCCTGCCCCGTCCGGCCGTCTGGCGCTCTGCGATCACGGTCGTGAAATCCGCCAGACCCCTGCCCCGTCGGCGCAGGTGCAGGTTCGTCGAATCGGTATGGGAGAGGACTGTGAGTTCGGGAACGCCCCAGAGCCTCTCCCAGACACGGACCGGCTCTCCTTCCCAGTGAGCCAGCGGAACCCCTTGGTTCACGGATCCAGGCGCAACGAGAGGTCGGCTACCGGCGCCGAATGTGTGAGGGCACCCACTGAAATGAGGTCCACGCCGGTCTGGCCGATCTTGCGAACGGTCTGAAGTGTCACATTCCCGGACGCCTCCAGATCAGGGCGGGATGACCCCAGCACGCGAGCGATCCGGACGGCCTCCCGCATGTCGCCGAGCGACATGTTGTCCAGCATGATGCGGTCTGGCCCGAAAACGAGCGCCTCACCGAATTCCTCCAGCGAACCGACCTCGATCTCAACGGGAAGCCCGGATCGGTTAGACCCCGCGACCGCACTGAGAGCAGCGGCGATCCCGCCGGCCGCCGCAATATGGTTCTCCTTGATCAGAACCATGTCGTGGAGGCCCATGCGGTGGTTTCGGCCCCCTCCTGACCTGACGGCGTCCTTTTCCAGGACCCGCCAACCCGGCGTCGTCTTGCGCGTGTCGATGACTGTGGCGTCTGTGCCCGACAACTCCTCCGCAAAGGCCCGGGTAAGAGTAGCGATCCCACTCAGGCGCCCAAGGAAATTGAGCGCTGTCCTCTCGGCCTGCAGAATGCTGGTGACTCGGCCCGAAACCTCCATGACCCGCTCACCAGGCTCGGCGGAGCCTCCGTCACGCACAAACACGTCGAGATCCAACTGGGGATCGACGGTCTGAAAAACCCGACAGGCGGGCTCGATCCCCGCGACGACCAGGCTCGCCTTTGCGAAGATGCCCGCAGTGCCTGTGGCCTTCGCCGGGACCGTCCATTCGGTGGTGCGATCCCCGGCACCGACGTCCTCGGACAACCCCATGCGGATGAGGGTTTCGATGGCCTCCGACCGGGACTGGGGCACAAAGCTCGGCCCCCTCAACTCGGTATCCTCAGGTAAAGCAGGAAGGCCACGCCCAACCCCCACAGATAGAACGAGAAGTAGTAGAATCGCTGTTGCCGGAGCAGCGCGATAAAACTCCGAATCGCCAGAATTCCTGTTGCTGCGGCCGCGATCCCTCCGGCGATCAGCATCGTACCCGACACACCAGCCCCACCGGTCAGGTCCGGAATCGAGAGCAACGCCGCGCCACCAATAGCCGGGACCGCCATCAGGAAGGAAAAAGCGGCGGCTTCGCGTCCCGCGACACCCAGCCAGAGGGCCATGACGACGGTGCTGCCCGACCGGGAGATGCCCGGAAGGAGCGCAAAGGCCTGCGCAAAGCCGATCAACAGCGCCAGACGCACGGTATCAACCTTGCCATCCGGCTTTCTGAGCAGCGCTCCGCGTGTCGTCCAGAGGAGCGCCCCGGTCACCAGGAACGCCACGGCGGGCACCCAGGGGGTGTCGAAGAGCGCCTCAAGGCGGTCCTTGAAGAGGATCCCGAGGACGGCTGCAGGAAGAGTCGCGACGATCAGCAGGCCCAAATCTTTGAGGGCGGTGCCATCCCTCCCGAACACCCCGATGATCAGGTCGGTGATACGCTGGCGATAGACGATCATGATCGAAACCAGGGTGGCCAGGTGGACCGCCACCTCAAAACCGACGCCCGGAATCCGGAGACCCATCAACTCCTGGACCAGGACCAGGTGGCCAGAGCTGGAAACCGGCAGGAACTCGGTTGCGCCCTGAACGACGCCAAGGACGATGGCTTCCCAGAGGGTCATCCGGCGGCTCCGGCAAGGACCCGACGGTAGTATTCCTCGTACTTGGGCACGACGCGATCAGCGGCAAATGCCCCAATGGCGTGAGCGCGACCATCCTCGGCCAACCGAGCCCACAGATCGTCGTCCTTCAGAATGCGAATCCCCGCTTCGGCCATCCCCTGAACGTCACCGACTTCCAGCAGATAGCCGCCGACGCCGTCTCCGATCACCTCAGGCAGGCCGCCGACACGGCTGGCAACAACCGGCGTGCCGCAGGCCATGGCCTCGAGCGCGGCCAGACCGAAGGACTCCGACTCCGAGGGCAGAAGAAAGAGGTCGGCACATGAGAGCAACTCGTCGACCGAGGCGTGTTTGCCCAGAAAGACGACGTGCTCGCTGATGCCCATCTCTTCGGCCAGCGCCTGAACCCGTGGGCGCTCAGGGCCGTCACCGACGAAGACCAGACGAGACGGGACCTCTCCGATGATACGCGCGAACGTTTTGATCACGTCCTGCACTCGTTTGACGGGGCGGAAGTTCGAGACGTGCATGACGATCTTTTCGCCGTCCGGAGCCAGCGTCGCCCGATGGCAGGGTTCCTTCCCGGGGCGGTAGACCTTGGGGTCAATGAAGTTGGGGATGACCTCAATGCGGTCCCGTGCGACCCCGAAATTGCGCGTGGTCTCGTCCGCGAGGAAACCGGAAACAGCGGTGACTCCCGTGGAGCGGTCGATCGAGAACCGGGTGATGCGATGGAACGAAGGATGGAGCCCCACCAGGGTGATATCGGTCCCGTGCAGCGTGGTCACGAAAGGGAGATTCACCCCATCTTCCTTAAGCATCTCTTGAGCGATCCAGGCCGAGGTTGCATGGGGAATCGCATAGTGCAAGTGAACCAGATCCAACTCTTCGCGCTGTGCCACGCGATGAATCTCAACGGCCAGCGCCAGCGAGTATGGCGGGTGTTCGAAGAGCGGATACTGTTCCATCTCGACTTCGTGGAAATAGACGCGCTCGTGAAACCGACCCAGCCGAAAAGGCTGAGCGTACGAGATGAAGTGCACGTCGTGCCCGCGTTCGGCCAGGGAGATGCCCAGCTCGGTGGCCACGGCGCCAGACCCGCCGTAGGTGGGATAACAGGTGATTCCAATCTTCAATTCAGTCGCTCCGATAGCGGCCCGCTGAGCTGATAGGGTCCGCGATTCTAGTCCGATTGCCGCTTGGTCCACTCCGCCGCGATTTGGTCGACCTTCTCGTCGAGGGGCAGTGCGCCGTCGAGGCGTAGTGCGTCGTCCGGCAACTGGTGCCGGAACCAGGTAATCTGTCGTCTTGCGTACTGTCGGGTCTGGAGCCGCATGCGCTCAACCCCTTCGTCCATGGACATTCTGCCGGCCAGGACCTCAATCATCTCCCGGTACCCCGTTCCCGTCATTCCGGGTGCGTCGGGTCCGAACCCTGCATCAAGCAGTCCTTGAACCTCGTTGAGCAGTCCGGATTCGACCATCCGGGCTACGCGCGCGTCGATCCTGCGGTCCAGCTCATCGCGTGCCACATCAATCCACACGACCAGTCCGGGCACTGCAGGCCCGTCCTGGGGTGCATGGTCGTGCCACCAGCTCAATGGGCGTCCCGTCAGGAGCGGTACCTCTACCGTCCGGGTCATGCGCTGGCGGCCCCCGGGGATCGCGATGGATGCACGAGAGGGGTCCAATAGATTCACGGCCCGTGTGAGCCATTCCACCGGATACTCGGCAAGCAGGGCACGAAGTGGCTCAAGCACCTGGGGGTTCATATCCGGCTCCTGGAAGATCGGTTCCAGCACCGCCCGCAGAAAGAACCCGGTCCCTCCAGCAAACAGTGGGATGTTGCCCCGGGCCTCGATCTCGTCGATCCATTGCCGCGCGGCCCGCGCAAAGCGCCCTGCACTGAAGCGTTCGTCGGGGTCTACCAGGTCCAGGCCGAAGTGCGGCACGCCCTTCCGGTCAGACAGATTCACCTTGTCGGTCCCGATATTCATCCCCCGGTAGACCTGTCGGGAGTCCATCGAGTCGATCTCGGCGCCCAATCGATGAGCCAACTGCAGCGAGATATCGGTCTTGCCCGATGTGGTGGCCCCGGTGATCGCCAGAATCCGAGGCTTCACCGGCCGAACTTCCGCTCAAGCTCCGCCGACGAGAGGCGTACGATGGTGGGCCGGCCGTGGACATCGTGGTGCGGCAGTTCCGTCGCAAACAGCGCGTCGAAGAGCTCATGCATCTCGTTCTCCGACAGCTTCTGACCTGCCTTGATGGCGCTCTTGCACGCAAACGTCATGGCGATGCGTTCGTGCTGATTCCGGGCCGACCGCATCAGGTCCGACGTCCCCTGAGTCAGTTCACCGATCATCTCACGGAAACAACGCTCGGCGTCGAACCACGGGTGGGGGTTGGGCACGCCCTGCAGAATCACCGTGTCCTTGCCAAAGCCTTCGACCTCGAATCCCGCACGGGCCAGCAGGCCCTTCACGTCCTCGACCTGGGCCACCTCTTCGGGCGTCAGTCGAATCGTCAGAGGAAAGAGCAGCCGCTGAGTCGTCTCGCCGCCCTCCCCATACGCCTTCATCAGACGCTCAAACAGCACCCGCTCATGGGCTGAGTGCTGATCGATGATCAAAAGGCCGTCCCGAGTCTCGGCCAGGATGTACATCCGGTGGACCTGCCAGAGCCGGGAGCGTTCCATTGCCGGCATTTCGACGTCGCCGGGCGTGCCCGCGTCGCTCGCGTCTGCGGGCCGATCTGGTACGAAGAGCGCCATCTGGTTACGAGCGGTCTCGCGCGCCACCACACCCCCCACGCCCAACCCGCCCGAGTCAGGTGCTCTGGGCGGGCTGGCAGCGGACGGCACTCCAAGGCGCGCCGAACTCGCTTCTCTCGAAAGTCCGTCTCGGATGGCCTCTTCGACCCATCGCTCCACCGCACCGGCGTCGCGAAAGCGCACCTCGGCCTTGGCCGGATGGACGTTCACATCGACACCACCCTTGGGGGCCGTCAGGTAGAGCACGGCCCAAGGTCGGTAGCCCTCAACCACCGTGGTCCGATAGCCACGGTCCAGCGCCTTGATCAGGCGCGCGTCACGGAAGGGTCGACCGTTCACGAACAGGTGGGACCTGCGCATCCCGGGGCGGACAGCGTCAGGACGTTGAATCCAGCCTTCAAGACCCCAGCCATCCTGTTCGCCGGTCACCGAAATCAGGTCACCGGCAGCGTCGTCTCCCCAGATCCGGGCGAGACGTTCCGGAACGGAGTCGCCGGCCGGGAGATCGAGGAGCGTGCGGCCGTCGGAAACCAGCCCCATGGCCGCACCGGGATGTGCCAATGCGAGGGTGGTCATCACCTCGGACACGGCCCGGGTCTCCGCCGCGACCGCCTTCAAGAACTTGGACCGAGCGGGCGCGTTGAAAAACAGTCGGTTAACCTCGACGGTGGTCCCCCGCTGACGCGCGTGATCCGTCACGTCCAGGATGCGACCGCCTGTGGAGCGAAGCGAGGTTCCCGCCTCCCCCTCCCCGTCGTAACTCTCCAGCGTCAGCCGGGAGACGGCGGCGATTGAGGGGAGCGCCTCGCCGCGAAAGCCGAAACTCGCGACCGACTCGAGTTCTTCGGCAGCCGTGATCTTGGAGGTCGCATGGCGATCCAGGCACAGCAGGGCATCCGTTCGCCCCATCCCGTGCCCGTCGTCGGCCACCCGGATCTTCCGCTTGCCGCCGCCCTCAAGATGGACCTTTACCGATCCAGCCCCGGCGTCGAGTGCGTTCTCAACCAGTTCTTTGACCACAGAAGCCGGCCGCTCGACCACCTCACCAGCGGCAATCTGATTGGCCACCGTGTCCGGCAGCACCTGAATCCTGCGCCGACTGTCCGTCATGAGGGTTAGCCCGGGACGAAGATGGCGCGGAGACCCAGGAAGATCAGGGCACTGAGCACGCCGGCCGCCGGGACGGTGGCCAGCCACGAGGCCACGATGTTCCGGAGGGTGCGGAGGTTCAGAGCGGCAAGTCCCATTGCGAGCCCAACGCCGATCACACCGCCCACCAGCACATGGGTCGTGCTCACCGGAAGGCCCATCACGCTGGCAATCAACACTGTGCAGGCAGCCCCGAACTCGGCGGCAAATCCCCGCGTGGGGGTCAGCTCTGTAATGTGGTTGCCGATCGTCTCGATCACGCGATAACCCCAGGTCGCCAGGCCGACGACGATGCCAATGCCGCCAACCGCGAGGATCCAGGTGGGAACCGGGATCGAAAGGGGGACCTCCTGGAATCCAGTCTTGGTGATGCTGACAACGGTCGCCAGAGGGCCGACGGCATTGGCCACGTCGTTGGCGCCATGCGCGAAGGCCACAAAGCCGGCGGTCACGATCTGGAGGATTGCGAAGACGCGTTCCACGTAGGCCGTGGGGTCACCACCAGCCGGAATCCGTCGTTCCGTGATCAGCGCACGGGCGATCAGCACAGCGATTCCGCCCACGGCAGCGGCGGTCAGCATCACCGTGATGGTGTTGGGATCCTTCAAGACCTTGCTGAGACCCTTATAGGCCGTCGTGAGGGCCAGAATGAACCCCACGATACCGACCAGCCAGGGAGCCACCTTGATGGTGGCTCGCACCGGATCGGGTCGATCCAGGACGAGTCGCTTCACCACCATGAAGGTCAGGAAGCCCAGGATCCCACCCAACACCGGCGAAACGAACCAGCTCGCGACGATCTTGGTCAGAGCCCCCCAAGCCACGCCCGCGGTGCCTACCGAGACCATCCCGAAGCCGACCACTGCACCCACGATCGAGTGGGTGGTCGAGACGGGGAGCCCAAAGGCGGTCGCCAGCTGGAGCCAGATCGCTGCAGAGAGCAGCGCCGCCGTCATGCCGATGGCCAGGATCATTGGCCCGTTTCCGCCAAAGGTCCCTGCCCCGAACATGGTCGGGTCCAGGATTCCCTTTCGAATCGTCTCGCTGACGGAGCCCCCTACGAGGACGGCACCGGAGAACTCGAAAACGGCGGCCACGATGATCGCTCGCTTGAGCGTGAGTGCCCCGGATCCGACCGAGGTCCCCATCGCATTGGCGACGTCGTTCGCTCCAATGTTCCAGGCCATGTACAGGCCTGTTGCCGCTGCGACCAGGACGAGCGCGATTTCCACTGAAGCTCAGCTCTGCGAGGACGAATCCGGGCGTTGTCCGTTCAGGTCGGACAAGCCGTAAAACACACGCGCGTTATTCCCGGTCTGACGGATCAGGTTCTCGGCCGGGACGCCTCGCAACTCTGCGATGACCTCTGCCGTTCGAGCGACAAATGCCGGCTCGTTGCGCCGGCCCCTGTGGGGAACGGGAGCAAGGTAGGGCGAATCCGTCTCCACGAGAAGGCGGTCGGCAGGAATCGACCGAAGAAGCTCGGCTCCATCAAACTTTTTGAAAGTGACGACGCCAGCAAACGAGATGTACCAGCCTCTCGCGAGCGCGGTATCGCGTAGCTCGGGCCCGCCCGAGAAACAGTGGAGAACGCCTTTGACGCCTGGCGGCATCTTCGTGAAGAAGTCGAGCATCTCCCGATCGGCTGTGCGCGAATGCACGATCAGTGGCAGGTCGTTCTCGCTGGCCAGTTCGACCTGCCGCTCGAACACGGCAAACTGCTCCGACTGAGTCGCAAAGTCGTAGTGGAAGTCGAGCCCGCACTCCCCTACCGCAACCACCCGGGGGTGAGCGAGCCGGAGCGCCACCTCGGCATCCCAGCCATCGGCGACCTTGGCTGCCTCGTGAGGGTGGACGCCACAGGTGGCCCAGATGTCGTCATGGGTCTCGGCCAGCGCGATGGCGGCGTCCGCATCCGCCGGCGTCGACGCGATGCAGGTCATCCCGGAAAGCCCCGCCTCACGCGCCCTGGCGATCACAGCCGCCCGGTCTTCATCGAAGGCATCGGCCGTCAGGTGACAGTGGCTATCGAAGAGCATGAGATGGCGGAGGAAGGTTGGGCTGCCGGAACACCAGACAAAACGAAAGGGGCCCGGCGATCAACGCCGAGCCCCCCGTTTGTTCGATCCTGCCATACTAGACGCCTGTTGAAGAAGTGGGGTGCGGCCGCGCGAAGGGGTCTTCGGTGTGTTCAGGGCAGGAACGACGACGAGGCGTAGCGAAAGCTACGGGGAGGAGGAGAGACGCAGCATGGACCACCGAACCCCCCTTCGCCCTATGGGT
>JBDNHE010000103.1:0-56584 GCA_041688945.1 Gemmatimonadota bacterium | reverse complement strand
TGCACGGCCCAACTGCTCGCCGATCTCGGCGTGACCCGTTCGTTGAGTCGGCCTCAGGTATCGGATGACAATCCGTTTTCCGAGGCCCAGTTCAAGACCCTGAAGTACCATCCCTCCTTTCCGGGGCAATTCGAAGACAAGAGCGAGGCCAAGACGTTCCTTCGCGCATTCTTCCGCTGGTACAACACCGAGCATCGCCACGGTGGCATCTCAATGCTGACCCCCGAGCAAGTCCACTTCGGGCGGGCCGACGAGATCATCGCTCGCCGCACGACCGTGCTCAACACGGCATGGGCCACCCATCCCGAACGCTTCGTCAAAGGTGTGCCCAAGCCCAAACCGCTCCCCGAGGCCGTCTGGATCAATCCTCCCCACCCCTCCCTCACTACACAGAAAATTGCTCTCTAATTAATTCCCCAGAGTGTCCCATTGTCGTTGACAGGTTCCGGCAAGGCTGAAGCTCCCAGTGCGTAAGGCGCGTAGAGCTGAACCCGGCTTCGAATGAGGCACATGAAACGTCGGAAGTGCAGCCCATGACGCTCCAGTCTTCCAGGCGGTGCGAGGTGAGAGTGTTTCCCAGAGTGATTTTGCCACAACTGGGGGAGAGGAATTCAGAACACGCTTGCGGTGTGGAGTTTCTCTGCCTATGCTGTCTGATCCGTTGCTTGCACTGCGACTGACCGCTTTCCACTCCGCCGTTCGGCTGATTGGTTGAGACCCTTCCTTAGCGTCCCGTTCGTGACGAAGCTCCACACCAACATGCAACCGAAACGATCTAGCATCCTCGCTGGCATCGCCCTTGTTGCCTGCTCCAGTCTGGCGTGTGGCACCGACCTACCGGAGTCCAAACCGGACCTACTTCTAGGGGTGGCCCAAGAAGATTCCGCGGGTGTGCCTACCCTTGAGTTGTCTCACACCTTGCGAGAAGTGGCAAGAGGCGATGTGATCGCTCAGGAGATAGCTCCTGAGCTAGTGGTGGGAGACCAAGTCGACGATGAGGATGTGTGGTTTGGAGGGTTCTCTGATCTATCGACAGCGCATGACGACGGGGGGTTCACTGCGGTTGATCATCTTCAGAACCAACTTCTAGTGTTCGGGGCATCGGGTGAGCTGGAGCGGAGGGTGGGCCGAGAGGGCGACGGGCCCGGCGAGTTCCGAAGACCATGGATGATCGCCAACGTCGGTGGGCATTGGGTGGTACGACAGAACTCCGAGAGTCCGGCCTTCACGGTTTTTGACAGTCTGTGGAACATCAGGACCACGGTGCCAGCCCAACCCGAGGGCGACTGGTCGCAGCCGATGTTCCGCCGTCCCGACATCCGCATGGGGGGCTTCCAAATGGGGCCTGAGGACGTAAGTCGCCGACTCCAACCGTTCGGCGACAGCTCGTTCGTACACATGCTCCAAGTCAACGAAGCCACTCAATGGGACTACTCGAATCCTGTCGAATTTGAGGCACTCCCTACATACTTAATTCGCTACTCGCTGGATGGAATCGTCCTCGACACGCTAGCTGTGATGGCTGGTCCCCCTACCCGCGTTGACGAGGTATGGGCGGGACGGACGATCTTCTATTCCCAGCCCCTCTTCTCGGGTCGGCCTGTCTGGGCGACGGGTCGGGACTGGTACGCGATCGGGCATGGCGACTCAACCCAAGTAGCCATCTACGACCTCGAAGGGCAGCCTCTACTCAAGCTGGCCCTGCCGAAGCGAAGACGCGCCGTTTCACTCGAAGACCGACAAAGCGCTGCCAATTGGATGACTGCCGCGACCCTTAACAACACCCCTTCGAGTATGCAGCGGGCAATCCGAGACGGTCCGCGGAGGCAGATGGAGGTTCAAGAGTTTCTCGCGACCGACACTCCCTTCGCGGATTCCATACCACATGTGACAGCCCTCTATGGAGCTGGGCCTTGTCTCTTTCTTAGCGGCTTTGATTCCGGTGACTGGGCGGACGGAACCGCGCTGTCACTTGTCGTTGTCGATGTCCACCGGCGAGAAGTGTTGACGGTCATACGGATACGGCCTCCGACAGACGGTGCGCTTCCCGAATTTCCGGATCTTTCCGAACACGGATCCCGGGTGGTCCATTTGAGCAAGAGGTTTCTATTCACTGCCCGTTTGACCCGTGAGGGGTCGCTCGCGGTAGAACGATTTCGGCTACCAATTGAGTGTGATGGCGGCGTGGGAGCTGCCGAAGTTCGATAGTAATAAACCTAACTTTGGAGATGAATATGAAGACCAACACCCGTAAGGTGGTTCAGTTCTTTGGGGTCCTCTCCCTCATGTTTGGGAGCGCCTTCTTCCTCAACGAACCCGTCGCAGCGGCATCCCAGGTGGTGTAATCCCGGTGGAGGCGGCATCAACTGCGAGGACGCGCGGTGCCAGGGGCAGGACGGCTGGTACGACTGCTGTTTCGCGAAGCCCAACGGGCAGTGCGGCGATATCGTCGAATAGCCGGCTAGATAGAAAATGAGCAACTTCGGCAGCTCCCACGCCACCATCTGGGCCAAGGTAGTCTTGGTGCTCGCAGGACTACTTGTGATCGTTTCCACCGGCCGCAACCTACCGACTGCGCGCATCAGATCGCATGATGAAGCTGCGCTCGGCACGATCGTGGTTGGCCTGACCGAGCACGACGCCTTTCGTGCTCTCGTCCCGGGGCCGGAGTCTGCCATCGATGCCGCAGACGGGTGTCGGGTCGTAATTCTGGCGACAGTATGCCCTGCCGTCTTCGGTGCCCTCGACGATCTTGAGGGATTCGCGTCGCTCGATGTCCGCGGTCAGACACTTCCCGTGGTGTGGGTCGCCCCACGCCGGGCAGAGACGTCACTAGAACTTCTTGAGGAACGAAGGCCGGAAAGCGCGTTCTCCGTCAGGGACGACATTTGGGATATCCTCGCGCCACGCTTTGTCCCGCAGGCGATAGTGGTTGCGCCGGACGGTAGTATCGTCGCCCGAGCTTGGCCAGCCCCGGAATTCCTAGTAGATCTCCCGGACGCGTTTCAGTACGATTTTGAGAAACTCTGCATGCCCCCGGCGGCTCGATAGGCGGCAACTGCCGGATTCCCCCCCCCCGCAGCCTCTCGGTCTCCGTTCGAAATCCGACTCACCAACTGGTGGAGAGGTTCATGAACGAGGCCGTGACTCGCTTGAGGTAACAGGGGGCGGACGTTGGTCTAAACTCAACCCTCCCCTGGGCCTAGTCTAGTTCACTATCACACCCGTCAGGCGGCCCTCACCACGCCGTCGACACTCACAGAAATCAGTCTCCGATGAACTCGGCGCGATTCAGAGGCCACTCAACTTTCAACTAATCTTGGGACTCGCTCATCGAGCCTTAGCGGCCCTCAGAGAGGGCTCTGGTGCGGAGATTGGTGCGGCCCTGAGGACACACGGAGCGGATGTTAGCCGGGACGCCCATGAGGTCTTTCTCCACGGCACAAAGAACAAATGGCGCGATCGGCCCGCCGTCGTGGACCCCGAATTCTGGCCCTTCATCGAGGCTCACGTGCGGACGCTACTGCCCACGGCCCAGCTGTGGCCGGGCATCACAACCGACAAGGCCCGCTACTACCATCGAGAAGCGTGCCGCCGAGTCGAGATCGCAGACTATCGAATGAACGATGGACGCCACTCCTACGCGGTGCGGAAGATGCGGCAGGGAATCGACCCGTACCTGATTGCAATGAACCTGGGTCACAAGGACGCCACGATGGTTCACAAGGTCTACGGGAAGTATCGTCCACGAGCCGAGGATAGACGGCGCTTAGTCGAAGGAGGGCGGTAAAATGGTCGCACGATCTGTCACAGTACCTGTCACATCCCCAAACGGGGTGACTTCCCACCGACAGCCTCTCGATGGTCGGAACACCGCATGGAATCTGACAATGCCGGGAGCGGGATTTGAACCCGCAAGCCATTTCTGGCGGGGGATTTTAAGTCCCCTGCGTTTACCGATTTCGCCATCCCGGCCAGAAGGTAAAGACTAGCGAACTTGCCCCGGTCAGCGCGAGTGTCGTAGGGGACGCGGTTCGGCGACCCGGATCGTCGCCCGAATCAGCCACGTTTAGCGGGGGTCCCATCCCACGCGCCAGCCCATCTGCGCCTGGCGTCTCCACCGCCTCGCCGAATCTTTCCTTGAGATTTCGCCCCGACCCCTCCTAGGTTGGAAATGAGGGCCATGGCTGGCCGTCGCCGAAGAGCCACTCGGCGGGAGTTCCCTCCGCAAGTCGCGGGCATCGCAATCCAGTGCGATTCCCTCCACACGTCTCACGGAGATTTCATGTCACATAGTCACGTTCGCGGACTCGCGCTCAGCCTTGTCCTGGCGCTGGGCATTTCATCCTGTGGGGGAAGCGACAGTCCCTCCGAACCCCCGCCGCCAGCTGCGGTGGCCACGGTCTCGGTGACGCCAGGAACCGCGGCCCTCACGCCGGGCGGCACCCAGCAGTTCGCCGCCGCCACGGCAGACGCCAGCGGCAACCCACTCACGGGCCGGACCACTACCTGGAGTTCCTCGGACCAGCAGGTGCCAACGGCCTCGCGACAGCCGCCGGGGAGAGCACAGCAACGATCACGGCAACCAGTGAGGGGCGCGCCGGAACAGCCGAGGTGACGGTCGAACTGGCCGACTTCGCGCCGACAGAACCGACCACCATCACCGGCGATGTAGAGTACAAGACCTTCACGGTGGCGGACGGAATCGCGGCCACGCTTTCAGGCGATGCAACCATCCGATCGCAGGGAGACGTGACGATCGCCGGAACCATGACCGGGGACTGCGCCGCAGTCCGGATCGAAGGTGCCACGCTCAACGTGACCGGAACGGTGAACAACGCCTGCTCGGGCACGGGACCCAAGGCGGACATGACCCTGGTCTCAAACGGCACTCTGACGATCTCAGGTGCGACGATCGGGTCGTCCGGCGCCGTCCTGATCACCAATGACACCACGCTGACCGACGCGGATTTCGACTTCGCGATGGCCTCCAGTGGATTCGCCAGCCAGCGCGCTCAGATGGGCACGTGCTTCGTCAACGGGTTGGTGCCTGTGAACGGCCCGATTGCCGATGACGGCAACGACAGCGACGAGGCCGCCAGCGACGGTGACGAGGGCGGCACTTGGCGCCTCGATTGCAACGGGGACACCAACATCGACGGCGATGGCGCCTTCGGTGGCTCGCGGATCAATGTCCCCGATGCTGGAGACGGGGGGAATGCGACCGATAACGACGCCCAGGATCCCAACAAGCCTGAAGTCCGCGGCGGAAACGGCGGGAACGGCGGGTTGGTGCGGGTTCGAGCGACCGGCAACATCAACTTTGGTGGGACCGCGGCCAACCCCACCACGATTCGCCTCGCCCACGGGGGAAACGGGGGCAACGCCACCATGATCGCGACCGCCCCAGGCGCATCTGCCAAGGCGACCGCAGGCAATGGCGGCAAGTCCGGCACCATGAACGTCAGAGCGCTTGGCGGGATCACCATCTCCAATTCGGGCGGCCTGGTGATTGTCGTTGGGCGTGGAGGTCGAGGCGGAAGCGCGACGGCGACCGGGGCTGCTGGCGCTGATGCTGGCGCTGCGGCGGCGCAGGCCGGCGGGGCAGGTGAGGCCACCGCTGGAAAGGGCGGAGATACCCCTGACGCGCAGCTTCGAGCACGCGGTAGCGTGACGGGCGCGGCCAACATTTCAATGACGGGCGGCAATGCCGGCGTTGGCGGCCTTGCCACCTCCAGTGCAGGGAAGGGCGGCAACGGAAACGAGACGTTCCCCGACGGCGCAGCTGGCGGAAACATGACAGCCATCGGCGGAGCTGGCGGCCAGGCCCAGGGCCGCAACCTGCAGGGTGCCTTCATCGCACCCGGCGGCATGGGTGGAAGCGCCGCGTTCGCCGGCGGAATGGGGGGCATCGGTTGGGATGGTTGCAGCGTCGAGCCCAAGAAGGTCGGCGGTAGCGGCGGGATGGGAGGAAGCGGTGTCGGCGCATCAGGCATCGGCGGAGCGACGGGCACCGCCCCGGGCGCCCCGGGCAATGTGACCGTGGCCGCGGCCACCGGAGACGGCGGGGCCGGCGGAGACGGTGACGGCCCGGGAACCGGTGGTGCAGGGGGTGCAGACGGGATCACACCAGCCGCGGGTGGTACGCGGACGGATGGCGGCGCCAATTTCCAGACGGCGGCCGATGGCAATCCGTGCCCGAACTTCGTGGTCGATGCGGTCTCGCTTCCGGACAGCTTCGTTCACGTGGTGGGAACCACCGGATGCCCGCAAGCGGTCGGACAGATCACGATCACGAACAACTCATCTTCACAGTCGCTGACTTGGTCCGCGTCGTCGGCGACCCAGCTGACGGTCAGTCCGTCCTCGGGCGGGCTCGAGCCGAACCAGTCGGTTGCTCTGTCGGTCTTCTTCAACTGTTCGCAGGCGACCGGGTTCACCGGTTCGGTTTCGGTCACGGTGACCCAGGCCGGTGTCACGTCGACTCAAACCTTCACCATCACCGGAAACGTGGGTGAGGAGGAGCTCCTGCTCGCAAAGGACTGACGGCGGAAGAGGTAGCAGTAGGGGGGGGTCGGGGCGTTCGCGCTCCGGCCCCCCTTTTTCTGTTTGTGGGTCGGATCGGAAAGCTGTAGCCCCGGCGCAGCCCGCTGTCGAACGTGTCGATGACCCGCCCGCGCATGTAGTCGCCCGGAGAACAGCCCGACCTTTCCAGGGTGGAGGGCGGGGGTGGAGGGCCCAGCGGGAGTTGCGGGAGTTGCGGGAGTTGCGGGAGTGGCGGGAGTGGAGGGGGGGGAGGGAGTGGAGGGGGTGGAGGGGGTGGAGGGAGTGGAGGGGGTGGAGGGCCCAAACGAAAAAACCCGGCGCCCCGATCGATGCTATCTCGATCGGGGCCCGGGGCGCTTCGGACCTGTCGGAGCGGACCGGCGGCTACCTCACCGCGGCCCGCACCGCCTCCGCCTCATTTCCAGCGTCGGCTCAATTGCCGCCCAGGAAGTCGCGAACCGAACGGTTCGTCCCGGGACCCGAGAGCTGCGTGTCCTGATCGGACATGCGGCCACCGCCGGACTGGATGTAGTCGTCAACCGGTCCATCGACCATGCGGAGCAGATCGTTCCAAGTCGTGCGGCCATCGGCCTCGCGCAGTGCCTCAGTGAAGTAGTGCGTGAACAGGCTGCGCGGTGAGGAGAACCCGCCCACCGTCCACGACACCTGCTCTTCGGACGAGGATGCCATCAGGATGTGGCGGTCCGGGTTGCTGAGGGCGGCGGCCAGTCCCTCGACCCCGCTACCAAACCCGAAGTCCGCGCCAAGATCATCGCTGATAAAGGTCTTGGGCATTCGGAAGTCGGCGTCGATCTCGTTCAGCTCCGTTCGTTTCGCCTGGACCCCGGCGGCTCGCGAAATCGTCCCGCTGAAGCACGCGTCAATCGCCATCAGGATCCGTCCAGCATCAAGCTGAGCGAGCAGGTAGCCAATCTCTTCGTCGAGAATGATGCTGGACTCGCTGTTGGATCCGTAAATGTAGATTCCGTCATCCTGGCCGTCCGCTTCCGGATCCAGGGGGCCTCGCAGACCGATGTTCTCGCCCAGGCGGGTACCGTGTCCGCTGTAGAAGAAGACCGCGACGCCATCTTCACCAGCCTGGCCCAGGTGCCGCACGATCGCGTTGGCGATCCCGGGGCGGGTGGCCTGAGCATCGGTGAGCATCAGGATGTTCTCCGAACGGAATCCATACTCGCTCTGGAGCACTTCACCGACCAGACGGGCATCGTCCACGGGGCCGCTCAGATCGCTGCCGGTCCCCGGGTAGTCGTCGATCCCGACGAGGACTGCGTACTTGCCAGCCGGGTCACCACCGGTCGGGATCTCCTGCGCCCAGTTCGCCGCACCGATGCTGAGGGCGAGGGTGTACGAGCCGGTCGCGCCAGCGGCGTAACTGTTTGCCACGATCGTGTAGACGCCCGACTCGGGGGCCTGATAAGTGATCTGACTGTTGACGCCCATGTTCGGGCCGTCGTCGTTCTCGGCTAGCATCTCAAGCGACTCAAGCGCACCACCGCCCATCGCCATAAGCAGGTAGGTGTCGAAGTCGTCCGAGGTCATGGTGACCGTCACCTGATCGCCGGCATCCGCACGAAAGGTGTGCATGGCGTAGTGGGTGTCGTCGCCGAGTGCGGGGTGGCTGGAGGTCAACTGTCCTGAGGCCGAGCCGCCCGACTGGAGCATGCCTGCGGTCCCATTTCCGCCGGCCGGAGAGGATCCACCCTCGCCTTCGACCCGAAGCGAATATGAGCCGTACTCCGTTGCGAATGTCGAGGCCAGAATCACGTATACCCCGGCGTTCAGCACACCTTCGACGCCGGCGTTGGGGAAGCCGGCCGAGTCATCGTCACGAGCAAGCAGTTCGCCGAGTCCGTCGTTGCCGTCTGACTCGTAGAACCAGAGGTAGGAGTCCACCTCACTGGACTCCATGATGATCCGGACATTCTGCTTCTGTGGCACGGAGAGCACCCAGGCGTCAGCAAAGGTGCCGTCATCCAATTCGATGTCATCTCGTTCGATGGCAGCGCTCACGCTTCTGCCAATCTCGATCGCTTCGATGTCCTTGCTTCGTTCGACCAACCCCGCCCGCATGGTCGAGCTTGAGGCGAACCGCACGGCGTCCGAGGGGCCGCCGCTCTTGCTAATGGAAGCCGCAGCGGGCATGGACGCGACCTTGGACACGGCCACGGATTTGTCAGCAGCCTCTTCTCCGCTGCAGGCCGCAAAAACGGCGAGCGCAGTCAGGGACAACAGGCGAGTTATCGAACGCTGCATCGTGTTCTCCTTTTGGAGGGGACAAACGAAGGGGGGTTTCATGTTTGAGGCCTCAGCCTCCGGGAATGTGAATCACGATCTCGGCCGTCGTGGCGGTACCGCGGGGGGCCGTGACCAGTCCTGCTCGGGTCGAACCGAATGAGGCGCCTACAACGGCCTCGAGCGCCGAAAGGTTGTCTTCGCCGCGAGCTGCCCCACGCGAGCCCGAGGACTGAAGCAGGGCACCGAAGTCGACGGGGTCGGCCGTTGCAAACAGTTTGAGGGTTTCGGCGCCACTGAACTCCTCCGTAAAGAAGCACAGGGGGATCTCGTAGCTCTGACCGCCCTCAACGTCCGTCAGATCCGGGGCATAATCGCGGTGCGGAAAGAGTTGGTCGACCGCATTGTCGGGCATGATGTCCAGGAGGGCGATGAATACCGTACGCTCGGAACGATTCCGCATCCGGAGCCGGTAGCCGGTGCCGGACGGGAGTCGCCATTGACCGCCCCCGATGTTGCCAGGGTGGGCGTCAACAGCGCCCCAGTTGGCAGCTGTACAACCCACCGCCTGACCCAGCAGGTCATACTCGATCTCGACCGGCGCGAGTTCGAAATCGACCTGAATCTCCGAAGCCGTCAGGTCGAGGCGCCGGATGTACTGAGCGCGAGCATGAGCGGTAATCCCTCGGATCAGGGGGTCAAAGGGTCCGCCGACCCGGGCCTCACCCACGGCTCGGGGCTGAGTCTGGGGCACGGGAAAGGCCTGGACCCGACTGGCTCCACCACGAATCAGCAGCTCGGGGCCATCCGTCACAACTTCAACCACGCCGAGAGCACCGAGAACCTCCTCAATCTCAGCCCGATCCGCCGGCGCGACACTGTCACCAAAGGCGACACGGGTCGCGAGGCCACCCAGACTGCTTCGAGTGACGAACGCCCAGCTGTCCTTGAGACCCGTGGCATCGCCCTCCGTCAGCGTCACCCGGGCGGCCAGGGGGAGGGCGGCAGCCACAGTGCCCGTCGCCAGAGCGGCACGCGCAGAGGGGTCGGTGGTCCCGACCGGATGGAAGGCGATTTCCGACCCGGCGTTGATCCCCAGAAGGCTGCCGCCTCCGATCAGAAGGGCAGAGGCGTTCAGCACCGTATCGACCTGAACGTAGGCCGTCTGGGCCCGAATCCGGCCGGAGAAGACGACCGCGTCGCGTGAACCTTCGATCTGCGGCGTCTGAGGCACCTTGCCGCTGAGGGCGCTCACGATGTGGGCGTAAAGCGCACGGTATGAATCGCCGGGGCGCAGCTTGGGCAGGGCACGCGCCAAGGCGTATGACAGCGACCCGACCTTGGTGACGTTGTCCACGTCGTAGGTTTCCCAGGCCACCTCGCGATGGGATGCAGCCGAGATGACCACGAACGGCGCGAGGCCGTCATCACTGCTCGCACCCACATCGCCACGCGTTCCCGGAGCCGCCGGAACCTCGAAGCCTGTTCCCATCGGATCCTCGTCTGACGCGCCACGGCTCCCCATCGTACCGGGGCGGGGCGGACCGAGCGGTCCCGACGCACCACGGACTGGAAGTTCGGAGGAGCCCCGCGTGCCGGTCCCTGAATAGCAGGCATCCAGGAAGAACGTGACGTTCCCGGTGGGGCCCACCTTCTCACGCAGTCGCTGTACGAACCGCCCGATTACGTCGTCACGAATGTGGAGTTGCCCAGCGTACCCCTCGGTGAATGTGGCCGGCGCAGCGTAGGGGACGAGCAGCTCGTCGTACCCGTCGATTTCGTCTTCGGGGCCGTCGTCGTCGGCGATCTGATGGCCGTGCCCCGAATAGTGGAAGACAACCACATCACCGGGCGTTGCGGCGATCACCAGGTTCTCCAGAGCGGTCAGGATCTCGATGCGGGTGGCCTGGGCATCCCTTAACACGCGGATGGCTTCAGGCCGGAATCCCTGCTGGATCAGCGCCCCCTCAATCAGGGGGACGTCGTTCATGGCATTCAGATTGCCATAGTGCATCCGCGACTGCTTGGTGTTCGGATCCGGAGGCGGGGTGCCGTAGTCGGAGATCGCGATGATCAGGGCCAGCTTGTCCGCATCGGGCGGATAGAGGGCGCCCTGCCCGGAGAGCAGGCCCGGGCCGAAACAGAGGCCGATCAGCGCGGTGCACGCATATCGCAACGACGGCTTCACTGGGCACCTCCCGCATCTGCCTGAGCTCGGAGTACCGAGGCCCTCAGTTCAATGGCCCGGGCAAACTCCGGCTCCATTTCGATCACTTGGTCAAGCAGCCCCAGCGCCGAGAGCGTGTCCGCGGCTCCCAGTGCCCCACGGGCTTCGAACCAGAGCGGAGCGACCGCACCGGATAACTGCGAAGCGGGGGTCACCGAGGGTGACGATTTCGCCGAAATCATTGGCTGCAGCTGGCCAACCACCGCGCGAGTGATGGAATCCTGAACCATGAACACGTCCGTAAGCGAAGTATCGAACTTGAGCTGCCAGAGCTGCTCGCCGGTGCGGGCATCGTTCAGGCGCGTCGTGACCCTCAGAACGTCTCCTCCTCGCTGCACCGTACCATCGAGGTATGTGGCAACTCCGAGTTCCTTCACGATCACCCCGGCTTCCAGGTCCTTACCACGCAACGAAAAGGACTGCGCCCGGCTGGCCACGCGAATCCCGCTCACGGACCCGAACCCGTCCAGGAGTTCCTGAGCGAGCCCATCGGCAAAGTACCCGTCCTTGGGGTCATCGCTCTGGGCCTCGAAGGGCAGCACGGCGATCGATTGCTCGCCCAGTGTAAGCTCCATCTGCGGCGCAGCGGCCATAGGCTCCGCCATGATCACGGGACGAAGGAGAACCAGACCCGCCCCGATCGCGGCAACCCCGGCAACGCCAATCCCGATCCGCCCAGCAACCTTGCGACGTCCCTGGGCCTCCCGGCCCTGCTCGCGGTACAACATGATGATGGTGAACAGAACCACCGGATACCCGAGGACCGCCAGAATGACCACGGCCCGAAACATCCAAGCTGGGACGCCAAACGGTTCAAGCAGCGCCTGAAACGCCTCGATGACCGCGAGCGCGGGGGCGATATAGACGACAGTCGCCTTGAAGATTGGAGCGCCGCGGCGCTTGTCAGGATGCGGCGGCGGGGAGATGGAGTCCGGCATGCGGCGGTCCGGGGGCAGAGCGGAGGGAGGGTCGACGACCGGGAAGTGGAGTCCGGACCACTCAAGACTGCTACCTCCCAAGGTGAACCGCCAGTCTCATCGGGAGGCCCGCACTTTCTCTTTCGATGCCGCTTTCGTGTGGGCTGCGTCCGATCTAGCTTGCCGACTTCAACCGTTCATCGAACCCGATCAGGGAATCCCGTATGCGTCGCATCCTGCCTCTCTCCGCACTCTTTTGCGCGGCAATGACAGTCATCCCGGCCGCCCAGTGGTCCGGATTGTCTGCTCAGGCCAATCCCCAGGTGCAGGAACTGGCAAAGACGTTGCCATTCCGTCATGTCGGCCCGGTGGGGAACCGCATCAGCACGGTGACCGGGATTCCAGGCGATATCAACACGTACCTGGTGGGTGCGGCCTCGGGCGGCATCTGGAAGTCGGAGAACAGCGGAACCGCGTGGCGCCCCGTATTCGACGATTTCGACGTCCAGTCCGTCGGCGCGCTCGCCGTGGCCCCCTCGAATTACGACATCGTCTGGGCCGGGACCGGCGAGGAATCGATCCGGTCGAACGTGTCCCACGGCGCCGGCGTCTTCAAATCGACCGATCAGGGTGAGAGCTGGACGTTCATGGGGCTGCCCGAGAGCGGACGGATCTCTCGCATCATCATCCACCCGACCAATCCCGATATCGTCTGGGTTGGGGCGCTAGGGCACCTGTACGGTCCTCAGGAAGAGCGGGGAGTCTACAAGACGATCGACGGTGGGCGCAGCTGGAACCGCGTGCTCTTTGTCGATGACATGACGGGAGTCTCGGACATCTGGATCCGTCCGGACAATCCTGATGTGCTGATCGCAGGAATGTGGACGATGCACATTCGGACCTGGGGTCGCTGGAGTGGCGGACCCAACGATGGCATGTACATGAGCCGCGACGGTGGAGAGAACTGGGATCGCATGCGTGGAAACGGGCTCCCCGAAGGCACAACCGGGAAGATCGCCCTCTCGGGAACGCCGGCGAATCCGGACCGGATCTTCGCGCTGATCGAGACCAGCGTGCACGCCGAGTTCGAGGCTTTCGACGAGCACGAGGGCGTACTCTGGCGCTCCGACGACGGCGGCAGCAGCTGGAACATGGTCAATGCGGACCACACCCTGATCCAGCGTCCGAGCTACTACACCAACGTCATCGCGGCACCGGACAATCCGGACGAGGTCCACTTCCTGGCCGTTGCCCATACCGTATCGCGGGATGGAGGACTCTCTGTATCGCGGGGCGGAGCAGGGGGCGACAACCACGACATGTGGATCGACCCCACCATGCCCGACCGCATCATTGTGGGGAACGATGGCGGGATCTCGATCTCGACCGACCGCGGACGGAACTGGGCGCGCCCGCTGCTTCCTGTGGCGCAGGTCTACCACGTCACCACCGACAACGAGATTCCTTACAACCTTTACGGCAACCGGCAGGACGGGCCATCGACGCGAGGGCCTTCTCGCACGACCTATGGCGGCTCGATTCCGATCGGCGAGTGGCGCTCGGTCGGCGGCTGCGAGAGCGGCTGGTCCATCCCCGACACGATCAACAACGTGGCCTGGTCCGGCTGCTACGAAGGGATCCTGGATCGGCACGATCTGGAGACCCGAAACTCCCGGAGGGTGTCGGTCTGGCCGGACAACCCGGAGGGCTGGGACGCGGGGTCTCTGCGCTATCGCTTCCAGTGGACCTTCCCGATCGCGCTCTCGCCGCACGATCCTTCGGTGGTCTACGTGGGCAGCCAGCACGTGCACCGCACCACGGATGGCGGCCAGAGCTTCCAGGTGATTTCGCCCGACCTGAGCACCGGTCGGGACTCGCTTCTGATGCGGACCGGAGGGCTGACGCCGGACGACGTGAGCCCGACGTTTGGCGCCGTCGTGTTCGCCATCTCGGAATCTCCGCTTACTCGCGGCGAGATCTGGGCTGGTACCAACGACGGTCAGCTTCACGTGAGCCGTGACAACGGCGGGACGTGGATCGATCTGACCAGCTCACTCCCGGGATTGACCGAGCTCAGCACCATCTCGAGCATCGAGCCTTCAAGGCACGCTCGCGGTACGGCCTATGTGGCCGTCGATGGCCACCAGGTGAATGACTTCCGTCCTCATCTGTTGGTGACTCGGGACTGGGGGGCGACCTGGAGCACAATCACCGACGGCATACCGGAGCATCCGCTCTCCTTTACGCATGTCCTGCGCGAAGATCCGCAGGTAGCCGGTCTGCTGTACACCGGCACGGGAAATGGTCTCTATGTCTCCGTCGATGATGGGGACAACTGGACCCGATTCCGCAGTAATCTGCCGCCGGCGCCGGTTCATTGGCTTGAGATCCAGCCGCACTACAACGACCTGGTTGTGGCGACATACGGGCGTGGCTTCCAGATCGCCGACGACATCACGCCGCTGCAGGAGCTGGCCCGTCAAGGCGGCAGCCTGTCTGCGGGCACGACGCTCTTCCCAGCGCGCGACACCTACCGGATGCTGCGCACCGAGTCACCCTTCAGTCAGCCCGGAGATGGGGCATCGGGCACGAACCCGAACGGCGGAGCCTCGATCACCTATGCCCTGGGCAGCTCAGCTCGCTCGGTGTCCGTGGAGATCCTGGACGGCTCAGGCGAGGTCATCGCCGAAGTGCCGGACGCGCCCACCAGCGCCGGAGTGCATCGCGTTCACTGGAACCTCCGCCACTTCGGATCGCGTGGCGCCCGGGTCCTGACCGCGCCCATCGGGCATTCGCACTTCGAGCTTGGGCCGCAGGGCCGGGGCGTTCCGGATGGTGGCAGGGTTTCTCCCATGGCGATTCCGGGCCAGTACGTGGTGCGGCTCACGGTGGACGGAACAAGCCAGGAGACCACCCTCAACCTGTTGCAGGATCCGGCCTCAAAGTCGTCGATGGCTGACATGCAGGCGCAGCTGGGCATGACGCTTGAGCTTCGAGACGAACAGAATCGCGTGGCCGATATGATCGAGGAGATCGAGGTGGAGCGCGTGGCGCTGATGGAGCGTCGGGCCGGAATGGCCGACGGCACCCAGACCGCCCGGGCCATCGATCAGCGTTTGCAGGCACTCGTCGACATTGAGATGGAGCTCTACGACCTGAGGATCGGCAGTGGGCAGGACACGCTCCGCTGGCCTCGGCAGCTTTTCGCCAAGATCGCCAGCCTGAGTGGCTACATCTCGGGGTCCGATGATCGACCGACGGACCAGGCGCGCGAGGTCCATCAGGTGTACAAGGAGCGGCTGGCGCGTCTGGAGGCGCTGTTGCGTGCCCTGACCCCGATCGTCGATGCCGACTCCGATTCAGACGGGGCAGGTCAGGGGCTCGCTCCCCGATAACGCCATGGCCAATGTCGCTCTGACGCCCGAGCAACTCTCCGAGATTCAGGAGACGCTGGAATCGGCACTCCGCAAACTGCTCAAGAGCATGGGGATGACCGAGCAGGCCATGGAAACCGTGGTGCTCGATCAGACGGCGGTCGGGCGGCTGTCCCGAATCGACTCGCTCCAGAATCAGGCCATGGCCAAAGGGCTACACGAGCGGGAACAGGCCCGGCTTGGTCAGATCCAGACCGCGCTGGCCCGGCTTGCCGCAGGGCAGTACGGGATCTGTCTGGAATGCGACAATCCGCTGGAGTTCGGGCGTTTGATGGTCTTTCCCGAGGCGCCCACCTGTCCGGCCTGCTCCTGAGCCACCTGATTCAGGTTCGTCCGGCGGGACGGTCGGGGCGGATCTCGTTAGTTTGCACGGCTGAACAAATGCTCCGTCCGATCTGACCGATATGACCCAACTCACCGACGAAATCAGCCGCCGCCGAACTTTTGCGATCATCTCGCACCCCGACGCCGGTAAGACCACGCTGACCGAAAAGCTCCTCCTGTACGGTGGAGCCATTCATCTGGCGGGCTCAGTCAAAGCTCGGCGGGCCCAGCGTCATGCCACCTCGGACTGGATGGCGATGGAGCAGGAGCGTGGCATCAGTGTGACGTCGTCCGTTCTCCAGTTCGACTACCTGGGATTTCGCATCAACCTCCTGGACACCCCTGGTCACCAGGACTTCTCGGAAGACACGTATCGAACTCTGGTCGCGGCGGACTCTGCCGTGATGCTCCTGGACAACCGAAAGGGCGTCGAGGAACAGACCCGCAAGCTGTTCGCGGTCTGCAAACTCCGTCGCACGCCGGTCTTTACGCTGGTCAACAAGTGCGATCGACCTGGCGCCGATCCGCTCCAGCTTCTGGACGACGTGGAGAATGACCTTGGCGTGGCCTGCTATCCGGTCACCTGGCCGATCACGGAAAGCGGCCGGCTGCTTGGGGTCTATGATCGCTTCGAGAAGCAGATCCTCCTTTACGAGGGGTCCGGAGACCACGGTCAGTCGCGGGTGAAGGCCAGGAAGCTTCAGCTGGATTCGCCCGAGGCGCTTGAGATTCTAGGCAAGAAGGTGCTGGATACCACGCGTGAAGAGTTGGAACTGCTGGATGCGGCAGGCGAGGACTTCGATCGTGAGGCCGTGTTGGCCGGGACCCTGTCTCCAACCTTCTTTGGCAGCGCGCTCACCAACTTTGGGATTGAGCCCTTCCTGAGGAGCTTCCTGGAGCTGGCACCGCCCCCGCCGCCCCGAGTAACCGACGACGGCGATATCTCGCCCGACCAGCCCGACTTCACGGGCTTCGTTTTCAAGATTCAGGCGAACCTGGATCCCAAGCACCGCGACCGGATCGCCTTCATCCGGGTCTGTTCGGGTCGATTCGAAGCCGGAATGTCGGTCAAGAACCACCGGACGGGGTCCAACGTGCGCCTGGCTCAGCCGCAGACCTTTGTGGCCCGGGAGCGTGAGGCCATCGAGGAAGCGTGGCCCGGCGACGTGGTGGGTATCCACGACCGCGGCAGCCTGCGAATCGGGGACAGTCTGTACGTGGGCGAACGGGTGGAATACCGCGGCATCCCGCGCTTTTCCCCGGAACATTTCGCGCGCGTCAGTGTGGGAGACCCGCTGCGGCGGAAACACCTGGACAACGGACTTCGGCAGCTGTCAGAGGAGGGTGCGGCCCAGGTGTTCTACGCCGAGTCGATCGCCGGACCGGCTCCGCTGGTTGGGGCGGTGGGCCCGCTGCAGTTCGACGTGCTGCTGCACCGCCTGGAGCACGAGTACGGCGTAAAGGCTTCGCTGGAGCGCCTGCCCTATACCGCGGCCCGGTGGGTCACAGGTGAGGACAAGGAGATCGCAAGGGTGGCGGGCGGCTATGACCGGACCCTGGTGCACGACAGCAAGCAGAGGCCGCTGATTCTGTTCCAGACGGAGTGGTCGCTGCAGCGGACGATTGAGAAGGAATCTGGGAAAGTAGAGTTCCACTCCTCCGCTCCTTGATTGGCGGGGGCGCTGAAATGGGCACACTTCCGCGTTGGGCTCCGCGCGCCCCCCTTTTCCGGCAGGGGCGCTGAAATGGGCGCACTTCCGCGTTGGGGTCCGCGCGCCAACCTTTTCCGGCAGGGGCGCTGAAATGGGCGCACTTCCGCGTTGGGGTCCGCGCGCCAACCTGCGACGTACCTTTCGGTACGCCTCGGTTGTCGTGCTCCCCCGCCTTGGACTGCATCCCATTTGAGCGCCCTCGACGGGGTTGGAGAGGGCCCGTGATGGGGACCAACCATCGCTTCGCTCGGCGGTGGCCGCTGCGGTGGTGACTCGCCGTCGCTTTGCTCGGCTCCCTGCGGCGGGGTCAGTCTCTTCCTGACTCCAGGCGATCGAGGTCGCCGTCCTCCAGTTCCAGGGCATCGTCTCCGGCGGTCAGCGTCGGGCTGGCGCGGGCGGCCAGGAGGCTGCCGGCGGCGGCGCCGCCGCCCAGGACGGTCAAGATGACCAGGTTGGAGATGGCTGCATCGACGGTCCAGGCTGACGCGCCGTTGATCGCGAGGAGTCCGAAGATTGCCAGCCCGCCCAGGACGCCGAGCCCGGTCACTTTGGGGAGGGACAGCTTTTCCAGGGGGAGGTGACGCGCGGCGAATGCGAGCGCTCCTGAGAAGACCACGCCGATCATGAAGGACCACATCGTGCTGCCGACGACCAGGATCAGGAGTTCGCGTCCGCCTCCCAGGAAGAGCAGGGAGAACACGGCGAAGAGCGCCGCGAGGCTGCCCGCGACCGCAGCAAAGGTGAGACCCATGCCGATCATGCCGCGGAGGATTCGTTTCCAGTTGGACACGGGTTACTGCTCCAGTTGAAGTTACTTTGCAACGCAAAGTAGCTACAAGACGACAGGCTCACAATCGTGAGGAGCAGGCTCGCAGACCGGTCCGCCCTCGGCCACCACCCGTCCGGTCCCACACCCTGCGACCACCGCGCCACGGGATCCAACTACCGGCCCGTCAGCAGCTCCAGCACAGGCGCGTACCAGACACGGTCGCTTACCACTTGGCCCGCAGTCATCCCCCCGGCCAGCACGACCATCCCACCGGCGCGGGCCAGGGTGCGATGGTCCATGGTCGCAACGGGAGGGAGGGGGAGTTCGGTCCAGACTCCGCTTTCGATGTCCAGAGCCAGGAACTGACCGGCTGGCTCGGAGGGCACGCCGTTGTAGCCGATGCCGTCGTAGTTGTACGGATTGTCGCTCCCGCCCAGGAACAGGATCCGATTACCCAGGGCCAGGCCGGCCGAGCGGTAGAGCGGGAGTCCGGGGTGGTCCGGAAGCTTTCGCCACTCGATACGGCTTGACTGCAGGGGACCGAGGGTTCCCATCCAGCTGGCGGGAGCCATCGCATACCGCGGCCTGCCCTCCGCCCGACGCTCGACACCATCCACATAGACGATCCGGTCTCTCGTAACCGCACCGGCGTGCCCAAACACGGTGGTTCCCGGTATCGGCGTGGACTGAACCCAGGTATCCGCTCGGGGATTGTAGATCTGGACGGTCGAAACGTTGTCGCCGTTGCTCCACCCGCTGACCAGCACGATCAACGAATCCTGCCAGATCCCCGAAACGGCATCATCGACGGGAATCGGCATGTCGGCCCCGCGGGTCCAGCTGTCACTGTCCGGGTCGTAGATGTCGACATTCGGCAGGCTGACCTCACTGCCATCCTCAGCCACGACGTACCCACCAAACAGATAGACGCGCCCGTCTACGGCCTGAGCCGTGGAGGCCAGCCGCCCGGGCCCGGGGACCGGAGCGATCTCCCGCCACTCTCGACCGCCGACATTCCAGCGGAAGGCCCGAGAAGTCACGTCCCGCCAGCCTTTCCCCTCAAGCAGACCCAGCATGGAGAAGACGGCAGGGCCCTCGTTGGTGGACTCCACTCCCACTACCGAATTGTTGGCCATGGCGACAGGCAGGCGCGGGCCTTCACGCCATCCGCCCTGAGCGGTCAGTTCCGGCGCCCCTGCAGCAAGGAGTCCCGAGCCGATCAGACCCGCTGCGACAAGGAGCTTCAGGGACCGGGTGGGGCGGCTTGGAAGATCATTCAACTGGGCGTCACTCACTAGTGTGGTGTATCAAAAGTGTCTCGGCCATTCGACTCGCGAACTTTTGATACACCACACTGACTGATTTGAGGGGTTCAAACGGGGGGGCAGGGGCGGGAACCCCGGCCCTCGATTCTCCGGCTCAATCGCCCGAGAAGCAAGACGGGAGCACGCCTTGCCACCCCTACTTGCGGGGCTTTACCTTCTCTGGCGTGGAAATTGCAAGAGTCACCCCCGTCTCCGGGTCGTCAAACACCCTTGCCCACAGCCGAGTTCTCGGGGTGATCCCGGCGCGGCTGTCGTCGTCCCGCCTCCCCCAAAAACCGCTGCACCCCATCCATGGCCGACCGCTTATCGAGTGGGTTTGGCACCGGATTTCTGCCATGGGGTGCTTCGATCAGCTGGTGGTGGCGACCGACTCGGACGAAGTCGCGCGTGTGTGTCAGGGGTTCGGTGCTCCAGTGGTCATGACCTCCGCTGAGCATCCGTCGGGCACTGATCGGGTGGCCGAGGTCGCGGGCCGAGCCGAATTCCTCGAGTACGACATCATTGCGAACCTGCAGGGTGATGAGCCGCTCCTGGACGAGAGTACCGTCGAAGCCGCCATCGCCCAGGTGCGCGATGCAGGACGGGGGATCGGGACGTGTGCCGTGTCCATCAGGGACGCGGCCGAACTCTCCGACCCCTCGGTGGTGAAGGTGGCCTGCTCAGAAGACGGGCGGGCGCTGTATTTCTCCCGCTCCGAGGTCCCGTATGCTCGGGATCCCGGGGTTCGGGACCAGGAATTGTCGACCGGGGGGTACCTCAGGCACGTGGGACTGTACGTCTACAGTCGCTCGGCCCTGGAGCAGTGGGTACAGCTCCCCCAGGGGCGACTCGAACAGCTGGAACGACTCGAACAACTCCGACCGCTCGCGGCCGGAACGACGATTGGCGTGGCCGTCGTCGAACATGCGGAGGGCGGCGTGGACACGCTGGTCGACGTACTCAGAATCGAAGCAAAACTCGCCGAAGCCGGACACACCCTTGCAGTGGAAACCCCCGCGCAATGACGGACCAGAAAGAAAAACAGCACTCGACCAAGTACATCTTCGTTACCGGCGGCGTGGTTTCGTCTCTGGGGAAGGGGATTGCTGCGGCCTCGCTCGGTCGACTGCTCAAGGAACGCGGTTTCAGGGTCACGCTGCAAAAGTTCGACCCCTACATCAACGTGGATCCGGGCACGATGTCGCCCTTCCAGCACGGTGAGGTATTCGTCACGGACGACGGCGCCGAGACCGACCTGGATCTGGGGCACTACGAACGGTTCATCGACGAATCGCTTTCCCAGGCCAACAACATCACCACCGGCCGGATCTATTCCGACGTGATCGCCAAGGAGCGGCGGGGCGACTACCTGGGATCCACGGTCCAGGTGGTTCCGCACATCACCGACGAGATCAAGGGCCGGATCAAGCGGCTGGCCGACAACAACGACTTCGTGATCACCGAGATCGGTGGGACGGTCGGTGACATCGAAAGCCTTCCGTTCCTTGAAGCGATTCGGCAGTTCCGGCAGGAAGTGGGCCGCGAGAACGCGATCTTCATCCACCTGACACTGATTCCGTATATCGCTGCGGCCGGGGAGCTCAAGACAAAGCCCACCCAGCACTCCGTCCGCGAACTGATGCAGATCGGAATCCAGCCCCACGTCCTGGTCTGCCGCACCGAGCATGAACTGGATGAAGACCTGCGCCGAAAGGTCGCCCTCTTCACCAACGTGCCTCTGGATGCCGTAATCGAGATGATGGACGTCGAGACCATCTACCAGGTCCCGATCGAACTGCGCCGGCAGCGGCTGGACGACGTCGTGCTTCGACTCCTGGGGATGGAGGCTCCGGCCCCGGACCTGGTGCCGTGGCGCCGGATGGTCAACACGATAAAGACCCCCGGAAGCGGGAGTGTCCGGATTGTGGTTGTGGGCAAATACACCGAGTTGGTCGACGCCTACAAGTCGGTGCAGGAAGCCCTGCTGCACGGCGGAATCGCCAACGATGTGAAGGTCCACATCGACTGGCTCTCGTCCGAGCAGTTCGACAACGGAGAAAACCTCGACAAGTTGGTGCGGTATGACGGTATTCTGGTGCCCGGAGGCTTTGGCCCGCGCGGCATTCCCGGCATGCTCCACGTCATCCGCTACGCTCGCGAGAACGAGGTGCCGTTCTTCGGCATCTGCCTGGGCCTGCAGTGCGCGGTCATCGAATTCGGCAGCTCGGTCTGCGGCCTTGAGGATGCGGACTCCTATGAGTTCCGCGAGGACTGTGGCGATCCCGTCGTGGGTCTGATGGACGCGCAGCTCAAGATCACCAACAAGGGCGGGACCATGCGGCTGGGCTCGTATCCGGCCGTCCTCAAGGCGGGCTCGCGCGCTGCGGAGATCTATGGTTCAACCGAGATCCAGGAACGCCACCGGCACCGCTACGAGGTCAACAACGCCTACCGCGAGACGCTTGAAGCTTATGGCATGGTGATTTCGGGGACGTCGCCCGATGGCGGCCTGGTCGAGATGGTCGAGCTGCCGGAGCACCCGTATTTCGTCGCTGGGCAGTTCCATCCGGAACTCAAGTCGCGTCCGATGCGTCCCGCGCCCCTCTTCGCGTCGTTCATTTCAGCCGCCGCCCGTCACTCCGTCAGCGAGGAGCCCGCGATCGAACCAATCGTCGCGGGTGACTGAGGTGAGCCGCGGAATGTTTGACTCATTCTTTCTTCTGGCGGGCCCGTGCCTGCTCGAAGACGAGGGCCTGAATCTTGAGGTCGCGCAGGAACTGGTGCGGCTTCAAGACGCCCTTGGACTGCCGATCATCTTCAAGGCGTCTTTTGACAAGGCGAATCGCTCCAAATCGGGCGCGGCCCGCGGGCCGGGCATGGAGGTCGGTCTGGAGAGGCTGGCCGCGGTCAAAAGGGCAACCGGCCTTTCCATCGTCACTGACGTACACGAAACGGGGCAGTGCGCCCCGGTCGCTGAAGTGGCCGACATCCTGCAGATCCCGGCCTTCCTGTGCCGCCAGACCGACCTGATCGAGGCCGCGGGGCATGCTGGGAGACCGCTCAACATCAAGAAGGGCCAATGGATGGCACCGGAAGAAATGGCGGCTGTGGTGGACAAGGCCCGTGCCGCTGGGGCGCCCGAGATTGCCGTCACGGAACGCGGCACCTTCTTCGGCTACGGCAACCTGGTGGTCGATATGCGCTCATTCGCTCGTATGCGCCGGGCGACCAACGCCCCGGCCATCTTTGACGGCACGCATTCGGTCCAGCGGCCCGGCGCGGCAGATGGTGCCAGCGGTGGCGATCCCGAGCACATCCCCTCGCTGGTTCGGGCGGCGGTCGCGGCCGGCTGCGACGGGCTTTTCCTTGAGACCCACCCGGAACCATCCAAGGCGCCCTCCGACAGCACCAACATGCTGCCGCTGGACGGTCTGGAGACGCTACTGCGCGAAGTGCTGGCCATTCGGACCGTCCTTGGATTCGATGGTGCCGACGGCGCGGCTCGATTGCCCCCCATCTCCGCGTCCAACGCGACGGCAGGCTGACCGATGTCACACCGCACTCTGCCCGAGGGTCTCGTGTCTGCTTCATCCACCATCCCCGGGGATGTGGCCCGGCGAATTCGTCTGGTCGTGTTCGATGTCGATGGCGTTCTGACTGATGCCGGGGTCTACATCGGCACCTCGGACAATGAAGTGGTCGAACTGAAGCGCTTTGACATTCAGGACGGACTCGGCATCAAGCTCCTGGAGCATGACGGCCTCAAAGTCGTCTGGATCTCGGGAAGGACCTCCGAGGCCACACGGATCCGCGCCGAAGAGCTGGGAATCGAGTGCCATCAGGACTCCGGGGCCCGCAAGTACGCCATTCTGTCGGCTATCCTGGAGCGGGACGGCATCGCCTGGAGCGAAGTCGCCATGCTGGCCGACGACCTTCCGGACCTGGCCATCTTCACCGATGTGGGGTTGCCCTGTGCAGTCGGAAACGCCTGTCAGGAGATCAAGGACGTGGCGCAGTGGGTTTCGGGCCGCCGGGGTGGGCACGGCGCGGCGCGGCAGTTCTGCGAAACGCTCCTGAAGTCCCGAGGTAGCTGGGATTCCGTCGTAGATCGCTTCGTGCAGGGGCGCAAAATGGCGACCCTGGAAGACTTCCAAGTGGACGGCCACCCGCAGGAGGCCTCGAATGACTGAGCCCTTGGTTCCTGATCCGAAGCAGGGCGTCTCCGTCGCTGCCCTGATTAAAGAAGGCCGCCGTGTCCTCCAGCTTGAAGCGGACGCCATCTCCCGCATCAGCGGTCGACTGGGGGAAGACTTCGTTCAGGCCTGCAGACTCGTCGCGAATGCACGCGGCCGCGTCATCGTCTCCGGCATAGGTAAGAGCGGGATCGTTGCCCGGAAGATTGCGGCAACGCTCACTTCCACCGGAACGCCTGCCACCTTTCTGCATCCTGTCGAAGGGATGCACGGCGACCTGGGGATCGTGGGCCCGGACGACGTCGCGATTCTGCTGTCGAAGAGCGGGGACACCGCTGAACTGGCTGGACTGATCGACTTTTTCCTCCGCATCGGAGTCCCCCTGATCGGGATGACCGGCAGACCGGACTCACAACTCGGGTCACACTCGACCGTGGTTCTCGACTGCTCGGTGGAAGAGGAGGCCTGTCCGCACGACCTGGCCCCCACGACTTCCACCACCGTTACACTGGCAGTTGGCGATGCCCTGGCCGTGGTCGTTCTGCAACTTAATGGCTTCAAAGCTGACGATTTTGCCCATTTCCACCCGGGCGGCTCCCTGGGCCGTAGGCTTTCGGTTCGCGTCGCTGACGTGATGGTGGGGGAGGGCTTCCCCTCGCTCCCGGTTGGATCCTCAATGCGCCAGGCACTCGTCCCGATCGCGGAACTGCGCGGAACGGTCGTCGTGCTGACTCCCGATGGCCGTCTGGCAGGGGTGGTCACATCCGGTGACCTGGTCCGGCTCATGGAGCGGAACGAAAAGGGATGGCCCGAGGTCCGAGTGGATGAGGTGATGACACGCAAACCGCAGACCACCACCGCGGACGAACGAGGCAGCGCGGTCGTTCACAGAATGGAATCACGGGGCATCATGGCGATACCCGTACTGGACTCTGACACTCAAGTGGTTGGTATCGTACACCTCCACGATCTGATGAAGGCAGGAGTTGTATGATGATGGGGTTCAACGAGATGGCTGCTTCGACCTTTCGGCGCGTGGCGGTAGTCCTACTGGCCGTTTCCATCGTGCCGATCGCCGCGTGCGAAGAAGACCCGCCCACGCAGCTGGCTGAGCAGGGCGTGCAGGACATCAGCTGGGATGCCATCCAGTATGGGGGTGAGAATCACCTGACGCTCAACGGGGTCAACGCCGGGTTGGTGCTGTCGGACAGCGCCTTTATTCGTGCGGACTCGTCGCTCAGTTACCTGCACGGCGTCTCCATGACCCTGTTCAACGAGCAGGGGACCGAGCGGGCCCGGGTCACGGGGGACAGCGCCCGGATGAACACCCGGACCGAAGAGATCACCGTCTGGGGCAACGTCTTCTTTGTCGTACCGGCCCAGGACGTCCGCATCCAGTCCGAGGTCCTGAACTACGACCCTCAGCGGGACGAGATCTGGAGCGACGTGGTCACGGCGGCCACCATTAACGGCAGTTCCAGCACCGGCACCTGCTTCCGCTCGGATCTACAGTTCCAGAGCTGGAACGTCTGTGAGCCCCGCGGGGAGATTCCGCGTCGGTCCACGGGTGGAAACGGACCGGGCGGTTCAGGCGGCTCGGAATCCTGATGGCTCCTGAGCTTGGACGTCCCCGATCAGGCCACGTTGGAGCGGCTCATCTTTCAGCCGGGCTGTGCCTCGTCGCCAGCCTTTCCCTGGCATTTCCTGGCTATGTGGCGGCCCAGCAGGCGACCTGCCGCAACGAGTTTCCGACCCAGAACATCACCCGCACCATGGAGATGGGGGGGTGGGTGATCCGGATGACGACGCCCAACATCGTCTGCAGTGACGGGCGGCAGATTCAGGCAGATCAGCTGGTCACCTACGAAGACCGGGGTCTGAGCGAGTTCACGGGGAACGTCTTCTTCCAAGATGGGGACCAGACCCTCCGTAGTCAGTGGGCTCAGTACCAGGAGCAGGTGGGTCGGCTCGAGGCACGGGGCGCCGTGGTGATGATCGATCGCGCCAACGGCTCCGAAGTTCGGGGGCAGGACCTGCGCTACCTCCGCGAGGGTTTCGGTCGCGCCCAGGCAGAGATCGTCGTGACGGGTGGTCGCCCGACGGCCCGCCTGATTCCTCGGGCGCCTGTGCCCCCGTCGGCTTTGCAGGATTCGACGGTCGTCCTGGCCACCGTTCCCATGACGACTCAGCCGTCCGACTCGACTCAGGCTGCTGACCCGACCCAGCCGTCCGACTCGACTCAGGCACCCCCGCCCGACTCAGCGGCAAGGGCCGTCGTCCCGGTAGCGGGGAGTGGCGCCGCGCCGACCCCCTACGACGTGACCGCCGACCGGATCGAGATCGTCGGGAACACCTACTTTCGGGCCTCTGGCCGGGTGGAGACCCAACGCGACTCGATGGACGCGAGGAGCGATTCGCTCGAATACGACCAGGAAGCGGGCCTCCTCTATCTGGATGGCAATGCCTCCGTGGTGCAGGGCGCACTCGACACCCGAGGTCGAGAGATCATGATCCGCATGCCGGGTGACATCATCCGGGACCTGGTGGTGCGCGGAAATGGTCGGCTCCTGAACGAGGACGTGAATCTGGAGTCTCCCTTCATCCGGCTCGAACTGGATCAGGGGGAATTGCAGGGGCTCTGGGCCGCTCCACTCCTACGCGAAGACGAGGTGTCCCCCGCCCAGCCCATGCGCACGGGCAGACCGGGTGCCGCGGTCGATTCAACCGATTTCTTCCGACCGATCGTACGGTCCGAATCGATCGAAATGGAGGGGGACTCCCTCGACATCCGAGCGCCGGGCCAAGCACTGGAGCGGGTGACCGCGATCGGCGGTGCGCGAGCCGAGTCTTCAGCCGGGGACAGCCTCAACGTCGAAGGACTGCCGGACTTTGCGTTCAAGGACTGGATCCGGGGCGATACGGTAGTCGCGGTCTTTGTTCGTGACCCGGAGGCCCTCGACGCAAACGGCGAGCCGACCATGGTGCTGGACCGGCTTGAGGCCAGAGGAAACGCGAGCAGCCTGTATCGGATGGCTCCGGACTCCACATCGACGTCGGGGCAGCAGATGGCTCCGGTTCCGGCGGATTCCACCGTTGTGATCAACGCCGGCGAGCCGGCGACCGGTGCGGATAGAAGTCCGCCATCCATTCATTATGTGCGGGGCGCAGAGATCGTGATTTTGATGATCGACGGGGCGGTGGACCGAATGGAAGTGAAAGGACTGGAGCAGGGGACTCATCTGGAGCCCATTCGAGCCGCACGGAGTAGCGGGGGAGTTGACCGCGATGAGTGAGCATGGCTTCGCCGGTGCCGGCCACGAGGGTTCAAGCCGCCTGTGGGCACAGGAACTGACCAAAAGCTTCAAGAAGCGCACGGTCGTAGACGGAGTGAACATCTCGGTTCAGCAGGGCGAAATTGTCGGTCTGCTGGGACCTAATGGTGCAGGGAAGACCACCACCTTCTACATGATGGTGGGTCTGATTCCGCCCAACCGCGGCTCCGTCCATCTGGACGACCGCAATCTGACCAAGGTCCCGATGTACAAGCGGGCCCGGGCTGGAGTGGGCTACCTGGCCCAGGAACCGTCGATCTTCCGAAAGCTGACGGTCGAAGAGAACGTCCTGGCCATCCTCGAGACGCTCAAGCTTCCCAAAAAGGAACAGCGGGCCCGACTGGAAGGCCTGCTCGAAGAGCTCTCGATCGCCCATCTGCGCAAGAGCAAGGCCTACGCGCTCTCCGGAGGTGAACGGCGTCGTCTGGAGATCACCCGGGCACTGGTACAGCGGCCCAAGTTCATGCTCCTGGACGAACCCTTTGCCGGGATCGACCCGATCGCCGTCAACGACATTCAGCAGATCGTGGCCGACCTGAAGAATCGCGGGATCGGCGTGATCATCACCGATCACAATGTTGAGCAGACGCTTGAGATCGTGGACCGGGCGTACATCATGTACGACGGTCAGATTCGGGTGGCCGGCACGGTTTCGGAGCTGGTCTGGAACGACGAGGTCTCGGAGATCTACCTGGGGCCCGCACTGACCCAACGCATGCGCAAGCGGTTCGCGCGCCCTGAGCAAATTTCGGATTCCCTCCTCGTGACCCGGCCGGTGGCAGAGCTGCCGCTCGCCGCGGAGGAAACACCCGAGATCCTGACAGACCCGAACCAGGAGGAACCCACGGCATGAGCGGGTTCAACACCCGGCTCTTTCAGAGCCAGTTCATGCGCCAGGAGATGCGGATCAATCCGCGTCTCTACCAGGCTATGGAACTGCTCTACATGCCACTGCTCGACCTGCAGCAGCACCTCAAACTCGAAATGGAACAGAATCCCTTCCTTGAGATGTCCGAGGCGGACGTCATCCAGGAAGTCGAACTGGTCGAGGAACAGCCGGACGATCCGGTTGATGAGGTGGACTGGGAGACCATCCTCCTGGATGGCTTCGACGTGGGCGGGCGCCGGGAGGAGTACGAACATCGTGAATACGTACCGCCCACGGCCGTCGAAGGTCACGATCTCCATGACCACCTGCAGGATCAGTTGCACCTGCTGAATCTGGACGACCGGGACATGCGGATGGGCGAGGAAGTCATCGGCAACATTGATGACACCGGGCTGCTCTCGTGCTCGCTGGACGAAGTGCTGGAAGGCGCCAACAACTGGGTCACCGAAATCCGGGTTGTAGCCCTTGAGCGCTCCCGGGAGATCGAAGACGCCGATGAGAAGGCCGAGGAATTGGCGGAGATTGATCGCCTGTTCCGCGACTACGAAATGTCGGAGGCCGAACTCGCCCTGGAGCGAATCCACCGGTTCGACCCGGCGGGAATCGGCGCTCGCACGATTCGCGAGTGCATCCTGATCCAGATGAAGCGGGCCGACTACGAGGGCACACTCGCCTGGCGTCTGATTCAGGATCACTTCCAGGATCTTGTCAGTCACCGCTGGACGGACATCGCTCGCGAACTCGGGGTCAAGCCCAAGGAAGTTCAGGATGCGGCCGACGAACTGGGTCAGTTTGATCCCAAGCCCGGGCGCGCCCTCAACTCTGAACCCGAGCGCTACGTCACGCCCGACCTGATCGTCGAGAAGATTGACGGCGAGTACATGGTCTTCGTGAACGACACATCGCTCCCCAGACTCCGAATTTCGCGCTCCTACCGCGAAGTGGCCCGCAACAAGTCTCAGTTCAAGGGCGAGAACCGGGACTTCATCTCGTCCAAGTTGAACTCGGCAAACTGGATGATTCAGGCCATTGAGCAGCGGCGTCAGACCATGCTCAAAGTCATGAACTTCATTGTGGACCGGCAGCGCGCCTTCTTCGAGAAGGGAATTCAGCATCTGCGACCGCTCACCCTGCGTGAGGTGGCCGAGTTCATCGAAATGCACGAGTCGACCGTCTCACGGGTCACGAACGAGAAGTTCGTCGAGACTCCGCGGGGCGTATTTCCGCTGAAGTTCTTCTTCTCGTCCGGACTCTCGACGGCAAGCGGGGAAGACATCTCGGCTCGCGGTGTGAAGGACAAGATCAAGAACCTGGTGGACGCCGAGAACGAGCAGAAACCGCTCACCGACGCCGCGATCGTCAAATTGCTGCTTGAGGATGGCGTGAAGATCGCGCGCCGAACCGTCGCCAAATATCGGGACCAGCTTGGAATCCTTCCCGCCCGCATGAGGAAGCGCGTCTGATGGAAGCATCTTCAAAGGTGGCCGCCGAAGCGGCGGCGCGGCTCTCCGCGGAGGCCCGGAGCGACTTCTGTGTCATCGTCCCCGCCTGGAACGAGGCGCCGGTGATTCGTGATCTGGTCCGCGAGATGAAGCAGGCCTTTCAGCGGTATGGGCTGGCCGGTGAAGTCCTGATCGTGGATGACGGATCCACCGACGGAACCGCCGATCTGGCGCTTGAGGAGGCCGGGGGCTGGCCGCTGCTCAGGGTGGTCCGGCATCGGAAGAACCTCGGTAAGACCGAGGCGCTGCAGACCGGTGCCGCTGCGACCTCCAAGAACTGGCTGATCCTGTTCGACGCTGACCTTCAGCACCTTCCCGACGAGATCCCGCGGTTCCTGGCCAAGGCCGCCGAGGGCGGATTCGACATGGTGACCGGCCGAAAGGTCGGCGCCTACGACAAGCGCGCCGTCTCGTCCGTCTACAACGCCGTAAGTCGGCGCATGTTTGATGTGCCGGTCTCGGACATGAATTCCATGAAGGCGTTCCGCAGGGAGATCCTGCAGGAGGTCACGCTGCGGCACGACTGGCACCGCTACCTGGTGGTGTTGGCGGCTGCGCGCGGATGGCGGGTGGGCGAGATCGACATCGAGCTCCATCCTCGCCGGGCCGGGGTCTCGAAGTATCAGGGTATGGGCCGGATCGTGGTCGGAGTGCTGGATCTGCTTTCGGTCGGCTTTCTGCTACGGTTCTCCGGAAAGCCTCTGCTCCTGTTCGGCTCGCTGGGCGCCGCCCTCCTGGCTGCCGGGATCGGGACGGGACTGATAGCGATCTGGATGCGCTTCGTCATGGAGGCTGGATTCCGCCCACTGCTGTACCTGGTCATGCTTCTGGTCACCGTGGGTGTCCTGCTGATCGGAGTCGGATTTCTCTCTGAACTGGTGGCCCAGTTGAGGGACGAACTGCGAGCCAGTCGACGGGCAGAGCAGGGGTTGGATCAAGCGGTTGCTCCGGTGGGGCGAAGCATCCCGTCAGTCACCCCCGAAGGGACGCTGCGCGCAGGCGGCGATGCTGGGGCCTTTCACGACGATGCGAAGGGCGCCCAATGATGCAACACCCCCGTCTGCGGGTTCTGGTTGTGGTGGGCACTCGGCCCGAGGCCATCAAGATGGCTCCGGTTCTGGCTGCCCTGCGGACGCGATCGGAAGAGGTCGAGTCTTTGCTGGTCCTGACCGGCCAGCACGACGATCTGGTGCGCCAGGTCCTTGAAGCCTTCGACCTGACCGCCGATTACGACCTCAAACTCATGAAGCCCGGTCAGACGCTCTACGATGTCGCGCAGGGCGCGCTCGCCGGCCTTGGCGAGATCATCCGCGAGACCGATGCGACTGCCCTGCTGGTTCAGGGCGATACCGCTTCGGTCTGCTTTGGAGCTCTGGCAGGCTTCTTCGAAAAAATCAAAGTGGGGCATGTGGAGGCCGGACTTCGCTCGGGCGACAAGTTCGCCCCCTGGCCAGAAGAGATCTTCCGGCGGCTCACGGACGTCCTGACCGACTGGTACTTCGCGCCAACTGTGCCGGCGGCCGAGAACCTCCGAGTGGAGAACACCCCGGCGGGTGCCATCCATGTGACCGGAAATACCGTGGTCGACGCCCTCGAACACATCGCCGGCGTTGAGCGACCCTTCGCCAACCCGGCGCTGGCTGCGGTTGAGTCCTCCGGTCGAAGACTCGTTCTGCTGACGGCGCACCGACGCGAATCGTTCGGTCCGCCCCTCACCGAGATCTTCGGAGCCATCCGCACGCTGGCGGACGCCCGGGAGGACATCGACATCGTCTATCCCGTGCATCCCAACCCGAACGTCCACGGCCCCGCCCACGAACTCCTGGCGGGCCATCCGCGGATTCACCTGACCACCCCCGTCGACTACTTCGACCTGGTCCGGGCGTTGAAGCAGGCCGAGCTGGTATTGACCGATTCCGGGGGAATCCAGGAAGAGGCGCCGTCGTTTGGAACCCCGGTGCTGGTGCTCCGGGAGGTGACGGAACGCCCCGAGGGAGTGGATGCGGGGGTGGCCGAGCTGGTGGGGCATGATCGCGAGGCTATTCTGAGCCGGGCTGGATGGCATCTGGACCAGGGGCGGGATTTGAAGGGGCGTGGCGGAGATCGGAACGGGGATGCGGACCAGCCCAACGATGTTGATCCGGACCGGGGGGTCGATCAGGATCGGAGAGGAGATCAGGCCCACGGGGCGCCGGCGGCTGGGAATCCCTACGGAGACGGGCGCGCGGCGGAGCGGATCGCGGACATCGTGATCGCGGATCTTACGGGGTGCGCGCGGCGGATTGCGGACTGGGACCCGGGGGCTGATTCGGCTATTCCAGCGCCCCGGAAATCCGCCGATTCTGAACTCCCCAGGGCGGGTGGGGGTCGTGGGGGGCAGTCCGGCATCCCGGTCGCTTCGGAGGACGCACGATGAATCGCCCTCTGCACATCCTGATGCACTGCGTCTACTTCCCGCCCGAAGTGGGTGGGCTGGAGAGCCACGTCTACTACCTGTGCCGTGCCCTGGCAGCCATGGGACACCGCGTGGACATCGTGACCTCCAGCTCGCTTCCGAACGTGCCCAAGCGCGAGGTGATGGACGGAGTGAACGTATTCCGGACCTGGTTCCCGGCCCGCAATCCGATCGGCTGGGGTCTCCACTCGGCCGGGTCCGTACCCGAGATGGGCCGGCTGGCGCAAACGGCAGACATCCTGCACGCCCAGGCATTCGCCTCGGTCCTTCCGGGCATGGTCGCGCGCAGGGTCCGTCAGGCTCCACTTCTGGCGACCTGGCACACCAGTCACTTCCTGAAGCGTGCGGACTCCCCGTTCTGGAAGCCGATCTTTCGGCGCATGCTCCGGGAGGTCGATCACAACCTGGCCGCCTCGCGGCAGATCGCTGAGGTGGGTGAGTGGATCGCGCCCGGCGTGAAAGTCGAAGCTCTTACGAATGGTGTCGAAACCGACATTTTCCGTCCGGTTGAACCCACGCTGGCACCTCCCGCCGCTGGCCGGCGCCGAGTGATCATCCCCCGGCGACTGTTTCACAAGAACGGGGTCGAGTACGCCGTCCGCGCCCTGCCGGCCATCGCCGAACAGGTGGACATCGAGGTCGTGCTTGTTGGAGACGGTCCCGAGAGGCCCAAACTGGAACGGCTCGCGGGTGAACTGGGTGTGAGCGACCGCATGACCTTCCTGGGCGCGCGACCGAACGCACAGATGCCGGGACTTCTGGCCTCGGCCGAGCTCGCGATCTTCCCATCGCTGATGGAGGCCACTTCTGTCGCGGCCCTGGAGTGCATGAGTTGCGAGATTCCGGTGGCTGCCTCAAGGGTCGGTGGCCTCCCGGAGATCGTGGACGACTCCGTAGGCGGGCTTTTCGGGCCCGGCGATCCTCCCGACCTGGCTCGCGCGGTCGTTGCACTGCTGAACGACCCTCAGTTGAAGGATCGGGGCCGGGCCGGACGGGAGCGGGTGGTCAATTCCTGGAGCAACCGGCGGCTTGCATTGAGGCACCTCGAGATCTACACCGAACTGATGGATCGTCGTATTGGCGCACCCTCGATTTCCGGAACCTAGGCAAATGGCAAAGATGGAAGACAAGGGGGGCACCGCCCCCGGAACGCAGACCGGAAAGGGCGGGGGCGCCCCGGGACTCTTCTCGGATGGCCTGCCGCTCTGGCTGATCGGGCTGATCTATGCGGCAGTCACCATCTTCCTGTTCCGCAGCTTCATTTTCAGCAACGAAATGCTCTTCGGCTCGGACACGCGGGGCCTTGGCTACATGGCCCGTGCGTTCTTCGCCGACGAACTGAGAAACGGGAACTTCCCGCTCTGGAACCCATTGCTGATGGGAGGGACGCCCTTCCTCGAGTCGCTTGCAGGGGGGGATTCTCTCTACCCGCTCTCCGCACCGTTACTCCTTTTCATGGAGACGTACCGGGCGCTCGGGTGGAAACTCGTTCTTCACGTCTTCATCGCCGGCTTCGCGATGTACGGCTGGACCCGGGCCCTTGGAGTCTCGAAGTCGGCCGCCTTCGTGGCGGGGCTGGGATACCTGGTCGCACCATTCTTTGTCACGCTGGTCTATCCGGCGCACGACGGAAAGATGTTCGTCACCGCCTTGACGCCCCTGATGTTCTGGACGGTCGAGGCCTACATGGTCTCAGGCCGGGGGCGGTCATGGGCCGCCATCGCCGGGGTGGTCGCCCTTGCGACACTGACGACCCACTTCCAGATGGCCTATTTCCTGTTCCTGGCCGTCGGGATCTACGCGTTTTTCCGAACGATTCAGCTCTTCAGGGATCCGGCGCCTCATGCCTTCGAGGGCAAGCCGGATCCGCCAAAGGCGGCCGGCCGGTTCGGTCTCTTCCTTGTGGCCTCGGTCGTCGGTGCGGGCGCCGCCGGTGTGCAACTACTCCCGGCAGTGGACTACATCCGCTCCGACTCGCGCCGGACTGCCACGACCACCGAGGCCGATCCCGAAGTCAACAAATCGTTCGCGGCTTCGTGGTCCATGCATCCTGAAGAGGTGATGTCGCTGGTCATCCCCGAGTTTGTCGGTAGCTCCACTTCCGGGGCGGACTGGGCGGACGAGACCTACTGGGGACGGAATTTCTTCAAGCTGAACCATGAATACATCGGCCTGGTGCTGATGATTCTCGCCGGGCTGTCCTTTTTTGCCCCGGCCCTCAAGCAGCTGAAGCTCTTTCTGGCGGCCCTCTTCGGACTCTCGCTGCTGTACACCCTCGCCGCCCACACGCCTGTGTGGCACATCGCCTACGCAATTCTTCCCGGCATCTCGCTCTTCCGGGCCGCAGGCATGGCAATCTTCCTGGCTGGATTCACAGCGATCACGCTCGCGGCCTTCGGGATCGACGTCATGCTGGGATGGGCAAGGGGAGAGAGTGCTTCTCCCACGGCGGTTCGCTACCTCTGGGGATGCCTGGCGACGATGGTGTTGCTGATGATCCTGGCAGGGTCTGACGTCCTGTTCAGTGTCTGGAATTCGGTGATCTACACCGATATGGATCCGTCGAAAGCGCCCGATCTGGAGCGCCTGAAGCCCTTCGTGATGAGGGGTGCACTCATCGCCGTCGCGTTGACGGGAGCCGTCGTCGCGGCCGGCTTCCTGGCCCGCACCCAGCGGCTACGGGGTCTGGCGCTCGCCGGAGTGCTGGCGGTCCTGGTCGCGGCGGATGGGCTCCGCATCGACAATCCCTTCATCGGCACCATGAGCTTCGAAGCTCTCACGGCCTCCGACCCGCTCACCGACCTCCTGCTCGAGCGGCAGGCCGATGAGAGTCCGTTTCGGGTGCTGGATATGACCGGAAGTAGAGAAGAAGTCCGGATGGCTTCGTTCGGGCTGGAACTGGCCACGGGACACCACCCCAACGATCTGGCCCGCTACCGCGAGGTGGTTGGCCTTGATCGGGCGGCCATCGCGCTGAACCTCTTCGAGAGCGACAACATTCGGCGCATGCTCAACATCCGCTACGTCGTCTGGCCAGCCGCGATGGGGGATCCGTCCACCATCGGATTCGATGAAGAGATGCTGACCTACACTCAGCTTCAGGACGGAAGCCCTTACGAGATCCTCTATCAGGTCGACGATCTGCCTCGAGCCCGCCTGGTGTCCAATGTCACGGTCCGCGAGCCCGACCAGGTCCTCGAGACCATCATGGATCCGTTATTCGACATCGCGACCACCGTGGTTGCAACCGAGGCTCCGCCCATTTCGCTCGGCGGCGGTACGCCGGCCGGACAGGTGGAATGGATCGATCGGAACACGGATGGGTCCAGCTTCTCGGTCAGGACTGACCGCGCATCAATGCTGGTCATCGCCGACAACTGGGTGAATGGGTGGAGGGCTCGCGTAGACGGGGTCGAAGTTCCCGCCATGCGCGTGAACCATACGCTGATCGGGATTCCGGTTCCGGCCGGGCAACACACGGTCACGCTGAGCTTCGAGTCGGACGCGATCGGAATCGGACTCTGGCTTTCGGCCGTGTCTCTGGTGCTGATCGTGGCCGTCGCCGGGGTTTCATTCACGCGCCCCCGGGCTCTTCGTCCGGCCGAAGAAGGCTTCGCACGAGGATGACCCGCCTGACAGGCAAGCGCGCGCTGAAGCTCCTGCTCCAGCTGGCCGCCGCGGTCCTGGTGGTGGTGTTCATCGTCAAGAGCCTGAACATCAACCTCGGCGATCTCGCCAACTTCGATCTGGGAAGTTGGGCCTGGCGGCCGCTGCCCCTTCTCGGGTCGGTGGTCCTGCTCATGGCCGGCTACGCCTACAGCAGTCTGCTCTGGCGTCAGATGGTGGTGGAGATGGGCGGCCCCAGAATCGGAAGCTGGAGCGCGATCCGACTCTTCATGGTGGCCAACCTGGGCCGCTATGTGCCCGGCAAGGTCGTGCAGATCGCCGGCCTGGCCATGCTGGCGCGCAGGAAAGGGGTCTCGCCCGCGACCGCCACGACCGCAGCCGTCCTGGGACAGGCCTTCGCCCTGGCCGGGGCGACCATCATCGGTCTGGGCGCCTTCTTCGGTGAACACACGCGATATCGCATATACGGGTGGCTGGGCCTGGCCGTGATGCTCGCCTTGATCGTCCTGTCGTCCATCCCGGGACCGGCGCGAAAGCTCCAGGCGCTCTGGATCCGACTGGCCGCCCGGAACGCGGGCGAGCCTTCGACCCCGGCATCTTCACTCGATGATTCAGCGGCCTCGGCCCCGGACATGCCCCTGGCCGGGTTGGGTGAAAAGGGCTTCGGGCTCCGCTGGACCTGGCGTTACCTGCTCAACTGGACCATATACGGCGGGGCCTTCTGGCTGCTCTTCCTCGGAATGGAGGAGTGGGCGACCTTTCTGACCATCGCTCCGGCCTTTGCGGCGGCCTACGTTGTGGGCTACCTGGCCTTCTTCATGCCAGCGGGGGGTGGGATTCGGGAGGGGATGCTGATTGTCATCCTCACACCGCTGACGGGTGCGACCAATGCCGCCGCCATGGCCGTACTGGCTCGGGTCTGGACGACTGTGGTCGAACTGGTCCCGGCCGGACTCATGGCTCCGGCGGTGATGAAGGGTGGCTCGACGGTGAGCCCCGTTGAAGAGATCAGCGCCTGATCCGCGAGCAGGACCGCGAAGTGGGCAACGCAGCTGGCCATAGGAAGCACCAACGAAGTGACCCATCGGCCCCGGCCGATCAACGCGAACATGCAGCAGCAGACCTGGGACCGAAGTTTTGACGACTACGAGCGTTCAGGAGCACGAAGAAACCACGCCGGATCGCACCGATCGCGTGCTCGTCGTCATACCCACCTACGACGAGCGAGAGAACATCCCGCGGATCGTCCCCGAGGTGCTGGCGATCGACGATCGGATCGACATCCTGGTCGTGGACGACAACTCGCCTGACGGGACCGCCGCCATCGTTCGTGCAATGCGGGAGTCCGAGCCCAGGATCCACCTGCTCCAGCGCGCCGGAAAACAGGGCCTGGGAAGGGCCTACATCGCGGGGTTCAAGTGGGGTCTTGAAGCCGACTACGGCCGCATTTGCGAAATGGACGCCGACTTCAGCCACCGTCCCGAGGACCTGGCGCGGCTGATTGCGGCGACCGACCCGGGCGAGCCGGTGGATGTGGCCATCGGCTCTCGCTACGTCGGCGGCACGGTGAACGTCGTCAACTGGCCCATGAGCCGGCTCTTCATCTCGATCTTCGGCAGTTGGTACGCTCGAACGATCACGCGCCTGCCGGTCCGGGATGCCACCGGTGGCTTCAACATGTTTCGCGCGCCGGCGTTGCGGTCCATCGACTTCAGGCGCATCCAGTCGAACGGCTACTCGTTCCAGATCGAGCTCAAGCTCCGCACCTGGCGCAACGGCTTCGAGATTCAGGAGATCCCGATCATCTTCGTCGAACGTGAGACCGGCGAGTCGAAGATGTCCAAGAAGATTGTGCGCGAGGCCGTCTGGAAGGTGTGGAAGCTGCGCATCATGGACCTGTTCGGTCGGCTCTGATGGGGCAGGCGGAGCAGGGGAGCCGGATCGGTAAGGAGTACTACGACAACTCGATGTACTTCGAGGGTGGCACAGACCACCTCACCGATATGGGGAGTCGCTTTCAGCTTTACCGGGTGAGGATGGTGACCCGCCTGGCCCAACCGCGCTCCACGGATCGTGTCGCGGATTTTGGATGTGGCTGGGGGACCTTTGAATTCGCCATGGCCTCCCGGGTTAAACACATCCTGGGAATCGACTTCTCGTCAAAGAGCATTGAACTCTGCAACGCCCGACTGGCGGAACACCCCGAGCCCAACATCGACTTCATGTGCGCGGATGCGGGTGATACCGGCCTCGATGAAGGCAGCTTTGACCTGATCCTGGCCGCCGACCTGTATGAGCATGTCTATCCGGAAGACAGCGCCCGGATCACGGCCGAGGCATTCCGCTTGCTGGCTCCGGGCGGCCGATTCGCCGCCTGGACACCACACCGGGGCCACATTCTGGAGATCCTGAAGAACAACTCGATCCTTCTGAAGCCCGATCCCACCCACGTCGACTACAAGTCCATGGCGCGCATGAAGGAGCTCCTGACCGGCGCCGGGTTCGAGATCCCTCGCGCCTACTACGCGGAATCGCACCTACCGGGGTTCAACCTGCTCGAACGTGTGCTGCAGCCGGTGTTGCCAGTCATGAGACGGCGGGTCGCCCTGCTTGGCGTGAAGCCGTGAAAAGAGCGGGGTTCAGAGCTTGCCAGGCAACTAGTCCCCTGACGGCCCCGCTTCAGACCTGCCGGCAGGCCCGTTCGATTCGCCGCTCTGAATTCCGGTCGCTCTCGAGCGTCTCCCAGAACTCGTCCAGATAGTCCAGGACGTCCTCCCGGTCATCGTCGGGAAGTAGGTCCTCGGCCTGAATCAGCGCAGTGATATCCGCCCGCTTGGCCAGGAAGCTCTGGTAGAGGGCCGCATAGTCCAGATCCCCGCGGCACAACCCACGGTACACCCGCTGAGTGACTCTGCGAATGCCCAGGCTAGGGTCGGGCCGGGCGTATGACGCATCAACCATCCCGGTCCAGTCGAAGTCGTACGGGACTGGAATGACCCGTCCGTTCTCAAGCTGCACGGGGACCACGTTGTGCGGGCCCACGCCCGGGGAGCCGTACATGGAGAAGTCAGTGTTCCCAACCATGTACTCGAACAGAGAGACCCGTGAGGCCTCCGATGTCTGGATCCGCGCCGGATGCAGGCCGTTCGTCAACTCCTCTTCAGGAATCACCTCTCCACCCAGGCGCTCCGCCATGGCCTCTTCCATCTCAATGAAGAAGGCGAAGCGCTCAATCGGTTCCTCCTCCCCCGACGTATCCACCCAGGTGATTCGGGCCATGCGGACCCGAAAACTTGAGGGAGTCAGGAGGTTGTAGAGCCGATAGACCAGATATTCACGGACCAGGTTCCCCTCATATCGATCCCGACAGTGGGTGACGACCTTGATCTTGTCCTGCCCATCGAAGATCGACCCCTCCACTTCTCCCTTGGGAAAGTTGACCCGGATCGGGGGGAAGTCGCAGGTGTTGGACAGGAGCCGGAAGCGGCCCCGCGTGCGAACCTGCGCCGGGAACGGGCTCTCCGAGCCATCCTCGCCGATGACGACGACCTGGCCCGGGTACTCGGTGCTCTCTTCCTCGCGGTCGTCCAGAATCGACTTGAAGTCGGACTCGATGCGCAGGAGTAGCGGGCTCTCATCCTGAAAGAGCGGAGCGGACGCCTCCTGCGCCGTCAGACCGCCGGCAACGAACAGGAGCGCGAAAATGGCGAGGAATCGGGCAGGACGGAGCAGCATTCGATCTCCAGGTGGAACACGGATGGATGCGCCAACCTATTTCACGGCAACGGGATTCACTAGCATGGTGTATCAAAACGTGTCACGACGTGTCACGGCCACTCGAACGTCGATGCATCCGGTGGCTCGCGAACTTTTGATGCACCACACTACGCATGTTACGTCCCCGTTCCCCCTCAGCGCCGCCCCGACGATGCCGCTATTGATCTCCTCGACCTCCTTCAGCCGTCACTCGTCATCCGCCCGGCTTTCGCGCCTGGTCGTGTTCGCCTTGGGGCTGATGGGCTGCTCGGCAGCTCCCTCCAGTTCGGGATCAGGGGCCGCTCCACTTGGGGCACAGGATGTGAACCCGCCGCCGGTGGTCGTGCTGGTGGTCGTGGATCAACTGCGCGCAGACCTGCTCGACCGATATGACCAAGTCTTTACCGCGGGCTTCAGGCGCCTGAGAGATCAGGGATACCGGTTTACCCAGGCCACGCATGATCACGCGCTCACCCTGACGGCCCCGGGGCACGCAACCGTGGTTACGGGGACCTCGCCCAGCAAACACGGCGTGGTCGATAACGCCTGGGTGTACGACGGGCCTGACGGGCGCAGGATGGTCGAGAACGTGATTGATCCGGCGTACCCATTGCTGGAAGACCCGAGCTTCGTGGGCGCCAGCCCGGAGGTCCTGGAGCGGTCGGGCATCGGAGAATGGCTGCAGGCGGCTCGGCCGGGCGCAAAGGTGCTGACCGCCTCGGCCAAACCACGCTCTTCGGTGCTCATGGCCGGCCGCAGCGACGCCACGCCCATCTGGTTCGAGGAGGGGCTCCAGCGGTTCGTGACCTCCACCTGGTACATGGACGACTATCCGGAGTGGCTCGACACGTTCAACGAGGACGTGGTACCGGCCCTTGCCGGGTCCGGTGTCTGGGAGCTCGAGGTTCCGGAGCAGTTCCGCAGCCTGGCCCGGCCAGACAGTGCCGACTACGAGGGCGACGGGATTCACACCACCTTCCCGCACACGTTTGAAGAGGCCAGCGCCACCTGGGGCGATGACTTCTGGGGCTGGTGGGCGGCCACACCGCGGCTCGACCGCGCCACTCGACTGGTGGCTCAGGCGGGGATCGAGGGCATGGGGATCGGCGAAGATGACATCACCGACCTGGTAGCCGTCTCCTTTTCCCAGACCGATCGGATCGGGCACTCCTACGGCCCGCTGAGTCTGGAGCAACTGGACAACCTCTACCGCCTCGATCGCGAGATCGGCGCCTTCCTGGAATGGCTTGATCGCCGCTTCGGCGCTGACGGCTATCTCCTGGCTCTGACCGCCGACCATGGGATGGCCAACATCCCCGAGTACACCGCCAGCCTGGGGCTCCCGGGACTTCGTCTGACCACGGACTCGGCTCTGGTCCTGCAGAACGACCTCAACGTGATCGCGGCGGGCATCGATCCGGCGCGTCCTCAGGACCTGACCCCTGCGCTTGTGGCCGGAGTCACCAGGATCTCCTGGATCGAGCAGGCCTGGAGCTTCACCGACCTTCTTGGAAACAATGCTCCAGCGGACTCGTTCACCGTTCTGCAGCGCCGTTCCACCTTTCCCGGTCGCCGGACCGGCATTCTGGGAGGGCAGGGGATGGAGATGAGGTTTTCTCCGAACACCCTGACCTGGTCGTATGCCCGGGGGAGCACGCACGGCTCGCCGTATCTTTATGACCGGCATGTCCCCTTCATCCTGTTCGGCAAAGGAGTGACGGCGGGAATCGACGGCCAACCGGTATCAACCACCGATATCGCGCCGACACTGGCCGAAATGCTCGGGATCGCTGCGCCGGACGATCTGGATGGGGTCAGCCGCCGGATTCGTTAGTGGGGTGTATCAAAAGTTCGCGAGCCACCGAGAGCGCCGAGGCGCCGGATCCTGCGAGGCGCCACGACGAGGGATAGCACCGCTATCCTGACTCGGGGCAACGAAGCAGGGCCGGATGCATCGGCGTTCGAATGGCCGAGACACTTTTGATACACCACACTAGCGGCGGCCGACGGTTCCAGGTCTCGAACGGCGGTCGTGGTCAGGCTGCTTCCCGGCCGGGCGGAAATCAGTCCCGAGCGAGCGCCCGAAGCGATCGGAGTTCTGCCGCCTCGATAGAACCGTCGTGGGCGTCACGAACAGCTTCGATGAGTTCGGCCTCGGTGATGCCATCCCGGATCCTCACAAGATACGTGACAGCACTGACGCCATCTGACTCTCCTGGAACGACTTCCGCCAGTTGATAACGAACAGTCATCTCTTCCAGAACCGGCGCCAGGACAGCTTTGACGGACTCAACTTCGCGGGTGTAGAGGAGAAGGGCCGAGAACTGCTTTCGTTCCTTTGCGACCGAGGATTCCCGGTGCAACTGCCGGCGAATCCGCTGCTGCTGCCGGTTCACGGCGTCGAGCGATGCCGGGGCCAGGGGCGCTCCCACGGCAACAAGATCCCCAAAACCGACCGCTGAACGGCTCGATCCGGCGCCCGCAATGACGGTTCCAAGCCCCAAACCACCCGTCCGGTGCAGCTGATCGGCGTAAATGTTGCCGAAATTGAGCTTCCAGAGGATCAGATTGACGACGTTGAACACCACAGAGAGCGCCACGGCCACGCCCAGCGCCTGGACGCCCGCAGCCAGTCCAACGCCGATCGCCAGAAAGACATAGACGGCGTCCTTGGTATCGTCCAGAGTGGTCCGAAACCGCACAGCTGCAACGATCCCGGCCAGACTGAAGGCCAGCGCCAGACTGCCTTGCACGATTGTGACGATCCCGGCTACAGCCACCGGAAGAATCAGCAGCGTGTGGACCACCGACTCCTCGTAACCCGCATCCCGCTTGATCAGGATATAGGTCCAAGCCACCGGAATCATGATCAGCAGGGCCCCGATCAGTGATACCGCAGTCACCCAGACGCTGTCCCAGCCCTGAGGGATGTTGCCCTGAAGCGGTGATCCGCCGGCCATCGTGCGGGTGATCTCGCCGTTCGCACCAGCCGCCGGGCCCAGATCCAGCGTGATTACGTCCTGAATGGCCGGGAAATACCAGATCGCCGCCGCAAGTCCGCCCAGCAGAACGACATAAAAGGCCGCGATCCGTGCGCCGGCACTCCGCGAAGTGGCGCCACTGCCATTGAGAGGGCTCACGAGGGGAAGGCCTCGAACAGAATGTCGTCATACTGATCGGCCTGCTGCGATGTCCACAGAATCAGGTCGATCAGCTCGCCTTCGTCCAGGTCAGCGAGGGGCCGTCCAGACGTCAGATGGACCATTCCCAGGTCATCCAGCGAGAAGGCCGCTCGACCACGCAATCGGTGGTTCAACTCAAGCAAAGTGGCCAGAAACCGCTGCAGATCTCGTCCTGGGACCGGCATGATGGCCAGACGGACCACAATGATAAGCTGCGCTTCGTCTTCAGGATCCGGGACAACGGCGACGGTGCCGGAAGCAGATCCGTGCGAAAGTGGGCGGTTAAAGCCCACATGGAGGGTCCCGGCGTCCAGCTCGTCGAGGAGCTCAGTCACCAGTCCCATCAGCGATTGCGTCGAAGTCATGGACCGCAACGTCGGTCGCGGAGGCGCCCGGGACAAGGAGCGGCACTCAGCGGAATCCCGGAAGCCGTTGACCCAGGCCGACATCACCGAGCTCGCCCCAGGCACCCGATCCTGGGCTACCGCCATCGCGATTCGTGGATAACCGATGGGGGGAAGAGCCGCGAGATGTTCAGAAACCGATCTAAATCGGGCAGAGATTGGCCCAGAGCGGGGCCGGGACACCCCTAAACGAGGGTATGGTTAAATTTCTACTTTACATAATATATATTATACGTCACCGTGGAGAATGTGGAGAACCGAGTTGGGGCGCGGTCATGGCGTGCAACGCAGTACCTCGAGGTGCCCGCCCTCCGCCTCGCGCATGGCGACCTCCCAGACTGAGATCGCGCTCACCAATACGGCGCCGTCCTTTGACGCCTGTTCGATGGCGTCGATCGCAGATGCCGACATCGCGCTCCTGTCGCCTTCGACTACCCAGATCCAGACGTGCGTATCAAAAACGGTGGGGAGAATCCGGTCATTCACCCGCGTCCCAATCTTCACCGATGGGGCTGATGATGTCTCCATGTACGGTCACCGAGCCGGCCAGGCTCCCGAAAGATCCCCCCCCTGCTCGTCCAGCCCGTCAAACGGGGTGAGCTTCGCCACGGGACGACCGTATCGAGTCACGACGACCTCCTGTGGCTTCTACGCCACAAAAAAACGGGGCGGCCGTCCAATTGACGACCGCCCCGCTCGTATCGGGCTGGAGACACGAGCCGATTCAGGCCAACTCAGCCGATCTGGCGGGCCTGCATCTCGGCGCGGCGCATCTCGTACTCGCCGCGCGCAGGATCACTCAACTCCATTTGGGCAAGGATCTCATCAAAGATGGTGATGGCGCCGGTGTCATTCCCCTGATCCATCCGCATCCGGGCCGCATCGGCCAGGGCCTGGATTCGCTGGAACGGCAGTTCGGCCGCCTCCGCGACTTCCAGGTAGGTGATTTCAGCCTCTGCCAGCTGACCCTGCGACTCAAAGGCGCGGGCACGAAGGATAAAGGCCTGCGGTCCGAGAGGGTCGGTCCGCGAAATCCTGGAATTGTCCAGCGCCTGAATCGCTTGGGCCGGCTGACCCGTCTCGAGATAGAGCTGGGCCAGAATCAGGCTCGCCTCAGGCGCCGCAGCCGTGCCACCGAACTGCTCGATGAACTGGGACAGGCTCACCTTCCCCGTCTCAATGTCACCGAACGAGAGCGTCTGCTGGATCTGCTCGAGCTCCATGAGGGCCCGGTCCTCCAGATTCCGGTTGAAGTTCATCCAGTACCAACCGCCAAGGAACACGATCAGCACGACGATCCCGCCGAGCGTCATGAGGTTCTGGTTGGTCTTGGCCCAGGTAGAAAGGTCCAACACACCGGCGACGAAGGCGTCATCGCCGTCGTGATGGGTCCCGGAGGAAGGGCGCTGGTTTGGGTGCCGCTTGGACATGCTCGTTCCTGCTTTGGAATCCGGAGAAACCCGCACGACTATTCGGATGGACGACGATCACGTGTCCAACTCGGAGCGCACGAGGTACAGAACGCGAAAAGCTACCCCGGGCCGGACCAGCGGTCAACGGAGGACGCCCCGCAGTTGGTGGCCTTTTCTGGACGAACGGGCTCTGGCGGCGCCCCGGCGAACAGCCCATCCTGAGGGGTCAGTTGATCGACCACTCCGTCTACAGCCTGCAATCCGATGCCTCATCCCAAGCCCGCCTGCTCCCCGCCCCGCCCTGAAAGCGCCGTGTCGGCCACGCCGACCGGGAGCTGGAAGTCTTCCCGACGGGGCTTCGGGCCGGCCCGGATCGGGGGGATCGCCATGGCGGCTGCGCTTCTCATTGCCCTGGCTTCGTGCCGGTCAGTCGCCCCTGATCCGTCCGGAACCGTAACCGGGCCAGCGCAGGCGCCGCGGTCGGAGCCGGCCCCAGCCATGCCCGCGGGACAGATCAGGGTTCAGGCCAATGGACCGGCCTTCCCTGCCACCAACCGACCCGACGTCCGAGGCACCCGAGGGGCCGTGGTGTCGGACCATCCCCTGGCCAGTGCAGCCGGAATGGCCGTACTCCAGGATGGCGGAAACGCGATTGATGCGGCGATTGCGACTGCCGCGGTTCTGGCGGTAGTGCGCCCGCACATGAATGGCGTGGGGGGTGACGCATTCGCGCTGATTCATCAGCCGGGCGCGGCCGAGGTCTACGCTCTCAACGGATCGGGACGGGCTGGTGAAATCGCAACACCCGCCTTTTTTGACCGCTGGGGCGAGGTACCCCAGGCGGGCCCTGGCTCTGTGACGGTGCCCGGTGCCGTTGCTGCGTGGATCGACGCCCACGATCGCTTCGGGTCCATGCCTCTGGAACGGCTGATGGCACCGGCCATTCGATACGCTCGCGATGGCTTTCCGGTCTCCACGCGGCTGGCGGCTGACTTTGAGGAACAGGGCGGTTCACTGAACCCTGCGGGACGCGCCCTTTACCTCCCCGGTGGGTCTGCACCCCCGGTTGGGTCACTGCTTCGGAACCCCGCCCTGGCCGTCACGCTTGAGCAGATCGCCACACATGGCAAGGCCGCCTTCTACACGGGGCCAATCGCCCAACGGCTGTCGACCTTCCTTGCCGAGCAGGGCGGATATCTGCGCGAAACGGACTTCCAGCGGCACACCTCAGACTGGGTCACCCCCCTCTCTGCGGACTATCTCGATCATCGATTCTTCGTGATGCCCCCCAACACCCAGGGGCTCACGCAGCTGCAGCAGATGGAGATGGCCAAATCGTTTGATTTCAAAGAGTTAGGCTACAACACGTCAGGTTACCTCCACACCCTGATCGAACTCAAGAAGCTGGCGTTTGCGGATCGCGACCGCTGGGTCGCCGACCCCGAGATGGCGGAGATTCCGGTCGATCGGTTGCTGGACCGGGCCTACCTGTCGGAGCGGGCTCGGCGAGTACAGCCCACCTCTGCCGCCGCCAACGTTCCCCCGGGGATTGGGGGTGAGAATCCGGGGAGCGACGACCGAAACGGTCTCGACGATGGCGGAGACACCGTCTACCTGACCGTTGTCGATGCCGACGGAATGGCCGTTTCGTGGATCCAGTCGCTCTATGCCGGCTTCGGTTCGGGGCTGCTGGAGCCGGAGACCGGGATCATGCTCCAGAATCGCGGTGCGCTCTTTACTCTTGAGCCGGGCCATCCGAATCGAGTGGCACCAGGTAAGCGACCGTTCCACACGCTGACGCCCATGATGGCGCTGCGCGGAAACGAAACCGCATTCACGATCGGGACCCCGGGAGGCGACTCGCAGACGCAGAGCCTGCTTCAGATCGTCCACAATCTGCTGCTGTTCAAGATGACGCCCCAGGAGGCGGTCGAGGCACCACGCTTCCGGAGCTATCCGGGACTCCGAGTCTCCGTCGAAGACCGGATCGGGCCCGCCACCAGGCAGGAACTGACCGCCTGGGGGCACGAGATTCGAGTCATTTCGGGCTGGACGGCGACATTTGGCGGGGCCCAGATGATCTATATCGATCCCCTGTCGGGCTCCCTGACGGCAGCCGCTGACCCCCGACGCGAGGCCTACGCCATTGCCTGGTGACGGAGCGGGGCCCGATAGCGGAGTGCGAGTGAGGGGGTCGCTGCCAGACTGGGCAACTCGCACGCTCAAGATTTCGGCGGTTCTGGGTGGGTTGGGGGTGCTACTCGGCGCATTCGGCGCACACACGCTCGCGACCCGGCTGACTCCTGATCGCCTGGAAACCTTCGAAACCGCGGTTCGGTATCAGCTGATTCACGCGCTCGCCCTCATGGCCGTCGGGCTCCTGTCGGCGCACCGAAGCTCCCCTGCCCTCCGCTGGGCGGCTCGCCTGATGAGCGCCGGGGTACTGATCTTTTCCGGAAGCCTCTACTTGCTGATCGCGACAGGTATCACACTTCTGGGGGCGGTCACGCCCATCGGGGGATTGGCGATGATTGCGGGCTGGGTGGCCCTTTTTTGGGGGGTGGCGGCGGAACCTGAAGGGGGCCAGAGTGGTTTTCCCTTGTAGTACCTGATGGATGCGGACGTAATCAGTAAGCGACGGGTGACCGCCCGTCGCTGTTCACATGTTCTTTACGACTGAGGTCACCATGCGGCGGTTTTCTGCGCTCCTTCTTTCTGTTCTGCTCGTCGGCGCCGGCTGTGGTGGCAGTGAGCCCACACCGCCGGAACCACAGATCGTCGGGGTCGATGTGACTCCGCCCAATTCTGAGCTGACCTTTCTGGGCGCCGTCCTCCAGCTGGTCGGACGGGTCTTTCGGGACGATGGCTCCACAGTGACCGGGGCCGCCCTGACCTGGAACTCGGCCAATCCGAGCGTCGCCACGGTGACGGCAAACGGACTGGTGACCGCCCTTGGGCCCGGGAGCACCGAGATCACGGCGACGTTTCAGAACTTCACAGGCACCATGACGATGGTGGTCTCGACGCCCGACTGCAGTGATACGGTCAACCTTCAGCCCGGCGCCTACCAGGTGTTCGGCCTGGGTTGTGCGATAGTGCTGCCAGCCGGCAGCGCCGGCGATCGGTACCGCGTGGCCGTGGTGAACCAGAATCTGGTCGAGAACGCCAGCCTGGTTACGACCGTGACTGTGGGGGCCGTGGGTCTCACCTCCGCCAACGTCACCTCCGCCAACGTCACCGCCGCGCCCACACCGCCCAGCTCCATTGCCCGCCGGGAACCGAGGCTGTCACAGGATGCCGAACGCACGCTGCGCCTTGCCGCGCGCACCGCCGATATGACCCGGGATCGGCACCACCAGTTGCGCCAGAGTGAGCGCGGGCTGGTCGAATCCGTGGGCCCCGGGGGCGTGCTTCCCGATCTTTCCGGACGCCGGTCTTTGGCACAGATGGCCGCCGCCCGCCAGGTGCCCGCACGCATCTTGTTGCGAGCCAATCCGGGGAACAGCTGTTCGGCCGAGGCTCCCCTCAAACCGGCGCTGCTGATCGCCGAGAACGCCGACATGGCGGTCTACCAGGATTCCGTCATGAACGCCGACGGTACTCGCCAGATCACTGCGGCTCAGGCCCAGAGGATCCTCGACTACTACTCCACCCACGGGAAGTCGATCATCGACAGCTATTTCCATGGGGTGCCTGATGTGGATGGAAACGGCAAGGTGATCCTGTATTCGTCGTTCCACGATGCGATCGAGGAAGGCTCGGTGGCAGCATACGTCTGGGGTGGAGACCTGTTCGATCGCGTAAACACTCCCTGCGCAGCTTCGAACGAGGCCGAGGTGATGTACTTCAACGGGGCTCTGATCCGGGCCCTGGATACGGGGTTTGCGCAGGCGCTTGAGACGGCCGTTCACGAGGCCAAGCACATCTCGTCGTTCTGGCAGGGGATCTCTCGTTCCAACATTGCCGGAACAACGCAATTCCAGCCGAGCTGGCTGGAAGAGGGCGCGGCGGAGATCGCCTCGAATGTCTCCAGCCGGCTAGCCTGGCAGTCCGTCGGAGGCCCTGCGGCGAACGTACGTGTGACTGGCCAGATGATTGAAGATCTGGGATTCGACGAGAACGACGCCATCCGGCCCGAAGCCCTCGGCGTGTTCATCCGCCTGGTTCGCGCTCAGGACTATCTGGCCAGTCAACCGAATGGCATGATCGTCACCCCGCAGGGCGCCCGCCCGGGGCACTCCGTCTACGGGTCGGGCTGGACCTTCCTGCGCTGGCTGGGCGATGCATACGGCAATGCGGGCTCGGCGCCCTTTGCCGATGCCAGTTTCTGGACTTCACAGAACGACTCGCTGACCGCCGCGGGCACCGCAGGGATCGCGGCCGTCACCGGCAAGTCCTTCGCGCGGATCCTCGAGGAGTACGCGGCAGGGGTCATGCTCCATATGACTCCCTCCGCGCCGACCCGAACGGCATACGACACCTACGACTTCATCAGTTCGATCGAGGGGTTCTGCTTCGCCGCCGACAACCCACCCTGTTCGGGCACTGCCCCGGGGCCCGCCGGAACTTGGCCCTGGCCAGTGACTGCGGGATTAGACGGGGTAATGAGCAAGCCCTTCGCCACCTCGAACTTCACAGGTCCCACCGGCCCCACCGGGCTGCGGATCTTCGAATTCGAGTCGACCGGTCAGGCGAGCATGCAGCTGCAGGTTCAGGCCACGCAGCCGACGCGGGTGGTGGTGGCACGCGTGAACTGACGCACCGGTTGGCAGGCCAGGCACGTTGGCGTAAACGGGCCGTCTCCTTCGCGGGGGGCGGCCCGTTTCCCGGTTACCTGGAGGAGACGATCTCGGCCAGGCGCCCGACGTCGAGATTCCCGCCGGAGAGCACCACCACCATCGGCCCGGTCGTGGATCGTCCCGCCAAAGTCACCCAGGGCCCCAGAAGCCCGGCCAGAGCCACAGCTCCCCCGCCCTCCAGCACCATCTGCAGCTCCCCGAATCCGTATCGAATCGCACCGGCGATCTCTCCTTCGCCCACCTGCAGGTGCCGGTCGATGAGATCTCGGATCAGCGCGAAGGAGATCCGATTGGCGAGGCCAATGCCGCCAGCCAGTGCCGATGCCAAAGTCGGCTCTTCGGAGACACTCACGGGTCGCCCAGCCTTCAGACTCTGAAGCATGACGTTGGCCGCGGAGGCCGACACCGCCGTCACGACTCCGGGCTTGCCGCCCTCCGCAAAGGCCGCCGCCATTCCCCCTGCCAGACCCCCGCCACTCAATGGGACCAGCACCTCGGCCACGCCGGGGCACTGCTCGAGAATCTCGATCGCAACCGTCCCCTGCCCTGCGGCCACATGCTCGTCGTCGAATGGATGGACGAAGGTGAGTCCTTCCTCGGTCGCAATGCGGTCGGCCTCGACTTCCGCCTCGTCGTAGCTCTCACCCACCAGTCTGGCCTCCGCCCCGGTGGCGCGGATGGCGCTCAGCTTGGCCGGGTCGACCCATCCCGGCACGCAAACCACCGCCGGCACACCCAGCTGCCTCGCTACCCAGGCGACCGCGCGGCCATGGTTCCCACTCGAGCAGGTCACCACCCCTTTGACCCGTTCGGCCGGAGTTAGCGCGGCCATCCGGGCTGCCGCACCTCTCACCTTGAACGATCCGGTCACCTGAAGGTTCTCGAGCTTGAGCCAGACCTCTCGTTCGAGCCTTTCCGAAAGATCCCCGGCTCGAATCAGAGGCGAGGGCGGAACAAGGGCCCGGACCGAGGTCAGGGCCTGTTCGAAGGGGAGGTTCAGGTGGTCAATGCCGGACATGATGTGCGGGGCGGCGAGGTACGGGGGCGACGCGGTCGGAATGAAGCCATCACAACGCGGCGAAGCAATCTCGTCGCCTCGCCATCCAGCGGCTGCGGCTTGTGAGCGGGCTGGCCACGGCCCAACTTGACCGCCTCACACCCCTTCGAACGGAGTCTTCGATGATCCGCAGGACAATCGGGCTGGCCGGAGCCGGCGCACTCGCGTTGGCGGCGTTCTCGCCCCTGGCTTCAGCCGCGCAGGATGCGATGGCTGGTCACACGAACTACCACATCGTCCCGGGCGAGCGGCACGGCGCGAGTTTCTTCCCCTTCGTTACACAGCCGGAGGTTGAGTACCACGCCGGCGAGACGCTCACCTTCGACACTTATCACACCGCCGATGTGATGTTCGAGTGGATGAATCGCTGGGCCGAGATGTATCCGGAGATTGTGGATGTCTACGAGGTCGGCCAGTCCTTCGGCGGCACCTCGATCCTGCAGATGACCATCACCAACAAGTCGACCGGGGCCGACACCGACAAACCGGCGGCCTTCTTTGAGGGTGGGCGTCATTCGGGTGAGATCACGGCGTCCGAATCGGTTCTGTGGCTCATGCAGCACCTGCTGGAGAGCTACGGCACCGATCCGGAGATCACCCATCTGATCGATTCCCGCACCGTCTACCTGCGCCCGCAGAACAATCCGGACGGCGGCAGCATGTACCTGAAGACTGCCCAGTCGAATCGCTCCACCGTTAGACCGATCGACAACGATGGAGACGGTCTGCTGGACGAAGATCCCGCGGACGACCTGGACGGCGACGGCGTCATCTATCAGATGCGCTGGCGCCCGCGGCCCGGCACCGATGACCGGGCCACCCACATCATGGATCCAGATGACCCGACTGGGCACCTGATGCGCCCGGCCCAGGAGGGTGAAACGGCCATCTGGGTGGTTCAGTCCGAAGGCATCGACAACGACGGTGACGGTCGGATCAACGAAGACGGGATCGGCGGGCTGGACCTGCACCGCAACTACCCCGAAAACTGGCGGCCCGACAGTGGTGGCGACGCCACCGGGCGCGGCTACACTCAGTTTGGGGCTGGCGCGTTTCCGTTGAGTGAACCCGAGACGCGGTCGGTTGTGCTCTGGGTCCTGTCCCACCCGAACATCGCCGTCGCCAACTCAATGGACACTCGGGTGCCCATGCATCTTCGTCCGCCCTCCACCTCCCGGAGTGAGGAGCGGATGTATCCCGAGGACCTGGCCATCTACGAGTACTTCGACGAGCTCGGCCTCTCTATCACCAACTATCCCTGGGCCGGCGATGTGTACGAGACGTACGCCACGCGTTACGGCACCAACCAGGACGGCTCGCCTCAGCTTCCCTCCCCCCTCTTTGGACACGGGCCGGACTTCGGGTACTTCTACCTAGGCACGATCTGGTACGGCGACGAGCTGTGGGACAACGGCGCCCACGAAGACGAGAACGGCGACGGTCGTTTGGACAACTACGACGCCATCATCTGGGATCAACGCGACAACAACGGCGAAGGCTTCCGCAACTGGGAGACCGTGACGGTGCCCTTCTATGGCGAAGTCGAGATGGGTGGCTTCCATCCGAAGTTTTTCTCGCAGAACGGTCCGCCCGCGTTCCTGGAGGAGTGGGCCAGCAAGCAGGCTCGTTTCAACCTCCAGTTGGCGCTTCACCTGCCAGAGCTTGAGTACCGCGGCACCACGGTTGCGGAAGCCGGAAGCGACGATCAGGGCGCGCTCTGGGACGTCACCGTCTCGTGGGAGAATGTCGGCCAGCTGCCGACCGCGCTGCGCCAGGCCCAGCTGGTAAAGATCGTCCGTGAAGACAACGCGTATCTAGAATTCGAAACCGACGAGGGTGTGGAGGTCGAGATCCTGGATCCGGAGTGGCGAGACAAGCGGATCTACGCAGACCGCACCCTGCCCGGTGAAACCAAGACCGTGACCTTCCGGGTGCGGGTTTCGGGCGACGGGATGGCCCGGGGTGTGCCGCATGTGAGCTCAACTCGGGGCGGCGTGCTGACCGGCGACCGCTTCGAGCTGCCGGGGGGATGATCCGGTCCGACGGGCCCGTGGCTGATCACTGACGATTATCGCCGTGCCAGCTCGGCCTCGGCGGCTATGAATCCAAAGGGAGACCACGATCCCCCACCCCCCACCACGCCCTCGAAGATCTCAAAGGCCCGCCCCGGGCGCTCGTTCAGGAAGTGCCACATCCCGACGCCATACGACGTGGTCGTGTTCTCAAGGCTCACCTCGGCCGTCTCGGGCATCAGCTCTTCTACACTCCGCTCCCCTTTGTGTAGAAGCAGAACGTTCAGATATGCCGTGCTCTCGACGATTCCCATGTCTGCATCAATGGCCTGGAGCAACTCATCTGCCTGTCCCGCCATTCCCAGCCGGCGGAGAGTGTTGTTGAGCCAGTAGGTGGTGGCGACCACACTGTCCGGGTGCCTTGAGGCCTCAAGGCAGGAGTTCCAGGCCAGAAGCGCCTGCGCGAATTCGCCCTTGAGATAGTGGGCGAGCCCCAGGTGATACCAAATGTTGAAATGGAGCGTCGAAGTGGGGATCCCGGCGGCGTTGGGCAGTCCGTCCGGCTCTACCTGGTCCTCGGTGCCCTCGATCAGATTGACGGCCCGACCGAAGTCGGCGATGGCGTTGTCGAACTCACGCACGGACAGGTAGCGATGCCCGCGGTGCCGATACAGTCGCGCGTCATTGGGGTGCAGTGCAATCCCTCGGGTGAACACGGCGATCGCTTCACGATACCGGCCCGGGTAAGCCAGCCGACGCCCGAGCCAGACGATGTTGTCGACGTCTTCTGGGTCGGCATCGAAGTCGGCCTGGGCTGCTTCGAGATTGGTCTGATAGACCTCTGCCACCCGGGGCGTAAGCTCGGTCGGATACAACGCGACACCCGTGATCGACCAGGCCTCCGCTCCATCAGGAAGCGCACCGCGATCTTCGGCCCTGACCAGAGCCGCATCCGAGGCGCCCTCCACACCAGCGTCAGCGCCTGAATCGGCGCCCGCACAGGAGGCAATCACACATGCCATCACAGGGGCCAGCGCCACACGGATCGGCAAGGCCACCGTCGGAAAACGTCTCGTGCGTCCAGAAAGGAAAGCCGTCATGGTCGGGTCCATTTGATGCGGGCGGTTTACCGGTACGGGAACGGGCGACAGAATAGAGTCGCTGCACGCCTCTGGAAACCGGCCCGCCCATCGCGGGCCTGCACCAGGTCACCTTCTCCAGCCGGATCTGATTTGGCCACCCTGCACCACCACCGCGTCACAACGCCCGGACACACCCCTGCTCACTGGATGCTGCTGCTTCACGGGATCTACGGCGCTGGGCGGAACTGGAACCGGGTTGCCAAGGACTTTGTGACGGCCTGCCCCGACTGGGGGGTGATTCCGGTCGACCTCCGCGGTCACGGGCGTTCCGAAACGGGCGACCCCCCTCACACGCTCGCGGCCTGCGTCCAGGATCTCATGGGGTTGATTGCGTCGTTCGATCACCCCGTCGAGGCTGTTCTCGGGCACTCCTTTGGCGGAAAGGTGGCGCTGCTGCTCGGGGATCGTCCCGCTTCGGGGATCGATACGGTTTTCGTGATTGACTCCACACCGGATCAGCGCGAGCCCGACGGAAGCGCCTGGGCCATGCTGGAAGTCCTTCGCGGTGCGCCCGGGCCCTTCGGGGAACGCTCAGAGGCAATCGTGGCCGTCGAGGCGCGGGGCTACGCGAATCCGGTGGCCCAGTGGATGGCCACCAACCTGGTGGCGAACGAAGCAGGAGAGCTGGTCTGGCGGCCCGACGCGGGTGTCATGGAGGCCCTGCTCCGAGACTTTTTCGAAACCGACGCCTGGCCGGTCATTGAGGCCGCAGTCGGCCCAGAGATCCACATGGTGCGCGCAACCGAGTCGTCGTTGCTCACACCGGAGGCCCAGGAGCGGATCGAGGCTGCCGGGCTGGCCGGTGACCGTGTCCACCTTCATCACGTGGAGGGCGGCCATTGGCTCAACGCTGACAATCCCGAGGCTGTGGAGCGGCTTCTGACCGGGGTTCTCGGCCCATGAAACCGCCGGAAACCGGACCCCCTGAGCAGGGCCCTGGCCCAGAGGATCGGACGCTGGCCGAACTGGTCCTTGAAACCGCGCCCAACGGCATTGTAGTCATGGGCAGAGACGGATTGATCCTGATGGCCAACCCCGCGCTGGAGGAGATGTTCGGCTTCGGCCCAGGGGAGCTGATCGGCGAGCCGCTCTCGACGCTGGTGCCTGAGCGATCCAGGAACGTGCACCCTCAACTCCAGGCCAGGTTCATGAAGAACCCGGTGGGGATGACCATGTCTCCCACGCGAGAGGTGGAAGGTCGGCGACGGGACGGGACCAACTTTCCTGTCGATGTCCTGCTGGCCCCCCTTTCAGACAATTCAGGCGCCGTCAGCGCCATCGTCCGGGACCTGACCGAACAGAAGCGAGTTGAAGAAGCGCTGCGGGATCAGGAATCCGAGAATCACCAGAAGCAGCGCCTCGAAACGGTAGGCACGCTCGTCGCGGGCATCGCCCATGACTTCAACAACCTTCTGGTCCCGATCCTGACCTTCACAGACTTCCTGGAGGAGCACACGACCAAGGGCGGAAAGGAACTGCTGGCCGAGCTCAACGAGTCCGCCCTGCAGGCCCGAGATCTGTGTGCGCAGATCCTGGGATTCGCCCGCAAATCGAAACCTGACTTCCGCGACATCGACGTGGCCGAGTGCGTGGCCAAGACGGTTGGGTTTCTCATGGTTACCGCCCCTTCCAGGGTGGTGGTCCGCGGCCATGTCACAGACGCAGGCACCACGCTGTTGGCCGACGACTCTCGCCTGCAGCAGGTGGTGCTGAACCTGGGCACCAACGCGATCCAGGCACTTGGCGATCGTCCCGGATCCATCACTATCGCCTTGGGCCCGGCAGAATCACTTGTACCGCCGGGCCGGCCTGAGTTGATTCTGACCGTCGAAGACGATGGACCCGGAATCCCGGCGGCCCTGCACCAGAGTGTCTTTCAGCCCTTCTTTACGACCCGCTCGGGCAACAGTACCGGTCTTGGGCTGTCGGTAGTCTCGCGAATTGTTGCGCTGCATCAGGGGCGGGTGGAGCTGTCCAATCGCGCGACCGCGGGCGCGCGCTTCGAGATCGTCCTTCCGGCGGATCACGGGCGGTCGCCCGTGATCGTTCGTCATGAGACTTCTGGCGAGATCATTGACGCGCGGGTTCTGGTGATCGATGACAAGCCCCAGGTGGTGAGGGCCATTGAACTGGTCCTGGCCTCAGCAGGATTTCAGGTGGCTACCGCGACGTCCGTGGAGGAGGGTCTCTCGCTGGCCAGCGCAACGCCCGCGCCGGACCTGATCATCGCTGACTACGACATGCCGGGGGTGGCTCGCGGCACTCTGGTACGGGAGCTGTCCAAGCTGGGGACAGGGGCCAGGATACTCCTGTGTACCGGCACCGAGGTGCACCCCAAGGACGTCCTCGCTCACAGCGGTGGGATCGACGCCCTGTTGAAGAAGCCCTTCACCCCCGAGGAACTGCGGGAATGCGTAGGTGAGATTCTCCGAGGCTCTGATCAGTCCGACGAAGGTCCGCTGATCAGATAGCCCTGACTGCGTATCGCCTGGATCCAGTCAGCCGTGCCCACGCGGGCAAGCTTGCGCCGGAGATTGCGCACATGGCTGTGAAGAAGTCCCGTGCCGGGATCAAAGCTCAGGTTCCAGACTTTGAGCAGGAGCTCGTCCCTGTGGACCAGCTCCCCGGAGGCCGCCATCAGCGCTGCCAGAAGTCGTGCCTCCACGTCGGTCAGGTGAACCTTCTTTCCGTTGTAGGCGGCTTCTCGCTCCACCAGATCAACGGACAGCCCAAGATGCTCGGCCCAGGCCCGGCTCCCTTCCATTCGGCGGTCCAGAGCCTCCAGGTGGGCAAGCAGCTCGCGTGCGGTAAAAGGCTTCTTGATGTAGAGGTCGGCCCCTTCTTCCAGTCCCTGGACCACATGCTCCTCGTCGCCGAGGCCGGTCATGATCACGACGGGCACAGGCGGACGCTGGTCGCGGGCCCATCGAACGAGATCCAGTCCATTGCCATCGGGGAGCATCAGGTCCACCAGCAGGACCCCCGGTCGGGAACCGGCCAGAAGCTCCCGGGCCTGCGCGAGGTCAGCAGCATGGCTCATGGCCACCCCAGCCATCCCAAAACCGATGGCGAGAGCGTTTGCCACGCCCTCGTTGTCCTCAACCAGCAAGGTATCCTTGAACATCGCGATGGGCCGAGCTGGTCGAGTGGGGTCGGGGCGGGCCCCCGGGGCGGGAGCAAGCCCGAGGCGGGGAAAAATAGACCCGCCCTGCCAAAAGGAAAGGGGACCCGCACTCTGAGAGTGCAGATCCCCCGCCTGTCATGTCCTCGACAGGATTCGAACCTGTGGCCTGCTGCTTAGGAGGCAGCCGCTCTATCCACCTGAGCTACGAGGAC
>JBDNHE010000102.1:0-4972 GCA_041688945.1 Gemmatimonadota bacterium | reverse complement strand
CCGCATCTGCAGCGTGATGTAGGGGATGAACGCGGCGATCGAGAGAACCGCGATCAGGATCGAGAAGGAGCGGGAAGGGAAGCGTCCGGTGATCAACTGGTCCTGGGTGACAAAGCCCCTGTTCCGACCGACGGCCGCAACTTTTGGGCCGACCCAGTACCAGGGGATCATGCCAAGCACCCCGTACGACAGGATGTAGAATGCCGCCGCACCGCGAGAGTAGGCCCAGCCGGGCCCACCCAGGAAGGCGAAGGCACTGAACACCGATGCGCCCGTCACGAAGTACATGACCAAGAGGCCGAAATCGCGGTCGCCCGCGACGTATCCCGCAACGCTCTTGGAGGCTTTCCGACCCGAGGCCAGACCGATCCCGAGTGTGACTGCCAGGTACACGGCCAGAATCGCGGTGACGACCTGCCAGCGCTCCATCAGCGCTCCCCTCTGTTCTTCTGCTCGTCACGCTTCTCTGCGTTCGAAACCGTTCGTTCAAGAAGAAGGAGCACCACAAAGGCGAGCACGATCCAGCCGGCTACCCAGGCGAAGTTGAAGGGAATCCCGAAGACGCGCGGCTCGATCCTGTTGAAGTACGTGACCCCGGGCCAAGTGACTGCCGCGGTCATCACGATCAGAAAGGCGAACGTCAGTTTGCCGGCAGCTCGGGGGCTCATGATCAGCGTCCTTTGAACTCGGGTTTCCGCTTCTCGACGAAGGCCTTCACGCCCTCGCGGCCATCCTCGGAGGCGAAGGCTTCCAGGAACAATTCCTTCTCGGCCTCGACGCCCTGAGCCAGCGGCATCTCGAAGGCGTTGCGAATGGCCTGTTTGCCCAACCGGAGCGAGACGCTGCTCCAGCGCGCCATTCGGCCGGCGAGATCGAGCGCATGGTTCAGGTGCTCGCCTACCTCTACCAATACATCCAGATAGCCGATACGGTGCGCCTCTTCGGCCTCGACGAAGTCACCGGTTAGCGAGATGATCGTCGCATGACCTCGGCCAACCAAGTGAGCCAAGCGCTGCGTTCCGCCTCCACCGGGAAGGAGGCCGATCCGGATCTCGGCCTGGCTGATCCGGGAGGAGCGATCACCGACCCGAACGTCGCAGGCCAGAGCCAACTCCGATCCGCCCCCAATGCAGAAGCCGTGGATGGCGGCGATCACCGGCTTCGGGAAGTCGGCAACGGTCTCGTAGATGCGGCGGTGACTGTAGACCTCGCGCTGCTCGTCGGCCGTGCGGGCGGCGAACTCGGTGATGTCGGCGCCGGCAACGAACGCCTTCTCACCCGTTCCGTGGATCACCACGACGCGCACATCGTCGTTGGCTTCCAACTCGTCGAAGACCTCGATGAGTCGTTTGCGCACCATGGCGTTCAGCGCGTTGAGCTTCTCCGGGCGATTCAGCGTGATGACGGCGATGCCGTCGTCACGGATCTCGACCAGGACCGCATCGGTGTCGGGGGTCGGTTCCGCCTCGCGCGCCGACTCGCTGATCGGCTCACTCGTCGAATCGCTCATCCTTCGCTCCAGTCATAGAAACCCTGACCACTCTTCTTGCCAAGCTTGCCGTCCGCGACCATCTGACGGAGCAGGGCGGGGGGGGCGAAGGCCTCAGTGCCCAGAGTCTGATGCAGGTATTCGGCGATCCCGAGTCGAACGTCGAGTCCGACCAGATCGGTGAGCTTGAGGGGCCCCATGGGATGCCGATATCCCAGCTCCATGGCCGTGTCGATGTCCTGTGCCGACGCGACGCCCTCTTCGACCATGCGGATCGCTTCCATACCGAGGACGATGCCCAGGCGCGACGAGGCGAAACCCGGGGAGTCCTTCACCACGATCGGCTCCTTGTCGAGCCGGACTACGAACTGAACTGCGGCGTCTAGCACCGTACTGTCCGTTTCAGGGCCCCGGACGACTTCCACCAGCTTCATGATGAAGACCGGGTTGAAGAAGTGGAGGCCGAGGAAGCGTTCTGGGTGCTGCAGGGTGGCCGCGATGTCGCCGACCGAGAGCGATGAGGTGTTGGTCGCCAGGATCGTCTCGGCAGAAGCGTGTGCCTCAACCTCACCGAAAATCTTCTTCTTCAGCTCCATCGACTCGGGAGCGGCTTCGATCACCAGGTCGGCGTCCGCTACCGCGTCGGCGATGTCGGTGGAGGTCCGAAGGCACGCCATCGTGGTCTCCCGCGTGGCGTCGGCCACTTTGCCGAGGGACACGCCCTTGTCCAGGTTCTTGCGGATCCGTTCGAGGCCGGTCTCAACCGTGACCATATCGACGTCGTAGAGGGTCACGCCGTAGCCTGACATGGCCACGACCTGGGCGATTCCGTGCCCCATCGTGCCCGAGCCTAGAACGGCGACTTGTCTGATCTGAGTCATTTCTGCATGCGTGATTGATCGTGTGTGCGCGCCCAGACCAATCCTCGTCGCGTTCCCGGGCGTGGTCGGGCAGGTATCCCGAACCGCGTGGTGCGCGCCGGGACGGGGCTAGCCTATCAGTTCGGGGGCTTTCCGGCGAGATCGGTGCGCATTGGCCGAGGCCGGTTCTGCCATTGGGGCGCCCGGGAGAAGGCAGGAGATTGGAGGCCCGAAGGGGGTGGTGGGGCGGCGGGGGCAAGCGGTGCCCCCCCTGCCAGCTAGCCGCGCTCCACCAGCGTCGCAATTCCCTGACCCACCCCGATGCACATCGACGCCAAACCCTTCCGGGCGTCCCGGCGCTTCATTTCGTGCACCAGGGTCGTGATGATGCGGGCCCCCGAGCAGCCGACCGGGTGGCCCAGCGCGATGGCACCGCCATTGACGTTGACCTTGTCCGGGTCGAGGCCCAGCTGGTCCATGCACGGAATGGCCTGGGCCGCGAACGCTTCGTTCAGTTCGATCAAGTCCAGCTCCTCGGCGGTCCAGCCGGCGCGTGCCAACGCCTGGCGAGTCGCCGGAACCGGACCCATGCCCATTCGGTGAGGCTCGACCCCGGCCACAGCTCCGCCGACCAGTCGCGCGAGCGGCGTCAGCCCCAGCTCCATCGCCTTGGCTTCGGTCATGATCAGCAGGGCGGCCGCGCCGTCGTTGAGGCCTGAGGCGTTGCCTGCGGTCACCGTGCCATCCTTCGAGAATGCGGGTCGAAGGCCGGCCAGCTTCTCGGCCGTGGTCCCCGGGCGGGGATGCTCGTCGGTGTCGATGACGATCGGGTCGCCCTTCCGCTGGGGGATTTCGACCGAGATGAGTTCGTCGGCAAAACGGCCGGACTCCATGGCGGCGGCGGCGCGCCGCTGGCTTTCGGCGGCAAACGCGTCCTGCGCTTCGCGGCTCACTGAATGGTCAGCGGCCACTACCTCGGCGGTCTCACCGAGCCCGATCGTCCATTCGGACGGAAGCTTCGGATTGACGAAACGCCAGCCCAGAACCGTGTCGGCGACCTCGGGATTGCCGCGCGGCCAGGCGGAGTCGGCCTTCAGCGTCACGAAGGGCGCCCGGCTCATGCTTTCGACCCCACCGGCAATGAAGATCTCGCCCTCACCGGCAACGATCGCGTGGCGTACGGAATTGACGGCCTGAAGTCCGGAACCGCACAGCCGATTAACGGTCTGACCCGGAACAGTGACCGGCAATCCGGCCCGGAGCAGAGCCATGCGTGCGACGTTTCGGTTGTCTTCGCCGGCCTGATTCGTGCAGCCGAAGATGACGTCATCGATGCTGGCGGGATCAATCCCGGTCCGCTTCACCAGGGCAGCGATCACAAGCGCGGCCAGGTCGTCCGGGCGTATGCCTGCAAGACCGCCACCGTGCCGACCGATTGGCGTGCGAACGGCATCAACGATGACCGCGGTGGTACGAGGGTCGCGGGGGGTCGAATCAGAGCTGCTCATGGCGGTTTCCATTGCGGTATTCAGAGAGGGCACGACCTCGGCGTGGGTCAGCCGTCGACCGCCACCCAGACCGACTTGGTCTGCGTGTACTTCTCCAGCGCAGCCTGGACGCCCAGGTCACGGCCATACCCGGACTGTTTGTTGCCACCAAAGGGCGATCCGGCGTCATACATGTTGTAGGTGTTGATCCAGACGATGCCGGCCTGCAGATCACGGGCGACCCGATGAGCCTTGCCGATGTCGCGCGTCCAGACTCCCGAGGCGAGCCCAAATACCGTGTCGTTGGCCTTCTGGATCGCGTCATCCACGTCGTCAAAGGCGATGATCGCCGCGACGGGCCCGAAAATTTCCTCACGTGCGATCTTCATGTCGGTCGTCACGTCGGCAAAAACGGTGGCCGAGATGAAGTTGCCTTTCCCGTTCACCGTCTGGCGTTCGCCGCCGGTGACCAGCCGGGCGCCTTCGGCTTTCCCGGCCTCGATGTAGCCCATGACTGTGTCCAGCTGCTCTTCGCTGACAATCGCGCCCAGGCGGGTGGTCTTCTCCATGGGATCGCCGATGGTCATGCCCTCGGCTTTCTTCTTGAACTCCTCCACGAACTCGTCGTAGATCGACCGTTCCACGAAGATGCGAGAGCCGGCGGCGCAGACCTCACCCTTGCCGTAGAAAATGCCGGTGGTGGCTCCGCGTACGGCGGCCTTCAGGTCGGCGTCTGCGAACACGATGTTAGGCGACTTTCCACCCAGCTCCAGTGAAACCTTTTTGAGCGTGTCCGCTGCTTCACGCGCGATCAGCTTTCCGACCGCCGTGGATCCGGTGAACGCGATGGCGTCAACACCCGGGTGTTTGACCAGGGCAGCGCCAGCCTGGGTTCCCATGCCGGGCACCACGTTGAGCACTCCAGCGGGGAAGCCGGCCTCCGCCGCGAGTTCGGCCAGGAAGATCGCGGTAAGCGGCGTCTGTTCCGCCGGCTTGAGAACGACCGTGTTTCCGCAGGCCAGGGCCGGGGCCAGCTTCCACGAGACGATGTTGAGCGGGAAGTTCCAGGGTGTGATGCAGCCCACCACTCCGATGGGTTCACGCAATGTGTAGTTCAGGAACGGGCCGGGGACGGG
>JBDNHE010000101.1:0-13477 GCA_041688945.1 Gemmatimonadota bacterium | reverse complement strand
TTTGCGCTCGGTGTCCTCGACCACGTATTTGATGCGCGGGTGCAGTATGCTGGTGCGCGTCTGCGGTAGGCTGATGCGCGACTGCGGTATGCTGTCGAGAGGCGTACCCACAGGAGGAACGATCTAGTGCGACGACTCACCATCATGCTTCTGGTCTTCGGCACGGCGTGTGGTACCGAGCCCGAAGCCGTGTCGTTCTTTCAGGTCGCCGACAGCGCCGGGGTCGAGATCATCACGACCGACGTTGCTCAATGGGGCCCGAATGGATCGCCCTGGACTCTCTCCCTTGAGACCGAAATCGGAGAGATCGAAGGCGACGAGCCCTACCTGTTCGGCGATCCCGTTTCACCGGTGCGACTCCCTGACGGGAGAATCGCGGTCGCCGATGCCCAGTCCGCTGACATTCGATTCTTCGGGCCGGATGGCACGTTCCTGAGTCGGACCGGGAGCCGCGGCCAAGGGCCCGGCGAGTTCATGAGCTTCGGCTGGATGGCGAAATGCGACGGGAAGCTGCTCGCGTACGACTGGCAGCAGGCTCGCGTCACCTCAATCTCATTCGATGGAATGGCCGACGACCCCTTCGGATTCCGAACTCCGGAAGATCAGTCGCCCTACACATCCACCTGCCTCCCCGACGGGTCGCTGCTCGCAGCAGGCTGGGGGCAGCGCCCTGAGATGCCCCCCGGAGAGGAATTCCTGTTCTATGCGCAGCGGGCCGAGCTGTGGAGGACCTTCCCCGAGTCGGACTCAGTCGTTCCACTCGGGACGTACATCTCCTCCGAACGTCTGATGCACATCGACCGCAACACAGGAGGCGGTGGCAGCGGTCCCCACCCGTTCAGTCGTTCAGTCGTCTTTGCCGGCACCCAGGACCGGATCCTGATCGGTGGGGCCGAGAGACTACAGGTCGAAGTCAGATCCCTTGATGGCAATCTTCTCAAGATCCTGCGCGGCCCCGACTCAGATCTACTCATCGACGACGTTCTCGTCTCGTCATACCAGAGTGCCGACCTCACCGACGGCCAGACAGCCCTGCGGACCCGGCTCGCCGATGCCGGCAACCCAATGCCCGAACGCTACCCCGCCTACACCAGCATGCTCGTCGATCCACTCGGCTACCTGTGGGTCGAGCGTTTCATCCTCCCCTGGGTCGCCACGCGTGAGTGGGGCGTCTTCGACCCCGAAGGCGTCTTCCTCGGCGACTTCCCCATCCCCGCCAACCTCCAGATCACCGACGTCACCGAAGACCACGTCATCGGAATCGCCACAGACGAGTTGGACGTGGCGCGGATCCAGGTGTATCGGCTGACCCGGAGTGAAGGGGACGCCGGCTAGGAGGCCGAGGGCGGCCTACGGGAGCCCCGCCCCCCTGGCACCCCCCTCCCCACCCCACGTTGGAAGAGGCCCCCCGTAGAGCTGACGGGCGTGGCCGTTCCCTGGCCCGCCGCCCCGCCTCCACCAAAGGTACGCCCCATCCCGGGCGCCCAGATGTCCCAATCGGCCCGATCGGACTGCCGAGCGAAGCGATAGCAGTATCCACGCGCCGCCGAGCGAAGCGATGGCAGTATCCACGCGCCGCCGAGCGAAGCGATGGCGAGTCACCCCCGCCGCCGCCCGAACCCGGTCGAGGGGCGCTCAAATGGGATGCAGAGCAAGGCGGACCGGTGGCCGAAAGGAGGCAGCTATCGAGTCTGCGTCGCCATCCACTGCAAGTTGGCATTAATACGGTCCGCCCAGCGGGCGGGGGAGGAGGCCGCAGTGAGGCGTAGCAGAGCTACGTCGCAACGAGGCCCCCGGACCCCAACGCAGCTATGCGCCCATTTCAGCGCCCCACGCCAGGGCTGCTTCGAATTGTCCCTTATACAACCGCGAATAAACCGGCGAGCGCTCCAGCAACTCCGCGTGGCTCCCTACGTCCTCGATCTTCCCGCCATCCAGGACCACAATCCGGTCCGCCCCGATCACCGTGCTCAACCTGTGGGCAATCACCAGCGTGGTCCGGCCCTTCATCAGAATCTCAAGGGCGTCCTGCACCAGCCTCTCAGACTCAGCATCCAGGCTCGATGATGCTTCATCGAGGATCAGAATCCTCGGCCGCTTGAGCATCACACGAGCGATCGCCATCCGCTGACGCTGCCCACCGCTCAGGGTCACCCCTCGCTCACCGATGATCTGCTCGTAGCCGTCCGGGAAGCGTTCGATGAACTCTGCGGCGTGTGCATCCGCGGCGGCGGACTTCATCTCGTCGTCGGTTGCATCCAGTCGCCCATACATGAGGTTCTCGCGAACCGTGCCGGCGAAGAGCATCGGCTCCTGTGGCACCACGCCGATCACCGCCCGCACCTCCTCGATCTTCACCGTGCGGACGTCTACGCCACCAATGCTTACGCTGCCACTGTCGACATCGAAGAAGCGCGGGACGAGGGACGCCAGGGTGGTCTTCCCCGCCCCCGAGGTCCCCACCAGCGCAACCTTCTCCCCAGGAGCGAGGGCCAGGTCGATGCCGTCCAGGACGATCGGATTGTCATCCCCGTATCGAAAACTGACCTTCTCGAACGCGACGGCCCCGGTGACCGGTTCGGGCAGGCGCTTCGGGTTATCGGGTGCCGGGAGGTCGACCTCTTCGTCGAGGATTTCGAAGACCCGCTGGGCTGCTCCAGATGCTTCCTGAATGTTGCTCCAGAAGCCGGCGACCGATGTGATCGCGCCCGCAATCGTCACGGCATAGAGAAGGAAGGCTACCAGCGTTCCTGCGGTAAGATCGCCGGACAGGACCAGCCGTCCTCCTTCCCACAGCACCATCACGATGGCACCGAATGCGGCGAAGGTGACGGCGCCGGTCAGACCCGCCCGGGCCACCGCTCGCTTCAGCCCCTCATCCCGAGTCTCATTCACGACATTGCCGAAACGCTCGGCCTCCCATCCCTCCCGTGTGAACGACTGCACGGTCCGGATCTGAGAAAAGACCTGTTCGGCGCGCGCGACGGATTCGGCGAGGCGGTCCTGGATTCCGGTGGTCAGCCGACGCACTCGACGGCCGAAGAACCACCCAACCAGGATCGCGAAGGGAATCGCCGTCAGGGTCACCAGCGTCAGCCGTGGGTTCGTCTTGGTGACCAGAATCAGGGCTCCGATCAGAAAGAGCGTCTGCCTCAGTACTTCGGGGATCCCGAAGCGGAGCACCTGCTGAATCAGTCCTGCATCGGAGGCGATCCGCGAGGTCAGTTCGCCAACTCGGCGGGCTGCAAAAAAGCCCGGCGTCTGGTGCACCAGTTTCCGGAAGACGTCCTTCCGCAGATCGGCGATCACGCGCTCCGAGGCGGAGGCGACCAGGTAGCTCTGCGTGAAGTTCAGGATCGCCTGTATCAGGAAGAGCCCTAGCAGTCCGATGGCGATCTGGTTCAGCAACTGGGCGCTGCCCTCAAGGAAGGCGGCGTCTAGCAGGTCGCGGACGATCAGCGGGAAGGCCAATCCGATTGCGGTCGCCATGAGCATGACGACAAACGCCACGGAGAGCGACAAGCGGTATGGTCGAAGTCTGGGGCCGAGTCTCCGAAGAAACCCCAGGGCCTTTCCCGGACTCGGGCGGTCTTTGGACATCATCTCCATGGGTGAAACGCGATCAGGACAGGCTTTAAGATACGTGCCCCCGAGACCCCGCACAGTCAGGTCCCTTAACCGGTGGGTTGGGTTACCTTTTTCGACACCGTTGCACTTCGCCTGGAACAGCTGTCATGCCGCTGCACTATCGCGCGTTTCTGGTCACCGTCATCTGGACTCTGGCCCTGCTCTATCTGGGCAGCTTGGTCCACGCCACCGAGTCGTCTCTGGCCTGTCCAGACTGGCCGACCTGTTACGGGTCCTATCTGCCAGAGATGGAGGGCGGGGTGTTCTGGGAGCACCTGCATCGCCTTGTGGCCGGGGGCCTGATCCTGATGTTCGGGCTGGCCAACTACATGGCGTTCCGCTGGGACCAGCGTCCGTGGGTTCGCCGGGCGTCGATCACTGGCATGATCCTTCTGTTCATTCAGGCGGCGTTGGGAGGGATCACGGTGATCTACCAACTCCCCGATGCGGTTTCGACATCGCACCTGAGTCTGGCGTTCATTTTTCTGATACTGGCCACCGTGCTCACCGTCTCGACCTCACCGGCGAGGGGTTCTCGTCCGCCGATCGAGGAAAAAACCCGGCGCATGCTTCGCAGCTGGGGGCCGGTCGCCGTCGGACTCGTGTTTGTTCAAAGTGTGATCGGTGCTCTGGTCAGACACACCGATGCCGGGATGGCGTGTCCAGATGTGCCTACCTGTATCGGGGCATGGATCCCGCCACTGTCCAACCAGCTGATCGCGATCCAGTTCACGCATCGCGTCGTGGGCGTGCTCGCAACACTGCTGGTGATCGGACTGGCGATCCGGCTCCTCCGCTCGGGCACGACCATCCCTCGGGTCCGGCGTACGGCCGCAACCGCGATCGTGCTGGTTCTGGCGCAGATGACCCTCGGAATCCTCTCAGTAACCACGACGCTGGCCATCGCCCCAGTCTCGCTGCACACGCTGGGGGCAGCCCTCCTTCTCGTGACGCTGACCGCACTTTCCACCTGGGGCTTCGTCCGTGAGGACCGTTCCTCGGATCGGCTCACCGTTAATCTGGACTCACCAGTCGGCACCCACGCCTGATCTGAGTCGCCCGAAAACCGGACAGCAAAATGGATGCAACCGCCATCGGCGATCTTCTCGCCCCCCTGAATGCGGTCCTTAATCTGACCTCGACGATCTGCCTGATCCTGGCGCTCGTCCTGATCAAACGGGGCAATCGAGAGGGACATCGGAAGGCGATGCTGACGGCCGTCGGCACCTCTGCGCTGTTCCTGGTCTTCTACCTGACGCGCATGGCCCTGACCGGTACCCATCGATTTGCAGGTGAAGGCCTGGCCCGCCCGGTCTACTTCAGCATCCTCTTTTCCCACATGGTGCTGGCCGTCGCGGTGGTACCGCTCGTGTTGCGGATGCTGTTTCTGGCGTCGCGAGAGCGCTTCGCCGAGCACAAGAAGCTGGCCCGATTCGCCTACCCGATCTGGCTCTACGTGTCAGTCACCGGACTCGTGGTCTATCTGATGCTCTATCAGTTCTACGGCTACCTGCCCGAGGGATACACCGGGCCCCTCCCCGGCTGATCAGGGGCTGATCAGGCCGACGGCAGCGTCAGCTTGACCTCGGCGCCGCCTGAAGCGCGGTTCTGCAGTTCCAGATTCCCGCCAAAGCCCTCAACGATCTTTCGCGCAAAGGGAATCCCGAGCCCCAATCCGGCCGGCTTGGTGGTGTAGAACAGATCACGGGCACGACGGAGAGCGTCATCCGAGAATCCCGGGCCGCTGTCTCTGACAGCAATCGACGCATGCCCGCCCTCGCCATCTATCTGGACCTCAATCGTCTTGCCGCCGCCAAAGTGGGCCGCGTTGTGGAGCAGCAGGTAGACGGCGTCCTTGAACGTGTCCTTGTGGATGTGCGCCCTGACCGGGAAGGCAGGCGCCATGAACCGCACCCCGATCTCCCAGTCAGCAATGAACTCGCGCGTCACATCCTGAACCAGCGCGACCAGGTTGTGCGTCTCGTCCGGCGTGATCGGCTCCCGCAGGAAGAACTCCAGGTCATTGATTCCGCCCAGGGCACGTGTAACGCCTTCGCGAAGCAACGCTTCGTCGCCATCACGCGCTGCTACCAAAGGCTTCTGAACCGATTCCTCGAGGAAGGCCGCGACTCGGCCCAGCGCCTGCTTCAGAGCGTCCTCAAGATGGGCACTCCGAGGAACCCATCCCGCGGTCACGGCCTCGCGGAGCAGTCCCACGGCAGGCGGATCCGTCGGAATCACCTGACCGGGGCGACCATCGCGAAGCAACTCGGTCAACGCGTTCAGCGGACGCAAATAGGGATCGGATTCCGGCTCTTTCGAGGTCGAAAAAATAAGCCAGCCAATACCAACGCCGACCAGAACCCCGACTACTGCCGGGATGATCATGCTTTCCATCGCGTCACCTGATTGAACCGCGTTGCGGTGCCTGAGAGACAAAGATCTTGATGACGCGGGAGCCTGCAGGCAATACGTTGTTCCGCTCGACCCTGTCCGGACATGTACCAAACATGCTGATCGACGACCTCTACGACCGCGAGTTGCTCGCCCGCGAGCTTTCCCTGTCTTCCGACGGCGACAACCCAACGCCTGAGGAGATCCACGAGATCGTGCGCCGGTCTCTGAGGTTCGCCGTGGTCGGGATTTCGCGCGATCAGTCGAAGGCTGCGCGCCAGGTTCCGTCCTATCTGGCAGCCAAAGGCGCGGAAATCGTGCCGGTCAATCCGAACGCCGATCGCATTCTGGGGAAGGACTCCTGGGACAGCCTGACCGAGGTTCCCGGCAAAGTCGACATGGTGGTGGTATTCCGTCCCGGAGGCGAGCAGGCCGGAGCCGTTATCCGTCAGGCGATGGAGCGCCCGGAGCGCCCATACATCTGGCTGCAGGAAGGGATACGGTCGGACCACATCGCCGCCGAGGCTCGCGCCGCCGGGTGGGTCGTGGTTCAGGACCTCTGCCTCTATAAGGTCCACCGCGCCTTGGGAGATACGCTCCGGCGGGCGGAAGGCCGCGATCAGGACACGGCTGATTCGTAGAGAAAGCTGCTGGGCGGGGCGTCAATCCGTCAGGAACGCCTTGAGCATCTCGGCATGCGCCTTGGCCTTCACCTGTCGCCACACTTCGATCAGCCGGCCCTCTTCGTCAATCAGAAAGCTCGATCGCTCGATCCCCATGTACGTCCGACCGTACATCGACTTCTCCTGCCAGACGCCGTAGGCCTCGGCAACAGCGTGGTCGGTGTCGACCAGCAGCTGGAAATTCAGATCGAACTTCGTCTTGAATTTTCGATGGGAAGCGGCCGAGTCGGGGGAGACACCAAGGACCTTCATATTGAGGCCGTCGAAATACCCCATCTCATCCCGCAGGTCGCACGCCTGGGCTGTGCAGCCTGACGTGTCGTCCTTGGGATAGAAGTACAGGAGGACTCTCTGTCCGCGCAGGCCATTCAGACTGACGGTCGAATCATCGTCGGCGACCAGGTTGAAGTCGGGGGCCGCGTTTCCTTTCTCAAGCATGTGAATCGCCTTCGGGGGTGATCAGCCCGTTTCAAGCTCGGGCCTCATGTGGCGTTGGGACTCCCTGACACCGGCCCTCACTTCGCCGGCGATGGTCCAGCGGCAAAGCGGGTCCTTCCGGCTCTGGCACTGGGAATGAACGATCTGGTACTCGGAACCCAGAGTCCGATCGATCACGGTCTGGCAGAATCCAGACACGAAATGACACGCAGCGCCACCGGGATCTGCCTGAATGAAGGGCAGCGATCGCCCTTCCATCGCAAACGGACCAGGCGAAAAGCCGCCGATGCGCCGTCCGTAAACCGACTGCAGTCCACGCCGGACCTGCCGGCGCGCGAGTGCGTAGAGTAGTGGCCGGGGCATCAGTCGCTTCAGACCACCGGACGAATCGACTTCGTCTGATTCACCGGCCATTCGTCGACCCGCGTGCCAGAATACCTCCTCCGCATCCGGGCGCCGGATCACCAGGCGCATCAGATCGCGGGCCTGCTCATCCGTCATCCGGCCCCGCCGGCGAACTTCGTTCTTGAAGAAGACGATCTGCCGCTCTACCACGTCTGACAGCCCCAGTCGCCGCGGCATCGTAAGCGTCGGATTCTCGTCCTCAAGAATCTCCTGAGGAGCATCCTGCTCTTTGATTACCTCCAGCAGAACCAGTCCCAGACGGGACGTGATCCTCGGACGAGAGGAGAGATTGGCAGCAGGATCGGTCAAAGTGGTTCGACGAGTGAGTTGAAGGGACCTTAATCTGATCAGGTTGAGAGCAAATTCAAACAGCCAGGGTCGGCAGCCGTCCTTCTTCGGACCGCTCGCCCACTCCCACTCGGTGGCTCGCGAACTCTCGATACACCACACTAGCTTACGCCCATGAAGCGCTTTCCTGCATACGACCCGCCTGAGTATCTGAACTGGACCCCCGACCCCCAACTGGTCGAGGAGTACCGGCTCCGACTTGGACGTGATCCCGCTCGCGCCGCGGCAATTGCGACCCTCAGTGCGGACGAGCTGCTCGGTCTGTACCGTGATCTTCTGCAGACCCGCCTGCATGACATCGGACTTAAACGCTGGGTTCGGACGGGTGTGATCTCCAAAGCCTGGCTCGGGACGGGCGAGGAAGCCGTGACCGTCGGTTCTGTTTCTGCCCTCGATCCTGAGCGCGACGTCATTTGCCCCATGATTCGGAACGCCGGCGCCCTCCCCATGATGGGAATGGCGATGGCGGACTGCTTTCGCGGCTATCTGGCTACATCTGACTCGCCCTCGCTGGGAAGGGACCTCCACATCGGCGATCTTTCCCACAACGTGCTTCAGCCCGTCTCGCACATGGGGATCAATGTGTCGGTGATGGCGGGCGTTGCCATGGCATTTCGGAACCGCGGAGAAGATCGGGTCGCCATGACCTGGATCGGAGACGGAGCCACGAAGACGTCGGCCTGCCACGAGGGCATCAATCTGGCGGCCACGCACCGGCTGCCCATCGTCTACGTGATTCAGAACAACCAAGTCGCCTTGGGCACGCGGGCCACTCAGCACGGCATTGGCGACCTGCGCGCATGGGCGGAAGGGTACGGCATCACCAGTTGGGAATGCGACGGTAACAACGTCCTGGACGTGCTTGCTGCGACTCGCCTTGCCGTGGCCCGGTGCCGTGCGGGCGAGGGGCCGGCCGTCGTCGTCGCCGAGACGTTCAGAATGGGCGGCCACGCCACCCACGACGAGCGGGAGGCACGCGAGACCTTCCCCGTTGAGTTGTTCGAACATTGGGGTGCCCGGGAACCTGTCGGGATGTTCGAAGCTTACTTGATGGAGCGAGGGGTCGGTCTGGAAAGGCTCGAAGAGATCGAATCCGAAGTGTCCTCCGCAGTGGACAAGGCGGCGGACGAGGCCAAGGCTTCCAAGTCCAAAACCCCATCGCCCGATATGGTCATTTTTGACGGATTTTCTTTTCCGGACGTGCTCTCGCCGATCCGAAATCGACTATTGCAATAATAATAGCCGTATTTGCAATTCTGGCGAGTTCTTCAGTATCTCGATCATCCAGCTTGCTATTTGGAGAATAATTCGCGATAATTGTCGGGTACATGAGAAGCGGTCCACGTCTGGATGGGCTTCTGGATCTCTCTCAATCGCCGGGATCACCATGCTCGATGCGAACGACAACCTCACCCGCGATCTGAACGAACTTGCGCTTGATGAGTTGACCGACGAGCAGCTGGTGACGGCCCATCTTGAGGGTCGTGACGGGGCGTTCCACGCTCTGTTCTTTCGCTACCGGGATCGCCTCGTCCATTTCATCACCCGCAAGACCGGTGACGCTGATCGAGCGCAGGATCTGGTTCAGGAGGCGTTCATTCGCGTCACCCGGCACCTGCATCGCTTCGACACCACCAAGAAGTTCTCGACGTGGGTCTACACGATTGCCAGCAATCTCTCCAAGAATGAGCTCCGCAATCGCTCCCGCAGTCCGTTGGTCCTGTTCCAGAAGCTGACCAACACCTGGGACAACGATCATCGCCCGCTTGAGTTCGAAGACTCATCGATGCGCCCGGACGACATGTTCAGGAAGCGCCACCTGCATCAGTTGGTCGAAGAGACCGTGGCCGAGCTTCCCGAGCACCACCAGCTCGTCTTCCGCATGCGGGAGATTGAGGGCAAGAGCTACGAGGAAATCGCTGAGCGGACGGGCGTGAACCTGGGCACCGTGAAGAGCCGGTTGCACCGGGCCAGGAATTCTTTCGCTCAACGCATCGCTCCCTCCCTGGTCTAACAGGCAGGAGCGGGCGCAGTTCGGCCCCTTTAATTCTGCGGCCACGCCTGAAGTTTGATGCGGGGTCTCATTGAGGTCCCCTCCCCACTAGGCCGTGGACGATCGGATGCCGCCTGCTATTCGGGCGCCGGCCCGATGGAACGAGCACCCGCACCCGCATTACGATGGCGCCCTCCGGCATGATGACGAGGTTGTGACTATCCTCGCCATACGCCGGTCGCGCGGGCTGTCACGGCTCCGAGTAGTCCATCCAGCTCCTTTCGTGCTCTGCGCATGGATGAACTGTACAGAGCTCTGAACCCCTTCACGCCGAGACCGGCACCCAGCAGAACACCCGCGACGGCGCCGATGGGGCCGATCCCGATCGCCAGCCCCAGTGCACCGAGCGTCCCGAATCCCGCACCTCCCGTCACTGTGGCCGCGATCATGCCTATGCTGAATCCGATGTTGTGCGACGTGACGGGACTGTGCGCTATCACCTGACAGGAGGGGGAGGAGCCCTCGAGCGGGCGGACCGAAATGAACACTTGGCGAAGCCCAGCATCTGCGGCCGCGTTGGCGAATCCCTTTTCGGTAAACGTCCTTACTGCTGGGAGATTGAAGATCAGGACGCCACCGTCGAGGGGATCTCCCTCTTCACCAGTCAACGTGAGCCTGAATGGCTCCTCATGGAGGATGGCCTTCATCGCGGCGAGGACTTCCTCGGGCGTCGCGGCGATCACCGTCCGGACCGCGATCGTATTGGGCGGGCTGTCGAGGAATCGTCGGGCAAGGGCATGGCTTTTCTCCCTCGGCGGAAGAGCCCGTTCCACACGGACGTCAGCGAGCGCCGCTTCCACGAATGTGTCCCCTATCCCGGCTTGTAACGCAGCGGAGCGCACGTGCGCCAGCGCATAGCTAGTGGAGGGCACATCATCCTCATCATGCCCTACCTCCCGCGCTGTCGTGGCGCCGTCCGCCTCAGCCTGCAGTTGAGCAGACTGCCTCCAGACGCGGGCCGCTTCCTCCTCGCTGAGAATGTCACGGCTTCGGTCTGCCATTCTTGCCTTCAGTTCAACGTTGAATAAGATCGGGCAGTGTGGTGTGTCAAAAGTTCGCGAGCCACCGAGAGCGTCGAGGCGCCGGACCTGCGAGGCGCCACGACGAGGGATAGCAGCGCTATCCCGACTCGGGGCAACGACGCAGGGCCGGATGCATCGGCGTTCGAATGGCCGAGACACTTTTGATACACCACACTAGAAGCCTGTTGAAGAAGTGGGGTGCGGCCGCGCGAAGGGGTCTTCGGTGTGTTCAGGGCAGGAACGACGACGAGTCGTAGCGAAAGCTACGGGGAGGAGGAGAGACGCAGCATGAATCACCGAACCCCCCCTTCGCCCTCTGGGTTACGGGCGGCATGGGGCCATCTTCTTCGTTGGACCGCCTCGACGTAGCTTACGGCTATGCCTTCGGCGATCCGCCTCGAATCTGGCCCCATGGCGCTCGTAACGCGGCTCGCCCCACTTCTTCAACAGGCTTCTAGGTCCCCCCAGACCTGAAATTGGAAGCTAGTGGAGGATTCGGAATTCTGTCTACCGTGGGACCCCATCGTCGCGAAATCAGTTCGTTGAACTGCGGGCCAGATGACGGGGTTGACCACGACGACAGGTGACCACAGCGCCATCCAGTACGAATTGTCGCGGCGGTCGGACCCGCCACGTAGGTTCGCTTGCACTCTTCTCCGGGCTGAACCACTCCTGGGAAAATGGAATCGTTATCATTCGAGCTAACACTGCACTTGTCTCGCCCGTGGCGCGTCCCCCTTTGCTCCGATGAGGACATGATGTTCGACGATCTCCGTCAGGCCTTTCGTGAGGCCGTCAACAATTTCAAGGACGAGATCGGTCGCGAGGATGTCCCGGAGGCGGTCGACAAGCTTCTCAGGGGCATGATCAGCGAGGTGACTGACGCCAAGGCGCGTCTGTCGGCGCTGGAGTCGCAGATCGATGTGGGCGGCAAGCGGCTGGAGCAGGAGAACGCCGAACTCGCGACCTGCCAGCGGCGCGAGAAGATGGCGCTGGACATCGGCGATGCTGAAACCGCAAAGGTGGCCGCCGACTTCGGTGCCAAGCACGAAGAGCGAATCGCGGTGCTGACAAAGAAGGTTGATGCGATTCAATCCGAGGCGTCGCTTCTCCGCCGCGAGATCGACGACATGATGGGGCAGCTCAAGGAGGCTCGGACGCGGCGCGACGGTCTCGCCGCCGAGGCGGGGCGCACCGGCGCCAGGGAGTCGATCGGCGGATCGAAGGATCTGTTCGACGACTTCGACCGCATGGAATCCCGAGTGACCGGAGACGAGGCCGACGTGGAGGCTTGGGAAGAAGTCTCCCAGGCCACATCGGAGTACTCGATCGATCTGGACGAGCCAATCCAACGCCCGCAGGTCGATTTTGAGGCTCGCCTTGAGGAGCTGAAACGCCGGATGAAGGAGCAGTAATCCGGCAAGCATTTCGGCACTCAGACCCAGGCCATTCGGCCGACTCCGGCCGCTGAATCGAACGTCCCTGAAGCCGATCCCCCCGCCCTACTGGATCAGTGCGCCCTGAGCGGATAGATTTTCTCGCTCGAACGCGTTCGCCAAAAGGATCGGAACCGATGGAAAACTGGATCGGAATCGGCATCTGGATCGTCATGGGTACCGTCATCGCCCTGGTGGTCAAGACCGTCATGAAGCGCCCTGAAGAGACCCCGGGCCACACGCGTGTGCTCGTCGTGCTGGGCTCCTTCGGTGCCGTAATCGGTGGCATGCTCGGGGTGGGGATCTTCCACTTCTACGAGCCCACTGCCCTTTCAATGGGCGGAATGGCCAGTGCGGCAGCGTTCTCCGGCTTCATCTCGTTCGTCTATCGCTGGGGTATCCGTGGGCTCGTCTGACCGCCGATCTGCCTGAGCAGACTGGGGACCCCTCGCTTGGCGGGGGTCCCTTTTTTTGCGGTGCGGAGGCTGAAATCGGCGCATTGCTGCGTTGGACTCCGGGGGCCTTCGTTGAGGCGTAGCGCTGCTACGCCTCACTGCGACCTCCTCCTCCGCCCGCCGGGCGGACCGAGAAGCCGCCGCGATCATGTGGGCTCCCGTCTGGGGGCGGGGTAAGCCGTTCAGGCAAGAAAGAAAAGCGCCGGCCGTTTTTGCAACGACCGACGCCTTCTCCGTCCAACTCCGCTACTGCCAAGGCATCCAGCGGTATGTCATATGAGAAAGGGCTGACCAGGCCCTCGCCGTCCGGTTAAGCGCCGGACGACGCATTTGATACGGGGAACTACTCACCACCCATCCACATCCACCCCGCTATAGAAAGAGACGTCACTGGCTGCCAAACGGTTGCCTCGGCCTCTCACAGATACTTACGGACCCACCGCAGCAGAGATTCAGCCACAGCCTCCAACGAAGTTAGGGCCTGTTCACACTATTCGAAGCGCTTCGACGATGAGCGCGAAGTGGATGAAGGCCGTGAACATGACATCGAGCTTGTCGAAGCGGGAGAAGACCCGGCGGAAGCTCTTGAGCCGCCGGAACAAGCGCTCGATCTCAT
>JBDNHE010000100.1:0-11654 GCA_041688945.1 Gemmatimonadota bacterium | reverse complement strand
GAACTCGTCGCGGCGTTCCTGATTCCCGCTCGCCAGATTGGGCTCGGACCAGTAGATGGTGTGCGCCACAAAGACGCCCATCCGCAGGTTCATGCGCGCCATTTCGCGAGCGATCAGCGTCTGCTCTTCGACGGGGCGATTGCGCATCTCGTTGTCTTCGAGCGATCGGAAGCCCTGATCGGCCATGAACTGGAGTTCGCCCGTCAGTGAGCCACCACCATGCCCGCGGAACATCCCGAAGTGCGGAGCGAAGTCCACCGAAAATGGCTCTGCGGAGTTGGCGCGACCGGCAATCGTTCCGTTTGAATCGGCGGTCAGGCGGTCAGCACCGAGTGCGACACCTGCGCCGGCGGCCAGGGTCGATCCAAGAAAATCGCGTCGCTTCACGGTCGGCTCTCCATGGGAGTTGAATCCAGGCGGCCACTCGGCTCCTGGGACGAGATTTCGAAAACGGCTTCGCCGGGACTTGGGCGAACCCGGTCAGGGCGATCGGCCCGCGGGCGAGGAAAGCCCGGCGACTCCATCCTGCTCCCGCCCTGAGCGCGAGGCAGAATCTGCACCGAGATCCTGGTGTCGGCCCCGACGATGCGGTCCACGGCGGATGGGTCGGCGGCGAGGACCGTCAGAGCCGAGGCCAGGACATCGGCGGTGGCTCCATCGGCTGCGACCACCACAACCGTCGGGGCGTCCTGAATACCCAATCCGGTCATCGGATCCAGGATGTGGCTGTAGCGGACTCCTCCGACGTCCAGATACTGATAGCGATCTCCGGAGGCGGCGACCGCCAAGTCAGCCAGATAGTGGATCTGACCGTCGGGGAATTCGACCCGCCATCCTGGCTCGCCAGGAGGAGCGGCCCCGAGGACCAGATCCCCACCGGCATCGATCATGGCATGGACGATCCCACCCTCACGGAGTGCGTCCAGGACTCGTTGGGCAGTATAGCCTTTGGCGATCCCACCCAGATCCAACGACATGCCGGACAACGCCAGTGACGCCGTTCCCGCTGTCAGGTCCAGCCGCAGCGCCGACGCATCAACCTGCTCACGTGCCCCTTGAAGTCGGCCCTCGTCCGGGAGTTCGCCCCGCCGAATCGCCCAGCGCCAAAGCTGGGTCATCGACCCCACGGTCACGTCAAAAGCCCCCTCGGTCCGCGCGTTCCAATCCTGCGCGAGCGTGAGCACTTCGATGAGCTCAGCGCTGACCGGCATCGCCCCGCCTGAACCGGCTGATGCAGCCAGCGCGGAGATCTCGCTGTCCGCCCGGTAGTCGCTGAAGAGGGAGTCGAGGCGCTGAAAGGTGCTGAACGAGTGCTCGGCCCAGCGTGAGGCAGTGCCCTGATCTGGCGCGTAAAGGACCAGCCGGATCGTCGTCCCCATGTGAGGTTCGGCGAACTCGAACCGGGCCAAGGCAGGACGGCCCTTGGCGAACTCGAACCGGTCTGGCACGGGATGCGCCTCGACGGATCCCACCTGGCCTCCCCCGACCAGCAGACACGCCACCCCCATCGCAACAACACGTGCGGGTCCAGAAAGGCGCAACGCCCTCCGGACCCGCTCGCCGTCCTTCATTCGCGTGACCGTGATCAGTAGGACTGGGTCACGCCAGGCACCGCCACCGGATACCGGCCGTTTGCGTCTGGAACGATCGGCGGCTGGGCGTCGAAGGCGTAGCGCTCGGGCATGATGCTCAGCTTCGACCCCAGAGCTTCGTCCCACTCGACGATCTGGCCGGAGTAGGTCGCCATCCGTCCCATGATCGCCGTCATGCTCGCGCGGGCACCCCGCTCTGCGTCGGCGAACTTGTACTCCCCGGCGGCAATAGCGGCGAAGAGCTCATCGTGCTCGGTCTGGTACGGATTCGGATCGCCCTCGTCGTCGTAATCCATGAGCGGATGACCGGACGCCGAGACCAGTTGGCCAGGCCGAGGCGCCGTCCCGTTGGTTCCGTGAAAGCCTTCGGAAACCCTCCGCGCGGTGTTCGGCATGTGGCGGCACTGACTGAGCACGCGTGCCCCGCCCTCGTATTCGAACTCGACCATGTGGTGGTCGAAGATCTGGCCATGGTCCAGCCCGTTGCGAATCTGACGACCGCCCTGCCCCTGGGCCCGGATCGGATGCGAATCTCCGAGAACCCAATTGGCTACATCAAGATTGTGGATGTGCTGCTCCACGATGTGGTCTCCGCACAGCCAGGTGAAGTAGTACCAGTTGCGCATCTGGTACTCCATTTCGGTCTGGCCCGGCTGACGCTCGCGAACCCAGACGCCGGCGTCATTCCAATAGACGCGTCCCAGGATCACCTCCCCGATCATCCCGGCGTGAATCCGATCGACCCACTCCTTGTAGATGGTCTGGTACCGACGCTGCAGTCCGACGACGACGTTGAGGTTTCGGTCGCGGGCCATGGCCGCCGACTCAAGAACCGAACGCACTCCCGGTCCGTCAGTGGCGACAGGCTTCTCCATGAAGACGTGCTTGTTCGCCTCGATCGCGGCCTTGAAGTGGATGGGCCGGAAGCCGGGAGGGGTGGCGAGGATGATCACATCGACCAGGGGCAAGACCTGCAGGTAGGCGTCGAAGCCGGCAAAGCGCCGCTCAGCAGGAACGTCGATCCGGGGGGTCAGATCAACGCCGCCCGACCAGCTGTCCTCGGCCGTGTTGATCAGGTTCCGGTAGCTGTCCTCCAAGCGATCCGCGAAGGCGTCCGCCATGGCCACGAGCTGCACATCCTGGTCCGTGCTCAGGGCCTGGACTGCGGCGCCCGTGCCGCGTCCGCCACAGCCGATCAGGCCGATGCGGATCGGGGTCTTGGAGGGCGCCGGCACTGCCCTGAGCGGCAGAGCATCAAGGCCAATACCACCGATCGCTGCAACAGCTCCTGCCTGTACGAATCTGCGCCTGTCCATTTGCCAATCCTCTTCAGAATGTCGGGGCGTTATTGCCGCCCGAGGTGCGTCCAGTGTTTCGTGTTCGTTCTGTACAACCGGCCCCTCAACCGGCCAGCAGCGCGTCCCAGTACGCGCGGATTTCGTTCATCGTGTACTCGCCAGCCGGGGCGACCAACCGAAAACCCACATGAGGTGAATCCGTGTTCCACCAGCGGCTCTTCGGAATCTGCGGATCGCGACGCTTCCACGCAGCAGCTTCCGGATACCGCGCCGCACAACGTGCGTCGTGAGTCGGGTCATCGAACGCCCCGCCCCGTACCACGCCCCGGCCCCGTGTGGCGTCTCCAACGAACGGCGCCTCAACCGCGCCCCTCGATCCAGCCGAGGGCACGGCATCGGAGCGGTTGTAGGCGTCGGCCTGGTAGCCGTCCATGACCCATTCAGCCGCGTTGCCCTGCATGTCGTAGAGACCCCAGGCGTTCGGCTCACGGCTACCAACCGGATGTGGTATGCCGCCGCCTTCCGACTCAAGCCAGGCGCGGGTCGCCACCCCCGACTCGTCCGCGATGCCGGCTCCGAAAGCCTCGGCACTCCCGCTCCGACAGGCATACTCCCACTCGGCCTCGGTGGGAAGTCGGAAGAGCCGTCCGGTCTTCTCTGAGAGCCAGCGAGCGTAGTGGAGCCCATTCCACCGAGTGACGCCTGTCATCGGGTGCTCATCGCCACCCATGCCATGGCTGGGGTCTTCGTAGGGAGGCGACGGACGGGTAACCGCATCCACGTCAAAACTCCCTGCTCCCTCGGGCCCGACATCCCCATCGAAGTTCTCGAAGCGGAAGGGCGCGTACTGAGCGTGGGTAATCTCGTGCGTGGTCATCCAGAAGCTGGGAAGCGCCACGGCGTGCCTGGGGCCTTCGTCGTCGTGGCGACCGGCCTCGTCAGCGGGACTCCCCATCTGGAATTCGCCGGCCGGCAGGAGCGCCAGGGTGACCGACCTTTCGGTGCCCGGGATGGCGACCTGGGTCTGTTCGGGCCGGGACTGGCCGGGCCGGGGCTGGCCGGCGACTGGCAACGTGGTGATCGAGGTGGCCAGAACCAATGCGGAGAGAGCCGAGAGACCCGTAGCATGGCGGCTCGGTCCAAGCGACCGCTTCACAGCGGATGACAGGGTGGCGCAGCCCTTGTCGAAACCGTCAGGCGACCGGAGTGGAGGGCCTGAGAGGTCTGACGTTACAGAGGGCGCGGAGCTGCGGATCGACATCGGAGGGCGGGTTCTGGCAGCGGCCCACAACAACGCGTCAGGGCCTGCTCGCAGGTTACTGCCCGGCTTCCACCGGTGGCAAGCTGACCGCGTTCATCCAACAGACCGTTCGGCGACCCAGCCCCGTACCGCCCACCATGGGCTCAGAGCGGGACCGGCCCCGGTGCCACCACCGCCTCGTGGCAGTCGCGCATCCTCTTTCTCGACTCGATGGGAACCGTCCGTCGGAATGGCCGTACCACTGGTACCGACCCTTCCAGTTCGGCGACAAACGGCTCGCCAACCCTCACCCTGTCTCGCTATTCTCCTGATGAGTCGATTCATTCGCAGATATCCCCGTCGGCCTGACCCGGCGCAACTCCGAATACTCATGGTGCAACACATAAATCGCTCCCGAATGGTGGTCGCCAGTGTGCTGATTGCGGCCGGATGCAGTTCCGCGCCGTCGCCCGCGCCCAGCTCAGCCCCCCGGTCGAGCCCCGAGGCCCAAGCTCAGATGCCGGCGCCCCGCACGGTTCAACCGGGCGCGCCAGGTCAGGCTTCGCGAACCCTCGACGCTTCTGACATCTCCGAACTCGGTGGCGTCGTTCATGTGGCGGCGGACACCCACTTCATGCAGGGAATGATCCCGCACCACGCTCAGGCGCTGCAAATGACCGCGATGGTCAACGATCGCACGCGCGATCCGGGCCTGCGGGCGCTCGCGTTGCGGATGGAGATTTCGCAGCGTGACGAGATCGGGCTTATGGCGCGGTGGCTTCGGAGCCGGGATGAAACAGTTCCTGCTTCGGCCGCATTCGTCGAGCCGAGCGCGGTGATCGCGTCGCTCGAGACGATCGGCCAGGCGGCAATGGACCACAGTGCCATGGGGCACGACATGGGGGACATGGAGGGCATGCCGATGATGCCCGGAATGCTCACGCCCGATCAGATGGTCCAGTTGGAAGCCGCGAGGGACGTAGAGTTTGAGCGGCTCTTTCTCGAATTCATGATGCAGCACCACAATGGCGCCATCATCATGGTCGCAGAGCTGTTCGCGACCGATGGTGCGGCCCAAGAGTCGGACATCTTCCAGTTCGCGTCGCACGTAGACGCGGACCAGCGAGCGGAGATCGACCGGATGCAAGGCATGCTCGACGCCCGAGGTCAGGGGCGTAGTCAGTGACGGCCTCCCATTTGGGAGTGCCGTAGGAAGTCAACGCAGGACCGAACCAACAAATGCAGTCAACCAGAACCAGGGTGACACGATGACGCGAAGCAAATGGATGGGAGCAGGACTCACTGCGCTGCCGATAGCGCTTCTGCTGGCGGGGACGATCTCGACTCCGGCCGCACTCGACGCGCAGGACATGGTGCAGCTGGTGCCTCCTCGCTTGGAGTGGGACCCCAACGATCCACGCATCGGGCTCAGCCCGGGCTGGACGGACGCTGGCACCGCCATCTCCGGGATGGAGCACCTGGCCAGCATGGGCAAGCCGGGTGGCTTCTTCAATCCCGAAGACTCGGGCGACGGCCGTTTCAACAACACCGACCTGGCCTTCAGCGGCAACCTGATGTTCCAGGGCAACTATCACGGCTTCCAGATTTTCGACATCTCGAATCCGGCCAACCCAGTGCTGCGGACCTCCGTGGTCTGCCCGGGTGGACAGGGCGACATCTCGGTCTACGGCAATCTGGCTGTAGTGTCGGCCCAGGAGACCCGTGGGCGACTGGACTGCGGTGTGAGCGGTGTTGAAGAGGCCGTCAGCGATGCCCGCCTGCGCGGCATCCGGATCTTCGACATTTCGGATATCAACAACCCGCGTCAGGTGGCCGCTGTTCAGGCGTGCCGTGGTTCGCACACGCACACGCTGCTGAAGGACCCCAACGACGACGCCAACCTGTATGTCTACATCCAGGGCACCAACTCACCCCGCCCGGCCGAAGAGCTGGCTGGATGCTCAAGTGTCCAGGATCCGAATGAGGATCCGAACACCTCGTACTTCCGGATCGAGGTGGTGCGGGTGCCGCTGGCCAACCCCGCGGCCGCCCAGATCGTGAGCATGCCGCGCATCTTTGCGGACCTGGAGTCGGGTCGTATGGATGGCCTGAACCCGGGAGGGGAGACGACCCCCGGGGCTCAGAACCAGCGGCGCACCAACCAGTGTCACGACATCACCACCTATCCGGCGATCGGGCTGGCGGCGGGTGCCTGCGCCGGCAACGGCATCCTGCTCGACATCTCGGATCCGGCCAACCCGGTCCGAATCGGAGAAGTCGCTGATCCGAATTTCTCCTACTGGCACTCGGCCACCTTCAACAACGACGGTTCCAAGATCCTGTTTACGGACGAGTGGGGCGGCGGTTCAGCTCCGCGTTGCCGTGCCAGCGACCCGGCCACATGGGGTGCGGACGCGATCTTCTCGCGCGATGGCGCCAACATGAAGCTCGAGGGCTACTACAAGCTCCCGGTGCCTCAGACCGAGACCGAGAACTGCGTGGCCCATAACGGCTCGATGATTCCGGTCCCGGGACGCGACATCAAGGTCCAGGCCTGGTACCAGGGCGGCATCTCGATCGTCGACTTCACGGACCCGGCCAACCCGTTCGAGATCGGCTTTTTCGACCGGGGTCCGCTCAGCGCGACGGAATCGCCCACCGGTGGCTTCTGGTCGTCCTACTGGTTCAACGGGCGCATCTACGGCGCTGAGATCTCTCGCGGTATCGACGTCTTCCGCCTGACCGAGTCCGAACACCTTTCGGCCAGCGAGATCGCGGCAGCCGAGTCGATCATGCTGAATGAGTTCAACGCCCAGATGCAGCCCATGTTCGTGTGGCCGGCCACCGCGCCGGTGGCGCGTTCGTATCTGGAGCAGATGGTCCGGGGCAATCGGATCCTCCGGACGCGTGCCGCTGAGGTGGATGCGCTGATCGCCCGTGCGGAAGGCGGTGCCAACGTGGCGGCCGACCTGCGCCGGATGGCGGACCAGCTGGATCGGGACGCTGCGGCCATTGAGGATGGTACGCTGGGTGGCGACTCCGTGCGGAGTGCAGCGCTGGCCCGGACCCTGAGGGGAATGGCGGGCATGTAGTTCTCAGGGCCGGATGCCTCGGCGTTTGAATGGCCGAAGCATTTTTGATACACAACACTGGCGGGGCGGCAACACACGGCTGATCGTGTGGAGTCGCCCCGCTTTTCGTTGGTTCTGCCGCCATTCTCCCGCAGGGGTTGAGACCATGCCATCACGGTGACGAACGTTCCGGGCGCGACCGCTCCATTTCACCTCCCCTGCACTGCCTGCCCCGACCATGAAGCATCCACTTGAACTGCGCGTGCCCCCCGCTCTCGTCTTCCTGCTGGCAGGAGCCGCCGAAGTGGGTCTGGGCCGGCTGCCCTTTCTGCCGTTGCCGGCCTTCACTGCGATCCCGGTCGTGAAGACCGTGCTGATGGGAATGGGTGGAGCCACGGTGGCGCTGGGGCTGTTCGAGTTCACTCGATCAGGAACGACCGTCGACCCAACCAAACCCGAGACCGCATCCTCTCTGGTGGAGTCAGGGATCTACCGGCTGACGCGTAATCCCGTGTACCTGGGCATGCTGCTGATCCTGCTGGCGATCGCTGTCCGGTCCGGCGACTGGCTGGCGCTCATTCCCGCCGTCGGCTTCGTGCTCTGGATGAATCGCTTTCAGATCGGACCGGAGGAACGTGCACTCACGGGGGTCTTCGGCGCCCCCTATACAGAATACTGCGGACGCGTTCGCCGCTGGGTCTAAAGCCCTTCACCCGGGCCACTCCATGCCCCGAACAGTACGATTCCTTGGGGAGGCGCGTCTGTTTTTCGGCCCGGATTCCTTGTAGAATCAAGGTCTCCGGAGCGGCAGACCCGCCAGTCCGGAGCCCGACAGACGAATTCAATTCCGCATCAAGCGAGGACCTCGTGGCCGAGTTCAAGGACCCCTTCGGCGCTCTCCGCACCATCGACCTTCCCGAAGGCGAGACCGCCTACTACGACATCGGCGTTCTTGAAGAAGCCGGTCTGGTCGAGCTGGAGAAGCTGCCCTTCTCGATCCGCATTCTGCTTGAGAACGCCCTGCGTCATGCGGGTAAGGGCTACGTCTCCGAGGAGCATGTCCGCGCGATCGCAGCATGGAGCCCGACCAATTCCGGTGCCGACGTGCCCTTCATGCCGTCCCGCGTAGTCCTGCAGGACTTCACGGGTGTTCCCGCCGTGGTCGATCTGGCCGCCATGAGGAATGGACTCGAAGCGCTGGGCGGCGATGCCAGCCGCATCAATCCGGTGGTCCCCGCCGACCTGGTCATCGACCACTCGGTGCAGGTGGACTTCTTCGGAAACTCCGACGCCTACCGAATGAATGTCGAGAAGGAGTATCAGCGGAACCGCGAGCGCTACACCCTGCTCCGCTGGGCGCAGGAAGCCTTCAAGAACTTCTCGGTCGTTCCCCCCGGCACCGGCATCGTCCACCAGGTCAACCTGGAATACCTCGCCTCGGTGATTCACCGGCGTGATGAGTACGGCCGTATGGTTGCCTACCCGGACACCCTGGTCGGCACCGACTCCCACACCACCATGATCAACGGTCTGGGCGTGGTCGGATGGGGCGTCGGTGGGATCGAGGCCGAAGCCGTCGTGCTCGGGCAGCCCTACTACATGCTTCTGCCCGAGGTCGTGGGCATGAAAGTGGTGGGTCAGCTCCCGGAAGGCGCCACCGCGACCGACCTGGTGCTGCGCGCGACCGAGCTGCTTCGTGCCCACGGCGTAGTCGGCCGCTTCGTGGAGTTCTACGGGTCGGGCCTTTCCAACTTGTCGCTCCCGGACAAGGCAACCCTGGCCAACATGTCGCCCGAGTACGGGGCCACGATCGGCTTCTTCCCGGTCGACAACGAGGCGCTGGCCTACCTGCGCGGTTCGGGCCGTCCGCCCGAGCTGGTTGAGCGGGTAGAGACGATTTCGAAGGCGATGGGCCTCTTCCGCACGGACGACACGCCCGATCCGCAGTTCACGTCGACGCTTGAGCTGGACCTTTCGACGATCGAGCCGTCGCTGGCCGGGCCCAAGCGGCCTCAGGACCGCATCCGCATGGCGGATCTGCGCGAGGCCTTCGATCGCGACCTGCCAAACCTCCTTCCGGCCGGCTTCGAGTTGGGAGACGCGGTCGCAGATGGGGGCGATTGGGCAGAGGAAGGCGGTAACGTTCCGGTTGAGACCGAAGATGGCGTTACGACCGCCCACGGACCTGCGGTCGCGACCATGGCGCGCCGCCCCGGAGCCCGGAACCGCTACTACGAAATCGACCACAACGGCCAGAAGATGGAGTTGGGCGACGGTTCGATCGTGATCGCTGCCATCACCTCCTGCACCAACACTTCCAACCCGTCCGTGATGATCGGCGCCGGGCTGGTGGCAAAGAAGGCTGTCGAGCTCGGGCTGAATGTGAAGCCCTGGGTGAAGACCTCGATGGCGCCCGGTTCCAAGGTGGTCACCGACTACCTGGTCGGATCGGGGCTCATGCCTTCGCTGGAGAAGCTCGGCTTTGACGTGGTCGGCTACGGCTGCACCACCTGTATCGGGAACGCGGGTCCGCTCCCCGAGCCGATTCACAAGGTTGTGGAAGAGAAGGGTCTGGTCGTGGCCGCGGTGTTGTCGGGCAACCGGAACTACGAGGCCCGGATTCACCCGCTGGTGCGCGGCAACTACCTGGCCTCGCCCATGCTGGTTGTAGCCTACGCGCTGGCCGGCCGGATTGACATCGACCTCTACAACGAGCCGCTGGGGCATGGAAAGGATGGCAAGCCCGTGTTCCTGGCCGACCTGTGGCCTAGCCAGGCCGAGGTGCGAGACACCGTGACTTCCTCGCTCAAGCCCGAGATGTACCACGACCGCTACGGCGAGGTATTCGAAGGTGATGATCTGTGGCGTGCGCTTCCGGTGCCAACCGACAGTGCGCTCTACGCTTGGGAAGATGACTCAACCTACATCCAGAACCCGCCGTTCTTTGAGGGAATGACGCTCGACGTCCCGGCCCTCTCGAATGTCGAGGGCGCCCGCGCCCTGGCAGTTCTGGGTCAGTCGGTCACCACGGATCACATCTCGCCTGCCGGTGCCATCGCCAAGAACGGCGCCGCCGGGATGTACCTGAAGGACCACGACGTGAAGGTGGTGGACTTCAACACCTTCGGATCACGTCGCGGAAACCACGAAGTCATGATGAGGGGCACCTTTGCCAACGTGCGCATCAAGAACCTGCTGCTTGACGGCAAGGAAGGCGGATACACCATCCACTTCCCCACCGGCGAGGAGACCTCGATCTACGACGCCGCCATGAAGTACCAGGCGGCCGGCACGCCGCTGGTTATTCTGGCCGGGCAGGAGTACGGGGCCGGGTCGTCACGTGACTGGGCCGCCAAGGGCACGGGCCTGCTGGGCGTGAAGGCCGTGATCGCCGAAAGCTACGAGCGCATCCACCGTTCCAATCTGGTTGGAATGGGTGTGCTGCCGCTGCAGTTCAAGGCGGGTGAAGGTGCTGCAGCTCTCGGCCTTAGCGGACGTGAGACCTTCGACATCCGCGGAATCGCCGATGGACTGGAGCCGGGCTGCATTCTTTCGGTTGTGGCCACCGCCGAGGATGGTACAAGCAAGACCTTTGACGTTGTGGTCCGGCTCGATTCCGAGATCGACGCCGAGTACTACCAGAACGGCGGGATCCTGCACACGGTGCTGCGGAAGATGGGCCGCGGCGAGATGTAAAGAAGGCGGACCTAGCCATGGGCCCGCCCCGTGGGCGGACCGTTATTCAGACCCCCTGGAGGGGTGGGGGGTCGGGGGTGGGCAGCAGGAGGGATGGCGAAAAATGGGAAGGCCCCGCCGGCGAGAGCTGGCGGGGCCTTCTTCGTGCATCAGGGCTCGCTACGTCGTTCAAGGCGGCTTCGGAAAAGGCACTGTGCGCTGGATGCCATCCCCGTCGTCGCCGGCTCCCCCGCCCCGCTTGACCCTTTGGCCCGCTTCCGGGTACGTTCGCGGGTCTCCGGGCAACACTGCAACACTCGGCTTCGGTGCTCACCGAGCCCCTGTGTCCCGGATCTGTGCGGAATCTCAATCGAAAAGGTACAACGATGACCGAGAAGGTTCTGGTCCACTACGAGGTGCAGGATAAGGTCGCGATCATCACGCTCGACGACCCGCCCGCAAACACCTACACGCACGAAATGATGCGGCAGATTGACACCGCCATCCTCCGTGCCCGCTTCGACGTGGACGTCGAGGTGATCGTCCTGACCGGTAAGGGAGAGAAATTCTTCTCCGCCGGGGCGAACATCAACATGCTCAACGAGGCCGACCCGGTCTGGAAGTACTACTTCTGCCTGCATGCGAACGAGACGCTGTCTCGCTTTGAGCAGACGCCGAAGCTGACGATCGCCGCCCTCAATGGTCACACCGTTGGTGGTGGTCTTGAGATCGCCATGGCCGCCGACCTGCGCATCGCGCGCAAGGACGCCGGAAAGGT
>JBDNHE010000099.1:0-50442 GCA_041688945.1 Gemmatimonadota bacterium | reverse complement strand
GGCCAATGAGCCCCAGATAGAAGGATGGTTCCTGCTCCCGAGCGGAGAACGCCAAGGCTGTGAAGGACTTTCGGACTGCGACACGGACCCGACGAACGCACCCACCCTGAACCGTCGAACCGGCAATCCAAACAATGCGGACGCCTGCGGTCAAAAATCGGACCGCTGGCGCGTTGTATACGTGTGTCTTGACCGCTGGCCCCATAGAAGGCATCCAATCGCCCCGTAGTGCCGAAAGTCAAGGAATGGAGGGGTGGGTGACGTCTCCAGGACACTGAAGGGAACGGGCAGTCGTTTGCCGGTCCGAGGTCCACTTCCCCTGGCGGCGTCTGATCAAAGACAATGTCCGGCACCGGCTCAGCCTCAGTGGCGTCGAACTCCGATGTTTGATCGAAGAGGAAATCTCCATGTGGTGGCCCACGCGCGGGTGAAAGCGGCGGTGGCAGATAGTGCAGGTCGAGGTGCAGGAGGATTCTCGAGACCACGGGCGGGTCGGTAAGAAACGCGAGGATCTTCATCTCACCCCCGCAACTCGGACAGAGGAGCGGAAGCACGCCATAGATCCGAGCGAGGAGCACGGCCCAGCGGATGCGCACGGAGTTGGCGGATAGGGGCGCGAGACGCTCGACGCCGGCACGGTCGTGTCCCTCGATGCGGACCGACGCGGCGATGCTGAATCCTCCGGAGCCTTGCCAGGTGAGCATTCCGCTCGCGTCGGCTTCGTCCAGTAGGCTCTAAGTGTGGAAGTACCGAAGCACGCGCCGCTGTACGACACGCTGAAGATTGAGCCAGTGGGCCGTAGTGCGTGCCGTGATGTGAAGAACCAAAGGCATCGTGACGCGGTGGGCCGCGCCGTAGCTTTTCAGCTTGTCCGTCACCAGTTGCCACGGGGTACTCTCCTGCCCCTTCAGTAGCTTGCGAGAGATCCACTTCGCCGCGCGGGCGTTGCGTTTTCGTTGGACCAGGATGTCGATCACGTCCCCGTCCTGGTCGACGGCCCGCCACAGGTACTGGCGCTCGCCGCCGATCTTCACGAACACCTCGTCGAGGTACCAGATATCGCCGAGCTGTCCCTGGCGACGTTTGAGCTTCCGTGCGTACTCGGGGCCACACTTCCGACACCACTGCCTGACGGTCTCGTATGTGACGACGATTCCACGCTTCGCGAGGAGTTCCTCCACGTCACGGAAGCTCAGGCAGAATCGGTGGTAAAGCCACACGCCGTGGCTGATGACCTCCGGGGGAAAGCGGTAGCCGTGGTAGCTCGTTGAATTCGTTTCCATCCGCCGAGTCTGGCGAGGAGGGGCTCAACTTGACAGTACCCAACAGGCTCATCGAGCTCGAGATGGAAGGATCGGTCGGATAGCCTGAAATTCGAATACAGGAACCAGGAGAATGTCTGCCCCATAATTACGATGACGCGAACGGCGACCAAGAAGGTCCTTGACTTCGTCCAGGAGCACGGCGTCGCAGGTGGCGCGGGACTCCGCGTGGCGGTGCTCCCCGGTGGATGCTCGGGCTTCCAGTACGGGTTGAACGTAGAAGCGGAACCCGAGGCCGACGACGACATCATTGAAGTAGACGGCGTGAAGGTGTTCGTGGACCCGTTCAGCGCGCAGTACCTGGAAGCCTGTTGAAGAAATGGGGTGCGGCCGCGCGAAGGGGTCTTCGGTGTGTTCAGGGCAGGAACGACGACGAGTCGTAGCGAAAGCTACGGGGAGGAGGAGAGACGCAGCATGGACCGCCGAACCCCCCTTCGCCCTATGGGTTACGTGCGGCATGGGGCCATCTTTTTCGTTGGACCGCCTCGACGTAGCTGACGGCTATGGCTTCGGCGATCCGCCTTGAATCTGGCCCCATGGCGCTCGTAACGCGGCTCGCCCCACTTCTTCAACAGCCTTCTGGAGGGGGTCGAGATCGACTACGTCACGAGCATGATGGGTCAGGGCTTCACGTTCCGGAATCCCGGCGCGAGCGGCGGCTGCGGGTGCGGGAGCTCGTTCACCGTCTGACGGCTCCGCCTCCGTGGGTCTCGCGCGTGCCACCATCGCCGCCCGAAGGGAGGCAGGCAGTGAAGAAGTCGAACTCACAGCGCATCGCGTACCGGTACATGTCCGCGACTCCACGACTATCCTCGGCCAGATGATCGAGCAGTGATTCGAGCTCGCTGGCCAGTGCTTCGAACTCCTGGCTGGAGTAGGTGGCGATCCAGTCCCGATACGGGTTTCCAGAGTGATCGTGGGTGGCCAACCGCTGGCCCAGGTGCGCATAAAGCCGCATGCAAGGCGTCATCGCTGCCATGATCTCCCCCGCCTCGGCGGTCCAGGCCGTGTGAAGCAGGAAGTCCGTGTAGGCGCTCGTGGCTGGGTACGGCCGGACGTTCACCAGCTCGATGCTCAGACTCTCCGCATACCCCTCGTGAAGCTCGAGTTCGTCGAGCACACCCCCCATGAGCCGGTGCAGTCTCTGGACGACGTCGATCCGCTCTACCCCCTTGGCCGCGGCCAGGGCATAGGCGCTGAAGAAGGCCCCTAAGAAGAACGCGTCCTGGGCCACATAGCCCCTGAACGCCTCTGCATCCAGTGTCCCGTCTCCCAGCCCTTGGACGAACGGATGGACTGAGCAAGCCTGAACCTGCGTGAGATTCTCCTCCCACAGGGTGACGTGCAACGGCTGCGTCGCCATCTCCTTCTCAGCCCTCCCAGGTCATCCGCCAGAAATCCCGCTCGTGGCGCATCACCTCGTCGAACTTCTGCTGCTGCCGGGGGTGGTGGTGCCGGTCCGCGAGTTCACCGAGGGAGCGCACGTATGCTTGAAAGTCCTCGCTGGTCCAGCGCTCGATCAACTCTGCGTACGGACCTTTGGCTTCGAGGGCACCCCAGGCGACGGTATAAGCCACCTCGACGCCGTAGAAGATGGCCAGCAACACCTCGAAGGGCTCGCTGTAAGCCGCGGCGACCAGGAAATCCACGTAGCGCCGGCACACCGGATGCACTTCGGCCCCGAGATCCAACGACATGGCTTCTGCCTGTTCTTCGAACCAATCAAGCTCGGCGTCCAGGACTGAAAGGCCCGAGATCAGGAGTCTCTGCCCCGGCCTAGCTGTTTTCGCGACGGTGAGAGCCACAAAATCCGTGAAGCCCCTGACGAACAAGTAGTCCTGCGCGAGCCACCGACTGAACGCCTGCTCGGGCAGGGAGCCGTCGCCGACGGCGTCGAGGAACCGGGCCCGCGTGCCGGCCTCCCAGAGCTTTCCGGTGCCCAGGACGAGACGTGATTCCGTCAACTCACTCACTTCGGGTGGCGTCCTACCCGCCGACATGGGACATCTCGACCTTCGACCGCAAAGCGGTCTGGGAGGTACGTATCTCTGAGTAGCGGTCGCTGCGACCTGACCAGATGTCGCGAACCGCCGTGGAAATCTCTTCGTCCGATCGACCTTCCCGAAGCAGGTCGCGGAGATTGTGCCCCGTTGCCGCGAACAGGCACGTGTAGAGCAGGCCTTCGGACGTAAGTCGCGCCCGTGTACAACTTCCGCAGAACGGCTGCGTGACCGATGCGATCACGCCGATCTCGCCTCCTCCGTCCCGGTACCGGTAGCGCCGCGCCACCTCGCCGTGGTAATTCGGTTCGAGCGGCTCGAGCGGAAGCTCGCCGTCTACCCGGCGCACGATCTCGCCGGCGGGCACGACGTCTTCCAGCCGCCAACCGTTGGTGGTTCCCACGTCCATGTACTCGATGAATCGGAGGATGCAACCGGTGCCGTGAAAATGACGCGCCATCGGCAGCACGTCGCCGTCGTTCACGCCCTTCTTGACGACCATGTTGATCTTGATCGGGGACAGAGCTGCCGCCCTCGCAGCCTCGATACCCTCCAGCACCCGCTCGACCGGGAAATCCACGTCGTTCATGGCCTTGAAGACAGCATTGTCAAGGGAGTCGAGGCTCACGGTCACCCGCCGCAATCCAGCCTTCTTGAGCCCTGCGGCCTTCTTGGCCAACAGTGAACCGTTCGTGGTGAGGCTCAGGTCCCGCAGGCCATCGAGCGCCACGAGCATTTCGATCAGCCGTTCTATGTCCCGACGCAGAAGCGGCTCCCCACCCGTGATGCGGACCTTCTGCACCCCGTGCGTGATGAAGATCTTTGCGAGGCGGGTGATCTCTTCGAACGTCAGTAACCGTTCCTGTGGGAGAAACTGGTATCCCCTTCCGAACACCTCCTTCGGCATGCAGTAGGTGCAGCGGAAGTTGCAGCGGTCCGTAACCGAAACGCGCAGATCACGGAGCGACCGACCGAGAGTGTCGGTGACGCCCCGAGTGTCCACGATATCTCCAATGGCTCCCTCGAGCACCGGCCGAATCACCCTCATGTGGCGAGCGAGCGTGTTCTTCCTGGCCACCGTGACCCTATGGCCAAGGACCGGCGCTCCGCGAATCTCTCACACAAAGTGGCTCCTGTTCTTCTCGATGTACGAATCCCACTCCGGGGGCACATCCGTGTCCGGAACGATCGCCTGCACGGGGCATTCTGGTTCCCAAGCTCCACAGTCGATGCACTCGTCCGGGTGGATGTAGAACTGATCGTCGCCTTCCTAAATACAATCAACGGGGCACACATTCACACAGCTGGCGTCCTTCGTGCCGATGCAAGGCTCCCCGATGATGTAGGTCATGGGCGTCTCTTCATTGGGGCTCGCCCGCCGTGGTGGTCAGCAGGGCTGAACTCTGGGCGCCAAGGGCTGCCGATAGGCGTGCTCGAAAGAGGAAAGAGGTACGGAGGATATGATAGTAGCGATGCCATACTAACTTCCGAGACCGGGCATGTCAATTTGAGGGCTTGCCTGCAGGCGAGTGGAGGCAAGCGCCGCCGTACAGATGCCGCCGTACAGGTATGGTCAAGGAGATTCGGAATCGCTACCATATTGGATATGGCCCCCGAGACTGATGGGCGTACCCTCGCCGAGTTGCTCGTCCTTCTGGGCCGGCTCGCGTATAGCGGAGGCCAACTCGCGGGCCTGACCCCCGCCCAATGGGCGGTCCTCCGATACTTCGCGAGAGCCAACCGCTTCTCACGGACGGTCTCGAGCTTCGCCGACTTTCATGCGACCACCAGGGGGACGGCGTCGCAGACGGTCAAGGCGCTTGTGAAGAGCGGGTATCTGACACGTACCCGCTCCCCGCTCGACGGGAGGAGTGTTCGCTTCGACCTTACGGAGCAGGCGCACGCTGCTCTGAGAGAAGACCCCCTTGATGACGTGGTCAGTGCAGTCGGCCAGCTCCCACTGAAGGCACGGGCAGAAGCGACCGGCAGCCTTCGCCGGATACTGGCGGAGCTCGCCAGGAGCCGGGGAGGGAAGGATTTCGGCACCTGCGCCTCCTGCGGCCACCTGGAGAGGTGCGGGGACGGTGATACGTTCCGATGCCATTACTTCGGCGCCGCCGTGGAGCCGTTCGAGCTGGAGCTGCTCTGCTCGAACTTCACGCGGGACGCCTGAAGGAGCCGCCCCATGCTCCGGGGCGCGCGACCTCAGAGGTCAGCTGGTCTCCGGAGCCTTATCTCCCGGTCCACGGTGATGAGTCGCGTGCCTCTTCCCTGCACCCCCCACTGCCACGCCCAGTACAGCATCACGGGCACCTTGTTCCGGAATCCGATGAGGAAGAGGAAATGGAGGAAGCTCCAAAAGAGCCGGGCCAGGAATCCGGAGTAGGATCGGACCCCAGGGGTCGGCCACGGCCCGCGCCCGACCGATCGTGGCGAAGGGTGCCCTTAGGGTCCCCTTGTCCTCGTAGCGGAAGGCGGGACGGGGGCGGCCCAGGGCCCAGTCGTGCCCCAGCCTGAACGATACTGTCAACTTGGGTGCGCGCGAGGCAATGAGAGGGTCTGGGACGAGCCAGCATCAGGCTGCGTTACCGCCTGTAGCCACATCCCAGGCCGCAAACGCGCGGCCACGCGGCACCCGGTAATGCGCTGAACGGACCTCGTGGCGCGCAAGTCGGAAGCAGTTCTGGATCACTCCCTGAACCGACAGGAAACGCTGCGCTTGGCCCGGGGACTTGAACCCCCGCATCTGACGTTCTCGTTGGCGAGTCGGTTGTTGAGAGACCTCGGCTCGATTGTTCCCGTACCGCGTCGTGGTGTGCTCCACCGAAGGCATCATGCTCCGGCGAGCCGAACCTTAGCTCTTGAGCTTGTCCGTCACCAACTCCCGGGGCGTGCGCTCCTGTCCCTTGAGCAGCTTGCGGAAGAAGCGTTTCACCGCGCGGGCGTTACGATATCGCTGCACCAGGATGTCGATCACATCCCCATCCTGGTCGACGGCACGCCACAGATAGTGTCGCTCACCCCGGATCTTCACGAACACCTCGTCCAGGTGCCAGATGTCACCGAGTCTCCCCTGCCGACGCCTGAGCTGCCGGGCGTATTCCGGTCCGAACTTTCGGCACCCCTGGCGGACGGTCTCGTAGGTGACGATGACGCCGCGCTCCGCGAGGAGATCCTCGACGTCGCGGAAGCTCAGGGCGAAACGATGATACAGCCACACGTTATGGCTGATGATCTCCCGCGGGAACCGGTAGCCATGATACTTCGTCGCTTTCGTCTGCATCACCCGAGTCTGGCGACCTCAGCCTCAAGTTGACAGTACCCAACGGCCTGCGGCGACAGTACCTTCCACGCACCGCCGATCACGCACCGCCGATCTGTCTGCGGTGAGTCAACCGCGACTCGCGGCGATGGCGGGAGTGTTGAACAGCCGACCTCGCCACACCTTGGGATGGCGGACGCCGGCAGAATGTTTTGCGTGAGCTGGTGCGATGACCACTCGAAACCGCCGGGGTAACTTCATGCCTTCAAGTATGCGCGCCGTTCGTTACCATGGGCCCAAGCAGCCGTTGAAGTTAGAGGAAGTTCCCGCTCCGACGGCTGGACCGGGCCAAGTGGTTGTACAGGTCAAGGCAGCCGGTCTCTGCCATACGGAGCTGCACTTCTTGTCCGGCCTCCTAAACCTGGGGGTACAGCCAGTTACGCTCGGTCACGAGGTGGTCGGCCGGGTGGCGGAGGTCGGAGCCGGTGTGACCGACATCAAAGAAGGGGATCGGGTCATCGTCTATTACTACGTTGGCTGCGGACGGTGTCGGCACTGTCTGGTGGGTGATGAGAACCTGTGTGGGGCGCTGCAGGCAGAGTACGGGTTTATCTCGGATGGCGGCTTTGCAAGCGCGCTCAAGGTCCCGGCCCGAAACTGCATCCCGCTTCCCGACCACGTGAGTGACGTGGCGGCGGCGCCGATAGGGTGTAGCGTCACGACTGGGATCCACGCAATGAACCTGGCCCGGGTCTCACCTGGGAACGTCGTGCTGGTATACGGGATCGGCGCGGTGGGGCTTGGCATCGTCCAACTTGCCTCCCACGCCGGCGCTGAGGTGATCGCGGTGAGCCGGACACCCGCCAAACTCGAGAAAGCGCTGTCTCTTGGAGCAGCTCACGCGATCAATGCGACGGCCGATTCCGTTGCCGAGCGGGTGCGCGATATCACGGCCGGGCACGGCGCGGACGTTATCATGGAGCTGGTCGCTACCAAAGCCACGATGGAGGAGAGTACGAAAGCGATCGCCAAGCGGGGCCGGCTCGTCTTCATCGGCTACTCGGAAGAGAGTTACACTGTCCATCCCATTCAGCTTGTCATTTCTGAGGCGAGTGTCATGGGATCCGTGGGGAACACGCTCGCGGAGCTCAAACAGGCTGTCGATCTCGTCTCACGCGGCGTTGTCACGACGGTGATTGATCGTACCCTGCCGCTTGATGAGTTCCAGAGGGGAATCGATGCGCTAACACGGGGTGAGCCCGTGGGGAGGGTGGTCTTGTTACCCTAGCCGGACCGGAGCGACGTAGGACACGATGTTGCTCTGCAGGAAGTGTCACAGCAGAAGCGGCTGTATCAACGTTCAGTCGTGCGAGATGAAGTTTGCGTCCGGTGCCGCGGCGGGGCGCGTCAACGGCCCCGGGCGCCGCCGCCGCGCCGGCAGAACGCGCAGTCGCCGTCGTAGATGAGCGGCCCACTCCTGCGTGGAGGGGCTCAGCTTCAGATGGCAGGGATGCGAGCGGTACAAGCCGGTCGTCATCGCTCAGCCTCCCGGCCGTATGCAGGTATGGTGGTGAGACGAACGTCCTCAACTGGTCCACCCACCGTGAAGTGGTAGAAGCTCTGCCAGTCGCGCGATGAGATACCGAACACTTCGTGAGCGGGATCGTCGAAATAGCAGCCGATGCCGGTCGATCGAATACCCGCCTCCTCGGGAGTGAACCGTCCCGGGATTATTGGAGACCGGTTTCTGTGAGTCTGACTGTCTCGGATTGAGCAGTCAGACGAGAACGATGCTGCTCCTCGCGCTCTGCGGGAGGGATGTCGCGATGCTTCAATGATTCGTTCCAACGGGGTTCGCGTGCGATTGCTTGGCCGACTCGTGCCCGACTCCCACCTCGGTCGTGCCCCGATCGACTTCAACAAGTGCTGCCAGGGCGGCTTGGGACAGGCCTCTTGCCCTGCGAAAGCTGCGTAGCCGGTCGCCCAACGCAACTCCGTCAAGAGGTTCGGGGTCATACTTGAGGGATTCGAGAATCGCCGGACAGTTGCGCACGGACGGAACGTTCGGTTTTTCGTTCCCACGCGGCGATCGTGGTCCGGTGGCTGTTCGCCCCCGCCCGGGGTCATCCCGCCAGAGCCTCCCGCGCCTTGTCCATCTGCAGGGCGACCGACTCCGGCGCCGTCCCCCCACGGGACGCCCTGGAGCGGACCGAGGCGGTCCAGTCGAAGACCGCGTGGACATCATCACCAAACTCGGGATGGATCTGAGCGTACTGCTCCACGGAAAGCTCGGAGAGCGGCGTGTTGGTGTCCTCGGAGAGCTTGACCAGCCGGCCGACGACCTCGTGGCAGGTCCGGAACGGGACGCCCTTTCGGACCAGATAGTCGGCCAGATCGGTCGCCAGCAGCTGATGATCAAGCGCTGCCGCGATCCGATCCGGCCGGAAGGTGGCCGTGGCGACGGCTCCGGCCAGGGCGGGCAGAACCAGCTGGAGAGTATCGACCGTATCGAAGACCGGCGGTTTGTCTTCCTGTAGATCCCGGTTGTAGCCGGTGGGCAGCCCCTTCAGGAGGGTCAGCATGGTCGAGAGGTTACCGACCAGGCGGCCGCTCTTTCCCCGGGTCAATTCCGCGGCGTCGGGATTGCGCTTCTGCGGCATCAGAGAAGAACCGGTCGAGAAGCCATCCGAGAGTCTGACGAAGCCGAACTCGCGAGAGCTGAAGTAGACCAGGTCTTCGGCGACCCGAGAGATGTGCAGGCCGATCATGGCTCCAGCGTACAGGAGGTCGGCCGCCCAGTCCCGATCGCTGATCGCATCCAGCGAGTTCTCGGTCACCGAGTGGAATCCCAGTTCCGCCGCCAGAAAGTCCCGATCCACCGGGAACGGACACCCGGCCACTGCGCCCGAGCCAAGCGGGAGCACACCGGCAGCGTGGCGAGCAGCATGAAGCCGATCGCGGTCGCGCATCAGGGGCCAGAACGCGCTCATGGCCCAGTGCGCCGCCAGTACCGGCTGCCCCTGCTGCATATGGGTGTAGCCGGGCATTACGATGTCCGCCCCCTGCTCCGCCAACACCATCAGCGCGCGGCCGGTCTCCTCCACCAGTCCGATCAGGTGGTCACACGCCTCCATTCCCCAGAGCCGGAAGTCGGTGGCGACCTGGTCGTTTCTGGACCGGCCGGTGTGAAGCTTTCCGGCGACCTCGCCGGCCTCGTCGCCGAGCAGGCGTTCGACCAGCGAATGGATGTCTTCATCGTTCCCGGTTTCCAGACCTGCCGTCAGGCGAGCCGAGACGCGGTCCAAGGCCCCGAGGATGGCTGCGACTTCCTCGTTGCTGAGCACGCCGGCCTTTCCCAAGGCTCGGGCCCATGCCCGTGAGCCCTGAACGTCCTGGGGCCAGAGTCGCCGGTCGACGTCGAGGGACAGGTTCAACGGCACCATGCGGGGGTCCATCCCTCCATCAAAGCGGCCGCCCCACAGGGCCTTGGTCTCGGGATTGTCAGGCTTGTCCATCGAAATCATTCAGCGTTGAGGTGTTAGTGGGGTGTATCAAAAGTGGCTCGCGAACCTTCGATACACCACGCGAGGGCGTGGGCGACGCAGTGTGGCGAATCGGATGCAGGTGAGCCAGCCGGGAGACACCGATAGCACGGGGGTCCGGCCTCGTGTTATCGGCACCGCCGGATACGTAGAAGGGCCGCCACAACCGAGTGACGGCCCCTCTTTCAGTGACGGGGGCGCGCTCTGCCCGGCTCAGCTCTTGGTCGCGGCGGCGACCTCGCGCAGAAGCTGGGCTACCACTTCCTGGTTCTTGCCCAGGGTGGCGGCGACACGCTGCGGAAGACCGAAGAGTCGGATGAAGCCGGCGGCATCGGCGTGGTCGTAGGTGGCGCTTTCGCCGAAGGTGGCCAGGTCGGTCCGGTACAGCGAGTTCTCACTGGTCCGCGCGATGGCCCACGCACGACCTTTGTAGAGCTTCATCTTCACCTCGCCCGTGACCGGCTCCATAAGGACGTTCACAGCGGCGTCGATGGCCTCACGCTCCGGACTCCACCAGCGACCTTCGTAGACGATCTCGGCGCAGCGCTTGCCCAGTTCGTCCTTGAAGGCCATTCCCCGACGATCCATGGTCAGGGATTCAAGCTCCTGCAGGGCCTCATAGAGAATGGTGCCACCGGGGGTCTCGTAGACCCCGCGCGACTTCATGCCGACCAGCCGATCTTCGACGATGTCGGCACGGCCGACCGCGTGCTGGCCGCCGATGTCATTGAGCTGCTCCAGAAGGGCCACTGCGGAGAGCTGAACACCATCGATTGCGACCGGCGTGCCGGACTCGAAACGAATCGTGACGTTGGCGGCGGTATCCGGGGCGTCCTCGGGGGCGACGGTCCACTTGAACATCTCTTCTTCCGGCTCGTTCGCCGGATCCTCGAGCGGACCTCCCTCGTGGCTGATGTGCCAGAGGTTTTCGTCTCGCGAGTAGAGCTTGACGGCGTCGACGCCCTCAAGCGGGATGTTCTTCTCGACGGCGTAGGCAAAGGCCTCCTCCCGAGAAGTGATCTCCCACTCCCGCCAGGGCGCGATCACGTTCATCTCGGGAGCGAGGGCAGCAAAGGTCAGCTCAAAGCGAACCTGGTCGTTGCCCCGACCCGTGCAGCCGTGCGAAAGAGCGTCCGCGCCGAACTGCTTGGCGATTTCGACCTGACGCTTGGCGATGATCGGACGTGCCATGGCGGTACCAAGGAGGTACTTCCGTCCGTAGATGGCACCGGCGCGCATGGCCGGGAATGCGTAATTCTCGATGAACTCGTCGCGCAGGTCCTCGATCACCAGCGCCGAAGCACCGGACGCGAGAGCCTTGGCTTCGAGTCCGGACATGTCCTCACGCTGGCCGACGTTGGCGGCCATGCAGATGACCTCTGCCCCGTACGTCTCTTTGAGCCACGGGACGATCACCGAGGTGTCCAGCCCGCCTGAATATCCGAGAACGACTTTCATCTCAAACTCCCGGCCGATTGACCAGAAGAAAGGTGCATAGGTATACGGGACTCATCTCCCGGTACGCATATTTATGCATTGAGGATGTATAAGTCAACGGTCCGGATGGATCGAGGGGCCGCTCAGTCCAGAATCATCATCTGTTCTTTGCAACCGATTCGACGAGAGCAGGTGGCGCAGTCGAGCTGGAACTTCTCCGGTACTTCGGCGACCATCCCCTTCCGGTATCCGAAACGCGCAAAAAAGGCAGCCTCCATCGTGAGCGCGTAGAGCCGCTGGCCACCCTGTGCGCGCGCGTCTTTGTGGAGGGCCTCCATCAGAGCTGCCCCGGCACCCAGCCCCAGGGAACTCGGATCGACGGCCAGCCCCACGATCTCTACCGTGGCGCCGTTGACGAAGCGAATCCCGCCGCAGGCTACGACCCTGCCCCGAATCGTGGCGACACGAAACGTCTCGATCACCGTCTCGAGTTGAGCCGGCGTCTTCGGCAGCATCACGCCGGCCGCAGCGTATGGCGTGATGATGGCCGCCATCTGCACTGCGTCGGCCGCGCGTGCGGCTCGCACGACTGGCTGAGACTTCGGCGTGCCCGGTCGAAGCGGCCGCCTGGCCCCAATGGGCTGGATCATGGTCCAGCCGGGTTCGGAACTCACAACGGCAAGTCTCACGAAAGGAGCTCGTCGATCAGGCCAAGCACGCGCTCGATCTCCTGATCGGTGACGGTCAGAGGCGGGAGCAGCCGGAGAACGCCGGGGCCCGCACCTACCAGAAGGACGCCAGCTTCAAACGCGGCGGCCGTGAGATCGGCGACCGGAACGCTCAGCTCAAGTCCCCACATCAGGCCGCGACCGCGGTAGGCCAAGACGGACTCATGTCGGGAGGCGATGTCGATGAGCCCCGCTTCGATCAGGGCGCCCTTGCGCCGGACCTCGGCCAGGAAGTCCGGCTGTGCGACAGTCTCCAGTACGGCGAGCGCCACCGAGGCGACGAGGGGCCCGCCGCCGAACGTGGTGGCGTGGTCCCCGGGCTGGATGGTCTCAGCCACCCGATCTGCCAGGATGACCGCGCCCATGGGCAATCCACCACCGATCGGCTTGGCCAGCGCCAGCAGATCCGGGAGCACGCTCGACTCCTGCCAGGCGAAGACCTCGCCGGTCCGGCCGATTCCGCACTGGACCTCGTCAAAGATCAGGACCGCGCCAACCTCGTCGCACAGCGCACGGAGCTCCATCAGCTTGGCGGCGGAGACCGGCCGTACACCGCCCTCGCCCAGGATCGGCTCAACGATGATGGCCGCCGTCCGCTCGGCGCTGACCGCGGCGCGGATCGCGTCGGAATCGTCCAGGTCGACGACCACGGCACCCGGCATGAGAGGCGCGAATGGGGCCTGATACGCCGGCCGATCGGTGATGGCCAGCGTCCCATGCAGCCGTCCGTGGAATCCATCCTTGAACGCCACGATCTGGTGTTTGGCGGCCTTCGCTTCCTCGGTGGCCGAATCGCCGAGCCAGGCCCGAGCGGCGCGACGGGCGAACTTCAGGGAGGCCTCACCGGCCTCGGCGCCCGAGTTGCAGAAGAACACCTTGCCCGGGAACGACAGCTCGATCAGGCGAGAGGCCAGTGCCTCGGCCGGCGCCGTCCGGAACAGGTTGGACGTGTGGATCAGGCCGGTGTCCAGAGCGGCTTCGATGGCCGCGCGAATGACAGGCGATCCAAACCCCAGGGCGTTGACCCCGATTCCCGACGTGAAATCCAGAAAGGCCCGTCCGTCCTCCGAGATCAGCGACGACCCTTCTCCCGCCACGAAGCGCAGTTCCGGCGGACGATAGACGCCGAGCATCGCATCCCGCGTGGTCGGCGCCACTTCGATTTCGAGTGTGGAGGTTGAGTTGTTCATGCGGCCACCACCTCCCGCCGGCTCACCATGACGACCGTACCGGCGCCCTGTCCGAGCGCTCCGGCATTGCCGATCACGACTTCGAGTCCATGTGCGGCCGCCTCGAGGGCTTGATTGACCTTCAGGGCCATGCCGCCGGTGACCTTGCCCAGAGCAACCAGCTCCGAGGCGTCGAAGGCGTCCATGGTCAGAACCACCTGGCCATCCACCAGAACGCCCCCGACATCCGAGACCATCACAAGGCGGTCCGCGCCGATGGCCACCGCGACGGCCAGAGCGACCTCATCGGCATTCACATTGAGGGCGCCGCCGTCTTCGCCCAGGGACACCGGCGCAAGCACCGGAACCACGCCGGAACTCATCAGAGAGACGAGCAGAGTCGGGTCAACGTGCGAGACCGAGCCGACACGTCCGAGCGATCCGTCACCCTTGAGGGTGGCGCGCACGCAGGCACCGTCCTGACCGGACATCCCGGAGGCCGCGACCCCCAGCATTTCGAGCGCCCGGACGATCTCCTTGTTGACCGAACCGCACAGGACCATCTCCGTGACAGCCATCGCTTCGGGCGAGGTGACACGGAGACCATCGCGGAATTCCACTGGCAGACCTGCCTTCTCGAGCCAGGCGGAGATGCGATTGCCGCCCCCGTGCACGATCACGAAATCACCCGGAGAATCGGCCAGCTCGCGGGCGAGCGTCTGCAGGGTGGCGGCGTCATCGAGGCTGCGGCCTCCAAGCTTTACGACGGTGCGCATTGCAAACCCCATTCGGCAGGCATTCCCGCCATCAGATTCAGGTTCTGGATTGCCTGACCGGCAGCGCCCTTCCCCAGATTGTCGAGAGCGACGATCAGGGTGACCAGGCCGGGCAGTTCTTCATTGTCGAACGCGGACATCAACAGCAGATCGGAGCGGGTTACGTCACGGAGCGATGGGGCTTCGTCGACGACCCTTACGACGGGCGATCCGGAGTACCTGGCCTTCCAGATGGATTTCACGGTATCGGCGTCATTTCCGTCCTTGAGCGGCAGGACGATGGTCTCCAGAATGCCGCGCTCCACCGGGAGCAGGTGCGGTACAAACAGCAGCAGCTCACCCGGAAGGCCCCAGCGCATTTCGCGGAGGTGCCGGTGATTGTTACCCAGGCCGTACGCCTTGTAGTTGCCGGTGACCTCGCCGAACAGCAGGTCACGACGCGGGCTCCGTCCTGCGCCGGTTACACCGGAGGCCGCATGCACGCTGATGATGCCGCCATCGATGATCCCGGCCTCCTGAAGCGGTTTGACCGAGGTCAGAACGCCCGTGGGATAGCAGCCAGGGTTGGCGACAAGTCTGGCATCCACGATCGCTGCGGCTTCCCACTCAGCCAGACCGTAGGCGGCTTCACGCGCGGTGCCGGATTCCGGGCGGTTGTCGGCCGTCAGATCAATGACGCGGGCGCCGGCGGCGAACCCCGCCTCGATCCACGGCTCGGTTGCCCCGTGTGGAAGGCAGAGGAAGAGGAAAGCGACGGACTCAATCTCTTCCGGTGTGGCCGCGGTGAACACGAGTCCGGGTACGGGCGTTGGCTGACCCGCTTCGGCGCGCGAGATCGCGAAAACGGTTTCTACACCGGGGTGGGACGCAAGCCTCCTGAGGAGTTCGAGGCCGGTATAGCCGCTCCCTCCAACCACGCCAACGCGTGTCCGGGTGCCCGTGTGGATGTCCATGATGATAATTTATGCATCAGAATTGTATATCCACAAGTGGGGTACCTGTAGTTACGGGGATGTGCAGTGAATCTGGCGTGAGAAATTGCAGGACTGCTTTCAGTTCCCCCCGCCCTTCCCCGCCAGATCCAGCTTGTTCTTGATGGTGAACACATGCCGAGCATCTCGGCAGATAATCAAGATCGTGTCGTCCCCAGCGATGGTCCCAAGCACTTCGGGCCACTCTTCCCAATCGATCGCGGAAGCGATGGCCTGAGCTCCACCGTTCAGCGTACGCACCACCAACAGATTGCCCGTGCCCTCGCTCGACTGATACAGGGTGGGTAGCAGCCCCTCGAGCGGCGGGGTGTTCTCCCACTCGTCGGGCAGCGTGTAGTGGGCGTTGCCCTCGCTATCGGGGGCCTTTACCAGCCGCAACTCGCGGACGTCACGTGAGACCGTGGCCTGTGTGACTTCGATGCCCAGATCGTTGAGCCGCTCGCGCAGGGCGTCCTGTGAGGAGACCCGATTCTCGCGGATCACGTTGAGAATGGCGTTGTGTCGTTCACGTTTGCTGGACATCGGTGCTCGCGGATTCGGGCAGGAGAAATAGAAACGGGGCCCGACCCTGCGGCCGGACCCCGTCTCCCTCTACTTCTTGATCAGAACACGTACGACAGACGAGCCAGGAAGAGGCGTCCGATCGCCGGCGCGCCGATGAACTCCTGGTGGACGTTGTTGAACAGGTTCGTGGCCGTGAAGGTGATGGTTCCGCTGCGGGCCATCGGAAGGCGATAGCCGAGGTTCAGGTCGACGGAGGTGTAGCTGTCGACGTTTCCGATGTAGACGCCCGAGTTCATGGCGAAGCTGTCGGTGTACCGTGCCCGCCCGTCGATGCTGAAGCCGGCCACCTTGTCCTCGTAGCGAGCGCCAACCGAGCCCTTGTTCGTGGGCGCGTTCAGGCTGATGTCGTTGGCGCTGGAGCAGCTGCCGTCGTTGTTGAAGTCGAAGCACTCCTTACTGACATAGGAGTAGCTTCCGGTAAACGAAACCCGGTCCGTGGCCAGGAACTGGAAGGCCAGGTCGCTACCCCACAGGTCAACATCACCGAAGTTGCGGTAGGTCAGGATAATGTCGGTGCCGGGCGCCTGGTCGGGCGCGACGGTACCGATGGGAATCCCGGCGAGGGCGGTGATGATCGCTGTGGCCTGCGCGGGGCTCACCTGCCCGGCCTGGATCGCCGGGCCAAGCCGCCCGAGCACGAACGACTGAACCTTCGCGGCGTCCCAGTTGACTGTGGGAGTCTCGGTCCGAAGCGGTCCAACGAAGTCCTTGATTCGCTGCGTATAGACATCCGCCGAAATAAGCAGACGGTTGCCGAGCAGCCCCTTGTACCCGGCCTCGAAGGTGTTGTAGATCGTCGGCAGAATCGCGGCGATCGCCGTGGGCCCGGCGTCAGGCACGAACGAGGACTTCTCCTGATTGAATCGGACGAGACCCGAGGTGGGGACGGTCTCGCCCGGTACGGCTCCCGGGTTCGACAGGGCAGGAATCAGCGGGCTGTTGGCCCCCAGCGAGGCTGACAGGACACCGGCAACGAACGCGTTCCAGTAGACACCCGTCGGCGCTACCGCCGGGATCGGCTGTGTGGGGCCGCCCGGGTTGAACACCGAGTACATGCACAGGCTCTGGATCCCGCCCTGGCACTGGTCATTGAAGGTGAGGCCGTTGGAAGGCACGCCGAGCGCCCTGACGTCGTACGGGCCGATGCCACCTGCACGAAGGTCAAGGAAGAGGTTGTTGGTGGTCGGCGTCGAGAAGGCCCGGTTGAACGTCAGGCGGAAGCTCTGGTTCTCTTTCGGATTGAAGACCAGCGCCGCACGCGGCGAGAAGATCGGATCTTCGAGACGGTTGTGATCGTCGAGACGCAGGGCGGTGATCAGGGTGACCTTGTCGGTCAGCGCGGTCTCCGAATGGATGTAGCCACCGATTTCATCGATGATGTCGTCGTCTTCGTTGCGACCGGTAATAGTTCCATTCGTACGGGGCTCGGTGCGGCTCAGGTCGACGCCATAGATGAAGTCCTGCCGCTCACCCATGGAAAAGCCGTGCTGGATCTGCCCGCCGATTACGCGCGACTTGTCCTCCAGTGGCTGTCCGGTACGGATAAGGTATGAGTCGCCGGCGTCGCTCTGGTTCAGGAATACCTGCGAGAAAAGCCGGCCCTTGGTCAGACGGGCTTGGGCATAGGAGTACTTCCAGTCCCGTGCCTGACCGGCGCCCACACCGGTCAGTTCGATGCTGTTGCCCAGATTGTTGAGACCGACGTTGAAGATCAGTTCGCCGTCGTCCCAGGGGCGGACGTCCAAGCGGACTTCGCCACCCCAGCGCTCGGTCGCAAAGTTCCGGAGCCCAACGAGTCCCGGGTCAGCATTCTGATCGAGACGGGCCGCAACCTCGACCGGGTCGTTGTACTCCCAGTCGTCGCCCTGCATGTACTGCCCGGAGATTTTGATCCCGGCGTTGTCACCCAGCATCGCGGCGGAACGAAACTGGGTCTGGAAGACGCCGCGCTCACCCGCGGTGACCGAGGCCTTCGTGCTCTGATCGTCGATCGGCGACGAGGTGATGATGTGCATGACGCCCGATGCGGAGTTGGGCCCGTAGAGCGCGGCCGCCGGTCCCAGCAGGATCTCAATCCGTTCGACGTCGAACTGGTTGGTCGGGATCATGTTGTAGGCGTTGAATCGGAGCGACGGCACCGAGGCGTAGCGGTTGTCCGTCATCACCAGCAGGGCGCCGGAGAAGACGTTGTTGAATCCGCGCGTGACGACGTTGGCCGAGGTCAGTCCCGACTGCACGACGTCAACGCCAGCGAGTGCCTTCACATGCTCGACCGGCGATGTGGCCGCCCGCTCAGCGATTCGCTCGGCACCGATGGTCACGATGTTCGATGGAGAGTCGAGCGCCTTTTCCCGACGGCGCGAGGCGGTCACAACGATGGGGTTCAACTCGAACTGTGTCGAAGTCATCGCGAAGTTGAGTTCGGTCGTTCCCGAAGCACTGACCGAGACGCCATCCACACGGTTTTGTCGGAATCCGAGCGACTGGGCGACAAGCGAATAGGTGCCGGGCGCAATGCTGAGCCGGTACTGGCCCTGAGCATTCGTCAGCACTCCGCCGGCTGTGGCGTCCGCCGCCCCGAGGACTACGATCTGCACGTTGGCAAGGACCGCACCGGTCTCTGCGTCGGTTACGCGTCCGGTGACGTTGCCGTTCTGGGCCAGTACGGGAGCACCGCCAAGTAGAATCAGGGCAAGTGCACCGAACAAGCGCACGAAGGAGTTCCGCATGTGTCGCCTCGGTTTGTGGGTCGAGGCTCATTGCAACCCCAACACCGTGAATCATCACTCTTGCGCAACATACGGTAGGAGATTGTTGCGGTGCAACGCTCCCGCAAGGCTGGAGCATGATTACCTTTCGGCAACTTCTGGTCCCCACCCCACTCTTCTGTTCGGACCCACCATGTGCAGAATCGCAGCCTATTACGGCCCCCCCCGGTCAGCCCGGGAACTGATCTTCGGTGGAGGCCACTCGCTGGCGTCTCAGTCCTGGGCGCCATCGGAACTGCTTCATGGCACCGTGAATGTCGATGGCTGGGGGTTGGCGTGGCACGACGCCGATGGTCCGGGCCGACTGACCCGAATGGCCCCGATCTGGCATGATCCGGACCTTCCAGCCCTCCTGGGGCGCCTCCGGTCGGGGGCGATGATTGCCGCGCTTCGCAACGGGACACCGGGCCTGCCGGTTGATGCGAGCGGGGTGGCACCCTATGTCCGGGATGGCTGGGCCTTTTGCCTGAACGGCTTCGTCCCTGGGTTCCGGCTCCGTCACATGCGGGGCCTCAGGGCACAGTTGTCTGATGCCAGCTACGCCAGCCTGACCGGGGTGAGTGACACCGAGACCCTCTTTCTGCTGATCCTGGAACGGATGGCGGCCGGGGCGGAGCCGGTCGGGGCGATGGTGGCCATCGGTGAGCTGGTGCGGGACCGCCTGGCTCCGGGAGAGGACGCCCCTCTTACGATGGCGCTTGGGTCAGCCGATGGGCTGTGGTTCCTGAACAGTTCGGCTGGCGGGCCAGTCAACTCGCTGTATCTGGGCGTCGATGTCGAGCCGTTGGGCGCCGGGGTCACTCTGGCTTCAGAGCGACTTTCGGCCGACGGATGGGAGCCGGTTCCCCCTCATCATGCGGTATCGGTCACCGACGCAGGATGGAGCATCACCGCAACCTGAGCTGCCATTGTTGGCGGAAGGGGCTTCGGCTCAGCTGCCTGAGTCTTCTGGCGGGTCGTCCACCATTGAGGCGCCACTACGTCCGGGATCGAGCCCAAGGACAACCCGCTCTTCGGTGAACGCCCGTAGCTTCTCGACCAGGGCGGCCGAAGCATGATCTGGCCCGAGTCGGTCCAGGCCTTCGGCGGCCCGACGGAGGAGGTCGGTCGCCTCGCGACGGAGTCCAGCATCCCCGAGCCCGGCGTACGCGGCTCGGGAAAGTCGGTCGGGATCCGGTGCGGGGAGCGAGCGGCGGATCCATTCGGTGTTGGTCGGATCGAACAGAAGCCCCGTCGCCGCAGCCAGCGGCAGGCCGTAGATGTGGGCCGGAAGCGCGTCAAAGAACCGAAGCTCCAGATAGCCGCGCGGGCGGACCTCCGGAAACAGCGTCGACAGATGCTGATCCCACTCGGCCAGTCCGACCGCCCCGATCCAGTCGCGGAACGGGCGCGCTGCCACATCTGGCGCTCCCAGAAGGAACGCCTCGGCATTGAGCGCGAAGTCAGCGTAATCACCAACCGGGTCGTTGCTGGGTCCGAAACAACCGGTTCGGCTGGCATCCAGATGACGCCACTGGACGGCCCGATGAGAGCGGGCCGGGGCTTCAGCGTCAGCGCAGCTGGGCGCGTTGGCGAAGGCAGCCATCAGAGCCGGCACGATCCGGTTGGCGGCATCCCAGCGGGCCAGTGGATCAGCCCCGAGGTCCAGATTCACATGAATTCCCGCGGTCAACCGCATCATCTGAATGCCGTGGAGACCCTACCGATTGTAGTGGTCCGTCATTCGGGCGTAACGGGCGGCCGCGAGCACCATCCGGGTGTCACCGACCGGCGTCGTGGGATCCATCCCACGCGACAGCAACCCGATCCCCTTTGAACGGGCCGCACCGGCAACGGCCATCATGATCGCCGACGCGTCCGACGCCAGGCGGTCGAGACCGACCATGGGTGGCGATGAGTATTCCAACTGCCCGCCGGGCTCCCACGAGAGCATACCGCCCTCCGGGAGAGCATAGCTCGGGGCCCCGGCCGCGGATGTCCCGGTCGCCCACTCGCGTTCCGCGGCGAGGTCACGCAGGACCGGATCGAGCGCCGGCCCGTTTTCGGCTGTTGGGGGGACGCGAGATCCGTCCTCAAGTGAGACGGGGATGACCTCCACTTCGATTCCGGTCTGCAACCGATTGCTGGTTGCTGCATTCGCGGAACGGAAGAGCTCGGCCACCCGACTTCTCAGGGCGGCCTCGTCAGGGGCGACGACGCCAGGGGTGGCGGCGGATGCGGCGGCTGGTCTCAAACCGGGACGCCCAGGACCAGGGCGTACCGGCCGCGATCGTCGGTGAGCCAGTTGGTCATGCGCAGGCCAGCTCGGCCGAACATGGCTTCGATCGTCCGCCGGTCGTACTTGGAGGAGATCTCGGTCCTCATGCTCTCGCCCTTGGCGAACGACACCCTGCCCCTCTCAGGAATCTGGACATCGACTGCACGAGTGGCCACCAGGTGCATCTCAATCCGCCCCCCGGTCGGATCGTAGAACGCTCGATGCCGGAAGGCGTCCAGGGGGAAGTCCGTCCCGGCCTGGTCATTGAGAACGTTCAGGATGTTCAGGTTGAATTCGGCGGTCACACCCTGGTCGTCGTCGTAGGCGGCCTCGAGTTCCTCGACCGTCTTCCCCGGGCCGGGACGAAGATCGACTCCCAGGAGGAAGGTGTCGTTCTGCTGCATCATGGTGCGCGTCCGACCCAGAAGTGCGACCGCCTCGGCCGCCTCGAAGTTGCCGATGGTTCCGCCCAGGAGCGCGATCAGCGCGGGCCGGAGCAGCGGATTGGCGAGTTGGAAATGTGCGGTGAAGTCGGCCACCTCAGGTATGATCTCAAGGCCGGGATACTCCAGGTGCAGTTGGCGGGCCGTCTCGGCGAGAAAGTCGCCGCTCACGTCGAGCGGGACGAAATGCCCCCCCGGGACATGCTGGGCCATCGCATCCAGAAGAACCCTGGTCTTCTGCGCACTGCCAGCCCCCAACTCCATCAGCGAGGCGGGCCTGAGTCGCTCCATCAATGCGGGCGCCCAACGTTCCAGGAGGCCGCGCTCGGTCCGGGTCGGATAGTACTCGTCCAGCTCGGTGATCTGCTCGAAGAGCTCTGAACCGCACCGGTCATAGAAGTACTTGGGCGAGACCTCGGGGAGCGCCCGATTCAACCCTTCCCAGATTTCGTCCCGCACGGCTTCCAGCACCGACTCGGGGACCAGGACGGTTTCAGACATCGGCGGCGCAGCGGAAGCCGGCGAAGATCTGCCGTCGAATCGGGTAGTCCCAGTTACGGAACGTCGAGCGAATCGCCCCACTGCGGGTGGCCCAGGACCCTCCCCGAAGAACCTTGTAGTCGGTCCCGAAGAAGACCTCGGAATACTCGGGGTACGGGAAGGTCTGATACCCCGGGTAGCCGTGGAAATCGGTCGAGGTCCACTCCCATATGTTTCCGATCATGTCACGCGCCCCGATCGCCGAAACGTTCGCGGGATAGCTCCCGTTGGGGGCAGTGTCGAAGGAGAGGACATCAATGTTGGCGAGTGCGGGGTTCGGTGCATCGTCACCCCAGGGGAAGCGACGGTTGAGCCCCGAGGCAGGATCGAGGCGAGCTGCGGCTTCCCATTCGAACTCGGTGGGAAGGCGCTTCCCGGCCCAGCTGGCGTATGCCTCGGCCTCCCAGAAACAGACATGGATGACTGGGCGGTGCGCATCGAGCATGCGCTCCATGTCCATGACCCGGGTCCACCATTCGCCGTCTCGCTCGCTCCAGTATTTGGGCGCCCGGATGCCTTCGGAGGTGACCCACGCAAAGCCCTCGGGCGACCAGAACTCCTCGCGCTGGTATCCGCCATTGGCCATGAAGGCCAGGAAGTCCGCATTGCTGGTGGGGTCGCGGTCGATAAGGAAGGCCGGGAGGTCAACGAAGTGCGCGGGGCGCTCGTTGTCGTAGCTGTCCGAGGCATCGTCCGTTCCGATCTCAACGCGGCCGCCCGGAAAGAGGATCATCTCATCCGGCGGTGGTTCGGCGCCCAAGGACGGCCTGCCGGTCTCATCCGCGCCCAAAGATGGGCGCGGGTCCGGCACCGCGACTGCGCGGGGCGCCCGGTATGGATCCCCTTGCTTGAGCTGAAGCGTCTGCAGAATGGTCTCGTTGTGTTGGTACTCGTGTTGCAGGACCATGCGAAAGACGAAGCCGTCACGCAGCAACGGCGTGTCGGCTGACAGGTCGAGTCCCGGAAGATTTTCCAGAACGGCGCGCCGAATTCGCGACATGTACAGCGCGGCATTCCGCGCACCAGGCAGCGGCAGTTGATCGCGGGTGCCCCGGGGATTCTCGAAGGGGTTGTACATCCCCGCGAGACCTTCGGAGCCGGGCCCGTCACCCTGAACGTTCTGCAACAGCCACACTTCCTCGAAATGAGCGATGTGGCCCAGATCCCAGACGATCGGCGACATGAGCGGATCATGCTGCTGACGGAGCTCATCGTCGGTGAGGGACGAGATCAGGAGCAGAGTCCTCCCGCGCGCCTCGTGGAGGAGCGTGGTGATCTCGGAGATGGTCAGTGAGTGGCCGGCCTTCAGATCCATTTGGAAGGCTGTTGAAGAAGTGGGGCGAGCCGCGTTACGAGCGCCATGGGGCCAGTGTGGTGTATCAAAAGTGTCTCGGCCATTCGAGCGCCGATGCATCCGGCCCTGCGTCGTTGCCCCGAGTCGGGATAGCGCTGCTATCCCTCGTCGTGGCGCCTCGCAGGATCCGGCGCCTCGACGCTCTCGGTGGCTCGGGAATTTTTGATACACCACACCAGATTCGAGGCGGATCGGCGAAGGCATAGCCATAAGCTACGTCGAGGCGGTCCAACGAAGAAGATGGCCCCATGCCGCTGTAACCCAACGGGCGAAGGGGGGTTCGGTGGCTCATGCTGCGTCTCTTTTCCTCGACGTAGCTTTCGCTACGCCTCGTCGTCGTTCCTTCCTTGAACACACCGAAGACCCCTTCGCGCGGCCGCACCCCACTTCTTCAACTGCCTTCATGTCTTGCCTTCTTTGCGCGGACTGGGGCGCCGCCGTAGCCTCGGGTGCCCCGGGGCGGTCGTCCCCACGAAACCCGAACCACGGGTATATGGTTCCTTGCGCGACGAATGGATGAATCACCGAGCAACCCCCCGGCTCGAAGCACGCGGCGTGACGCGCCGGTTTGAGGACGTGCTTGCCGTGAGCGGCGTCAGCCTCGAATTGCGGCAGGGTGAGTGCCTGGCCCTGGTCGGTGAGAGCGGGTCCGGGAAGACCACCCTGCTCCGCATGTTCAACCGCCTGGTGGAACCGGACGACGGAGAGGTGCTGCTGGATGGCGAGCCGGTCAGGAGCGCCGATCCGATCGCGGTGCGGCGCAGCTTCGGGTACGTCCCGCAGCACGGAGGTCTCCTCCCTCACTGGTCCGTCGCGCGAAACGTCGGACTTGTGCCGCGCCTGCTGGGACGGCCGAGCGAGGACGCGGTTCGGAAGGCGTTGGATCAGGTCGGGATGACCCTGGATGAGTTCGGAGACCGGTGGCCCCGGAGCCTGTCTGGGGGGCAGCGACAACGGGTAGCACTGGCTCGTGCCCTGGCGCACGAACCGAAGGCGTTGCTTCTGGACGAACCGTTTGGGGCACTTGATGCCCTGACCCGGGCCGACCTTCAGCGCCTTTTTCGGGAAATGGTTTCCAGAGACGGATTGAGCGCCGTTCTGGTGACCCACGACCTGCATGAGGCCAGACGGGTCGCTGACCGGATCGGCGTGATGAAGGAGGGCCGGCTGGTCGCCCTGGGGACTTTCGAAAGGCTGACCGCCGGTTCGGTCGATCCCTATGTGGCCGCACTGTTCGAACGGGCGGGCGTGTCATGAGGGGCCGATCGAGATGCCTTGCCTTTCCTGCGAGGAATCCGTTTCACGGACGTCTTTCCTCCTCGGGGTGGTTGGTCGTCGCCCTCCTGGCGGTCGTCGTCGGACAGACATCGGCGACCGGGGCCGTGGCGGCGCAGAACGCTTCTGTCGCGCAGGAGGCGACTGACGCGCAGGCACCCGGACCATCGCGGGAGAGTTCGGCACCAATCGTCATCGCGTCAAAGCCGTTCGCCGAGAGCTTCATCCTGGCCGAGCTCTTCGCTCAATTGCTGGAGGCGCGCGGTCACACGGTCGAACGGCGTCCCGGCCTGGGTGCCACCGAGATCGCTTTCCAGGCGCTCCGAACCGGGGCAATCGACGTGTACCCGGAGTACACGGGCACCGGCGTTCAGGCGATCCTGGGCGAGAACCTGAGCGGTGGGCCGGTGGCCGTTTTCCAGCACGTTTCGCGCGCGTTTCGGGACCGCTGGGGGATTCGCTGGCTGGCGCCCCTGGGGTTCGAGAACACCTACGCCATCGCCGTCCGCCCCGAGACTGCCGATCGCCTGGGCCTGACCACCTTGTCGGATCTGGCGCTACACGGCTCCGCACTGGTCGGCGGCCTCACGCCCGACTTCATCGGCCGAGCCGACGGCCTGCCGGGGCTGGCTTCGGCGTACGGTCTGGCCCTGGGCGACGTTCGGCCGCTGGTCCAGTCAATCAAATATCAGGCGGTTGAGCAGGGCGAAGTGGATGTGATTGACGGCTACTCCACCGATGCCGGAATCGAGCGAGCCGGGCTGCTGGTGCTCCAGGACGATCTCGGCTTCTTCCCGCCTTATGAGGCGGCGGCCCTGGTCAGTCGAGAGCTGACAGAGCGGGCGCCGGAGGCGCTGGCCGCGCTGGGCGAGCTATCGGGCCGGATCGACGTTGTGGCGATGCGCAGAATGAACGCGGCCGTTGAGATCGAGGGTCTCAGCGTAGAAGGGGTCGCTTCTGAGTTTCTGAGTGAAATCGGCCTCACCGGAGACGGCGCTCTGGAGGGTGAGTCGAGCCGCTATCCCGGGAGCTCGGGGCTGCTCACCTACCTGATCGGTCACCGGGACGAAACGCTCCGTCAGACAGGCCGACACCTGTTTCTTGTGGGCGTCTCCCTTCTGTTGGCGCTGCTGATTGCGCTTCCGACCGGACTCGCCCTGGAGCGAACCTCCAGCGGGCGGGCGGAAGCCGTAATCCGAGGCGCGGGGATTCTTCAGACGATTCCCAGCATCGCCCTGCTCGCCTTCATGATTCCGGTCCTGGGGATCGGAGTTCCCCCGGCGATCGCCGCACTTTTCCTCTATTCCCTGTTCCCCATCCTTCGGAACACCTACACGGGCGTCAGAGACGCCGATCCCGAAGCCGTATCCGCCGGCCGGGCGGTCGGGATGACACCGCGTCAGATCCTACTTCAGATCCGCCTGCCTCTGGCTGCCCCGGTGCTGATGGCTGGAATCCGGACTGCGGCAGTAATCAATGTGGGAACGGCCACCCTGGCGGCATTCATCGGCGCCGGCGGACTCGGTGATCCGATAGTGGCGGGACTGGCTCTGTCCGATCCCAATCGGGTTCTGGCCGGAGCGCTTCCCGCCGCCCTGCTGGCCCTGCTCGTCGATCTTCTACTCGCCGGGGTTGAACGGTGGGTCACGCCAGGCGGATTGGAACTGGACGGAGCGAGTTGAGGTCGGGCGGGGTGCCCTCTCCCCATCGGACGCCCTGAAACTCCGGGTGCAGGACGAATGCGTCGGGCGTCCCATCGGTGGGCTGGGTTGTGGCGAAGGCCGCAGACATGGCCATCACGATCGGCCCCATCCCCCGCGTTGGCCCCAGCGCGATCAACCCCGACCCGGCACCTGAGAGCGTCACGCCCCAGGCCCCGGCTTCGCGCGCGGCAACCACCGCTTCCGCCGCGCCTGGGATCAGGGGGAGCCGGTGTGGCACGTGAAGTTCGTCGTCGAGCAGGCCGCGCAGGTGCTCGCCGTCCGCACCGGGATCGCCCAGCGCCGGAATCAATCGGGCCAGCCGAGACAGGCTCCGCGCCACCAGATCGCGTGGCCAGCTGTCGGGGAGAGCGGCCCGAGATTCGCGAGTGGCCACTTGAGTGGCCGGGGCGGAATAGCCCCAGCCGATGGCGGGCGACAGCAGGAGGCGGCGCACATCCGGTTGCGGGAGTCCGGTGGGGCTGTCGGAGGCCAAACCGCCTCGCATCCCGGCGGCGACGAGCCCGCCGAAGACCGTCGGGGCCACGTTGTCCGGATGTCCTTCGTCTGCCGTTGCAGCGGCCATCACGGCCACCCGATCGACCTCGCCGCCGGCCACCAGGGCTGCCAGCACTTCACCGGCGACCCGAGCGGAGGCCGACGATCCCAGTCCGCGCCCGATCGGAATGTCGGAGTCCGCGATCAGGATCATCGGGCACGGTATGCGCCCCAGGCGATTCATCAGCGTCGAGACGATCAGGTCGCCACCCGGGCCGTCGGTGTCGTCGGGAAGGTCGGCCAGAGTGCCGCGTCGCTCGAGCGTAAGGCCGCTTACCTGCTCCCTGTCGCTGGCTGGGCGGAGGTGCAGCGTCAGATACCGGTCGACGGCCATGCCGAGTGTATCGAAGCCCGACCCCAGATTGGAGGTCGATCCGGGACAGATCACGTGGAAGCCTGCTGCCGAGAGCGGTCCCACCGTCATGTCGGCGCTCCCCGCTCATGCAGAAGCCGACCAAGCAGGGTCGAAAGATCGTCGTCCTCACCGAGTGTCCAGGTATGCTCGTCGCGTTCGGCGTTCCGCTCCAGGACCGGATCAATCGGTGCCGTCACGCCGGCCAGTTGCAACACCTCGGGGAACTTGGCCGGGGAGGCCGTCTCGACGACGGTGATTCCTCTGATATCGGCGGCCACCGCCACGAGTCGCCCGGCCACGACCAGACCGACTGCCGTGTGCGGGTCGATGGGGCGACCGGACCCGGCGGCTGTTCGGATCGCCTCCAGCGTTTCGTCGTCGTTCACGCTCATCGCTTCGAGCGCGTCGCCGGCTTCGACAAGCCCACTAATCCGCTCCAGATTTGAAGGCCGGCCTACATCCATGGCCGACGAGGGCGTCGCCACGCTCGCCTGTTCGGTGAAGGCTCGGTCGGCCAGCCAGCGAACCAGGGTGTCATTGCGATTGCACGCGGCCACGATCCGGCCGATCGGCGCCCCCGCCCTGCGAGCCATCATCGCTCCCCAGACGTTGCCGAGATTCCCCGAGGGGATCACCAGGACGCCGGGTCGGCCTTCGGGGTGATCGTTGCTCCATCCTCCAAGTCGGGCCAGATGGAAATACGGCAGGATCTGGGGCAGCAGCCGCCCGATGTTGATGGAGTTGGCCGAGGTCAGGTGGTGTCGCTCGGTGAGCTCGGGATCGGCGAACGCCTCCTTCACGACGGACTGACAGCGATCGAAGGGGCCCTCCACGGCAACCGCGGAGATGTTTCCGCCCAGGGTGGTAAACTGCCTGCGCTGGATCGGGGAGACCTGGCCTTGTGGAAAGAGGACTACGACCCGGATTCCGGGGAGTCCTGCACAGGCATCCGCCACGGCGCCCCCCGTGTCTCCAGAGGTCGCAACCAACACCGTGCGCCCCCCTTTGACCGGGTTCAGCGCCCACAGCGCGGCCAGGAAGCGCGCGCCCACATCCTTGAACGCCCGCGTAGGTCCCTGCGTCAGGTTGAGGAGGCGGGGGCCGGAACCGTGCGACTCGACGGTCACGGGGAAGTCGAAGGCGGCCCCCACCAGGCGGTCCAGCTGGGAGGGCGCGATCTCATCCCTCAGAAGATGTCGAAGCGCCCAGGTGGCGGTGGCCTGGAAGTCGAGGGACAAGGCACCGGATGGCGGAGGCAGAACCAGATCTTCAACAGGCGCGAACAGCCCCCCATCTGGCGCAATCCCCAGCTCGATCGCGGTCAGGAAGGGGACGTGTACCCCGTCCCCACCCCGGCTACTTCTGAGCCGCATTGGCAGCCTTGATGCGACGTGCGGAGACTGCTGGATCGTCACTCAGCGGGACGGCCCCCATCGAGACCACGAAGGTGAAGGCCGTCTCGGTGGAGACCGGCAGTTCACGGACCTTGGATTCGGGCATCACCAGCAGAAACCCGGACATGGGGTTGGGAGCCGTCGGGAGGAAAACGGTCACGCCCCGTTCACCGCCCAGAACACCCGCGGCATCCGGTGGAGCATCTCCGGTCAGAAAGGCTACAGCCCAGATTCCGGGCGAGGGATACTCGCACAGAACCGTCTTTTTGAAGGCCCTTGCCTCCTGCCCCACCAGCGACTGGAAGATCTGGCGGCTGCCCTTGTAGACCGGGCGGGCCACGGGGACCTTGCTGACCACCCACTCCCAGAAGCGCGTCAGCCGTCGACCCAGCGTTCGCTCGGTCAGGAAGCCGGTCAGGAGCAGAAGCACGAGCAGCGCGAACAGCCCCAATCCGGGGATCGGCCGGCCCAGAATCGGGTCGAAGTACCCGCCCAGAATCCGATCCAGCCGGTTGAAGAGCCACCAGAGAATCCAGAAGGTGGCTCCGATCGGGCCTACCAGGGCGATCCCCTCAAGCAAATAACGGCGAAGGCGTTTCACGCGGTGGTCTCCTCGGCGCTCGAGGCGCCGATTCCGCTCGTACTCATGAGCCCCGCCATGAAGATCCAGAAGCCCCAGGCCACCAGATTGAGGTTGTGGAAGTTGCCAATCCATCCAAGCACGGGGATGTCGGCGAAGACGCGCCCACATCCACCCGGATCGCCCCCGGAAAGGTGTCTGCCGAGACCGGTCACGAGAGTACAGGGGGTGAGGGCAAGCCAGTGTCCATCGGAAAGCAGTACTCGAAGAGTCGGAAGGGCGAGACCGAGTAGAAGAATTGCGATTCCGCCGAAGATCAGGCTGAGCGCCATGCGGTCGGCGGCTTCGAGCGGCCGGCGATCGGGCGGGAATTGGGCCGCATCGGGCGCCGGCTTATCCTGGATCGTCATGGTCATTCCTGAGGGCGGACTGCGCGTCGTACAGGAACGTATCGAACCGCCCGGGGCGCGGCGAGATGGTTGGGCATGGGTCGGCCTTTCTATCGTTGCGCCGGTGACGATCCGTGCGCTGGCAACGGTCACCTCAGACGGTGGTAGCGGCCCCGGAATCCCCTCGCAGGCCAACGAGCCTTCGCATGGACCAGATCCCGACCGCCGGACCCAGGGCCAGCAGCGCGAACGTGGGACCCCAGCCCCAGAGTTCGATCGCCACACCTGCGCCCTGAATGGTGACTGCCGTCAGTGCGAAGCCCAGCATGGTCTGAAGGGTCAGGGCCGTCCCCACCACGTGGGATGGCGCCACCTCGGTGACCAGAGCGCTGAACTGGGCAGAATCGGCCACCACCGCGAAGCCCCATACCAGAACCACTGCAAGCAGGAGGGGTGCCGGCGCGGCCCCCAGCCAGCCCGCGATCAGCGCACAGCCGCCCGAAACCCACATGGACAGGTTGGCGATGCGGACCCGGCCGAAACGGTCGGCCCAGCGGCCGGCCAGCACAGCACCGATCCCGCCCATCCCGATGAAGGCAAATCCCGCCAGATCTGTAAGGCCGTCGCCAACCCGACCGGCCCAGGCGAGATGGAGAAAGGCTGGCACAAAGGTCCAGGCGGCGTACAATTCCCACATGTGGCCGAGATACCCGCCGGTGGCCAGCATGGTGGGCCGGTGACGCAGGATCTCCCCCACCCGACCCCAGTCGAAGGGGCGTGAGGCAAAGGGATGCGGGCCGTCGTGATAGAAGACCAGTACCAATGCGGCCCCGATCACGCCTCCCACGGAGGTCGTGACGAGCACCGATTGGGCCGAGGCGCCGCCGATCGCCTTGATCAGGTATGGAGCGCCCTTTCCCAGGGTCAGTGCGCCCACAATCGTGCCGATGGCAAATCCCCGGGCCGACAGGTACCAGGTCGAAATCATCTTCATGGCAGGGGGATAGACCCCGGCCAGAAAGACGCCGGTCAGGAGTCTCAGCACCGCGGCCGATCCAAAACCAGGCGCCACCAGAAGCAGTGCGTTGGCCGCAGCCGCGAGCAGAGCTGAGGCGCCAAAGTAGGCCCGCATGGGAAGGATATCGGCCAGATTCAGGAGGACCGCGACGGCGGTACCCACGACAAAACCCACCTGAACCAACGTCGTAAGCAAGGTGAGCTGTGATGGGTCAAGTGCCCAGCGCATCTGCAGTTCCGGACCGATAGCAGTGGCCGTAAACCACGCGCTCATCGAGAGCGGCACCGCTAATGACAAGAGCGCGAGCACACGGAGCCTGCGTGCGGGTGCGCTCATTCGCTCAAGCCCGGCAAGGTCGCGATCAACCCTTCACCATCGACTTGATCACAAATCCCACGTTCGCCGGACGCTCGGCCAGGCGACGCATGTACCAGGGGAACCAGTGGCTGCCGTACGAGATCAGCACACGAGTGGGAATCCCCTGCTTCAAGAGTCGCTTTTGCTCCTGGTTCCGGATTCCGTAGAGCATGGCCACCTCCCACTCGCCTTTGGGCATCCCCAACTCGTACGCCACCCGCCCGGCATCCCCGATCATCTTTGAGTCGTGGGTTCCCAGGCAGGCCCGTCCCATTCGGCCGGCATGCCGCTCCCGGAGCATCCTTGAAGCGATTTTGCGGTAGGCGCCGTCTACGGCGGCCTTGCCGGGGTGCGCCACCTCGGGCGACTCCATGTAGGCGCCCTTCACCAGCCTGATGTTGGGCTTCATCGGCAGGAGCGCTTCAAAGTCCTCTTCCGTCCGGAAAAGGTAGGACTGAAGGCAGAGCCCCACATTCTCGACCTGGTCGCGGACGCCGCGGAAGACCTCGATCGTCCGATCGACATAGTTCGAGTACTCCATGTCGATCCAGACGATGTCCGACGTGGTTTTCGCGATCTCGACGGTGTGCCGAATGGCCATGTCGACCCCCTGGTCCAACCCCAGGTGGGTCAGCTTGACCGAGACCTCGCCTTTGAGGCCTCGCGAACTGATCTCGCTGGTCATCACGAGGTATTCAGCGACCACCTTCCGAGCCTGCTCGGCGGTGTCCACATTCTCACCCAGTTCGGTGATCATGGTGTCGAATCCCGCCTTCTCCAGCCTGGCGGCCGCACCGAGCGCCTCATTGAGGGATTCCCCCGGCATGAAGCGCCTGACCGCACGCTTCACGAACCCGTAGGTCGGAAGCCGCGTGGCCATGAACGGGTTGGTGGACGCCCAGAGAAAGGGGGTTTTCAGCATCTCAGTCACCTCCGCGCCGGACCGGGGTCAGGTCGGGCAATGGGTCATAGCCGGCATTCACGAGTGAGTTCCGGAAATCGGTAACGGGCCCGGTGAGGGCTTCATTGACTTCCTGCAGCACCTGATCGAGCGCGCGGGATGCCAGATCCAGAGAAATCTCTTCAAGCTGGGTGATCGGACCCCAACCGCGGCTGATGCCCGCCGCGCGGCCTACCGGCTGCGCGAGCGGGTCGCCGGCGCAGCTGCCCTGACACTCCGGTCCGGTAAAGAGACGCTGATTCAATGCCTCCATCTCGTCCCGCAGCGCGACGCCGCGGGTTCGGAGGTCTCCAGCAGGCATGTCCTCCGTCACCGACGAGAGCGCCGTCAGGACCTGATTCAACCTCGTCCGCGCCTGGTTGCCGGCCGCGGCGATTGCCGCCCCCTGTCGGGCGACGACGAGCCGCTCGCGGAAGACCACGCGATCCTGAGCCGTTGGAGCCGCCTCGCGCGGATCCCAGCGGACTTCAACGGACCCGGCCGACGTCTCTCCGCCGACCGTCACCGTGAACTGATACTGCCCCGGAAAGACCTCGACTCCATCCATGACTTCCGGGGCGTCATCAATCGCCCCACCGGCCCGGAGATTCCAGTTCCAGCGGTTGATGCCGGTCTGGACGGGAATCGAGGCGGTCCGGACAGCTCCGTCGTCGCCCAGAATCCGGACTGCGGCCCGACCGTTTGCCAGCCCGGCCGGCACCCAGAAGGACAGGAGCGCCCCATATTCGCGGGTTTCGCCCTGCCACATGGCCATTCCGGTCGAGCGGTAACCGATCGCCTCGGCCGTGGGACGGCGATACGCGATCGGGCTGCTGAAGATGCGAATGCCCTCGGGCTCCACACCGGACAGACTGGCCAGCTCACGGAGCGGGCGAATGTCGTCCACCACCCAGAGTCCACGGCCATGCGTGCCCAGTATCAGGTCACCATCGCGCGGATGGACCAGCAGGTCCCGGATCGGCATCTGCGGCACATGGTTCCAGAGCTGCCAATTGGCTCCTCGGTTGAAGCTGACCCAGAGCCCAAACTCGGTGCCCGCAAAGAGCAGGTTCGGTTCGACCGGATCCTCGGCGATGGCGTGCACGAATCCGTCGATCGCGCTGGTGTCGAGCCGATTCCAGGACTGGCCGTAGTCACTGGTGCGATAGATCCAACTCTCCCAGTCACCCCGGCGGTGGTCCTCGAATACGGCGTAGGCGACGGCCGCATCGTGGAAGGACGGGTCAACGTCGGGCGCCCAGGTGCCGTCGGTCACGCCGCGGATCGCTCCGCGGACGTTGGTCCAGGTGGCGCCGTCGTCTCGGGTGACCTGCACGTTGCCGTCGTCCGTCGACACCCAGATGAGCTGATTGTCCAGCGTGCTGGGCGAAATGTCGATGATGGTGGTGTGCGTTTCGGCACCGGTGGCGTCCTGGCTGATGCCACCCGTGGCTTCGTCCTGCTTGGCCGGATCGTTGGTCGTCAGATCGGGCGAAATGATCTGCCATGATGAGCCGTGGTCGCGCGACATGTGCACGTATTGGCTGCCGATGTAGAGCCGATCAGGGTCGTGCGGATCGGTGGCGACTGCTGCGTTCCAGTTGAAGCGCAACTTCTCGCCATCCGGATGGATCGGGCGCACGCCGACGCGACCGCCGGTCAGTTTGTCGAAGCGCGCGAGCGCCCCGCCCTGCGAGGCCGCATAGCCGTACCGATCATCTGACGGGTCCGGGAGCACCCAGAAGCCGTCGCCACCACCCACGCGGCTGAAGTGGGCGTTGAGAATCCCCTTGTTCTCCCAGACATCGCTGGGTCCGAACCAGGAGCCGTTGTCCTGGAGCCCGCCATAGATGTTGTAGGGGATCGCATCGTCGACCGACACATGATAGAACTGGGCAAGCGTAAGGTTCTCCACGAAGCGCCAGTTGTCGCCGCGGTCGTACGTAATCGCGATGCCGCCGTCCTCGCCCAGAATCATGTGGCGGGGATTGGCCGGATTGATCCAGAGTTCGTGCACGTCGCCGTGAATGATCCCGGAGCTGACGACCGTACGGAACGTCCGCCCCTGGTCCTCACTGACCGAGATCGACGAGGCCAGGTTGTACAGGCGGTTCTCGTTGGTCGGGTCGACCCGGATGTCGGCGTAGTAGAACGGTCGTGATGCCACGCCGTCGCGATCGCTGATGGTCTCGAAGGTGCGACCGCCGTCATCGGAACGCAGAAGTTCCGAGTGGGTCGCTTCGACCAGGGCGTAGACGACGTTCGGGTCGGAGGGAGCAAAGGCAAGCCCCATCCGCCCCAGTTCCCCTTCAGGCAGGCCATCGGCCGCCGTCATACGGGTCCAGTTGTCCCCGCCATCGCGTGTCTGGTACAGGCCACTCCCCGGTCCACCCGAGCGGAAGAACCACGGCTCGCGCCGAAAGTCCCACATGTTCACCAGCAGGTGATCAGGGTTGGACGGGTCCATGACCATGTCGCCCACACCCGTGCCCTCGTCCACGTAGAGGATCCGGTCCCAAGTCTCGCCGCCGTCCATGGTCCGGTAGACGCCACGGACTTCCCCGTCCGACCAGGCCGGCCCCATGACGCCAGCGTACACGATGTTCGGATCGGTCGGGTGCGTCAGTACACGGTGAATCCTCTCGGATCCCTCCAGCCCCATCCGCTTCCAGGTATCTCCCCCGTCAATCGACTTGAAGATGCCGTTGCCGACGCCCATCGAGTTTCGGGGATTCCCTTCTCCGGTCCCCACCCAGACCACGTCGGGATTGGGTTGAAATACCGCCACGGAGCCGATTCCCAGCACCGGCTGGTCATCGAAGATCGGGTTCCAGCTGATCCCCCCATCAACCGACTTGAAAACGCCACCGGTCGCCGACCCCACGTAGATCGTGGTCGGATTGGAAAGGACCACGTCCACGGCAGCGACGCGGCCACTCATCCCGGCAGGGCCGATGTTCCGTGCGGCCACGGCCCCCATCTGTGAGACCTGAACCGCCTGTGCAGCAGTTCCGGTTGAGAAGAAGGCCGAACCGGCGACCACTCCAAGGGTGGCCGCCAGCCGGAGTGTCGCGGCTTTGTTTGTTTGCTTCAGCATCAGCGAGAAATCGGGTCGAAGGCAGGAAGGAGGAGATCGAGGTTGGCCCCTGCGAGCGCGGTTCGGAAGTCAGCCACCGCACCGGCGATGACCGCATTCACGGCGACTTCGATCTCGTCGATCGCACCCCTCATCCGCTCAATGGCCACCAGCTCGCCAGTCGTTGGCGCATCCCAGGATGACCCGATCGAGAACAGTCCACGACGGCTGCTGTTGGCGTCGGACATGTCGATCTCTTCCAGGGCGTCCTTCAACTCGTTCGCCTGAGTCCGCAGATCGACGGCCTCATCCACGCCGGCCAGAGCGGTCAGGACCTTGTCTACCGCCTGATCGACCTGACGGATACGACCCTGTGCTGAGGTCAGCCGCTGGTTGAGAAGGCTCCCCTCCATGGTGGCCTCGTACTTGGCCATGCGGTCGGCCATCGGCACATCAACACGCGGATCGGGCATGACGGTGAGCATCTGCATCTCGGACACCTGATCTCCCACGGTCACGCGGACCATGTAGGTGCCCGGAACGACTTCGGGGCCGCCTGCGTTGAAGCCACGGAATCCACCACCACCACCACCAGCCGGCGCGGGCTCGTCATCGGTCTCGGGGAGATCCGCCCTTAGATTCCAGGAAACCCGGTTCAATCCGGCGTCAGCGGAAGCACGCATCTCGGCAACCACATCGCCGTTCTGCATGATTTCCACGGTGGCCCGCACAGTGTCCGCGTCCTCGGGAACCCAGTACGACAGCATGGCGCCGCGCATCCGGGTCTCGCCCTTGAACATGGCGTCACCCGAGAAGTGGTAGCCGTTCACCGCGCGAATCCGCGCCAGGTATGCGACCGGCGGATCGAACAGCGTCACCGTTTTGGGCTCCATCGCGTTTGCGGCAGCCATGGCACGGAGCGGACGAATGTCGTCCAGCACGTAGATGGCGCGGCCAAAGGTGCCGATGGCCAGGTCGTGATCGCGCGGATGCACGACCAGCGAGCGGACCGGCACAGTCGGGAATCCGTGCGTCCACTTGGTCCAGTTGTCCCCGCCATCGACGGAGATCCACAGACCCAACTCGCTGCCTGCGTAGAGCAGGTTCGGCTCGACCGGGTCCTCTTCGATGGTGTGCACGAAGCCGTCGATGCCGCCGGCGATGTTGGTCCAGCTGTTGCCGAAGTCCGTGGTCTTGAAGATCCACGGCTCCCAGCCACCCCGGCGGTGGTCTTCCTTGACCACGTAGGCGGTCCCGGCGCTGTGCTGTGACGCCTCGATGTGCGGAACCCAGGTCGCGTCGGTCGGGCCTTCCAGCTGGTCGGCGAAGTTTGTCCAGGTCGCGCCATCGTCCTGCGTGAGCTGCACGTTGCCGTCGTCGGTACCCACCCAGATCACGCCGCGCTGGACCGGGCTTGGTGCAATGGTCAAGATCGTCGTGTGGTTTTCGGCGCCGGTCCCGTCATTGGTCAGTCCGCCCGAATCCGCATACTTCTGCTTTTCCGGGTCGTTGGTGGTCAGGTCTCCCGAAAGCAGGTCCCACGAGCCGCCCTGATCCGAACTGCGGTGCAGAAACTGTGATCCGTAGTAGATCGTTCCGGGGTTGTGCGGGTCCAGGGCGAGTGCCGCGTTCCAGTGGAAGCGAAGCTCGACTTCGGGATCGGAATGATACGGACGGTTCGGCTTGCGCTCACCGGTGCGGACGTCCCAGCGCTGCAGGTTTCCGCCCTGGCTCATCCCGAAGCCCTGATTGGGGTTGGTCGGGTCGGTGATGTTGTTGAAGCCGTCACCGAATGACGTCTCGAACCACTCGAAGTTGCGAATCCCGTCCACCTGCCAGACATCGGACGGGCCCTTCCATGAGCCATTGTCCTGCATGCCACCCAGCACGTTGAACGGAATGTCCATGTCCACGCTGATGTGGTAGAACTGCCCGACCGGAAGATTGTCCGTCACGCGCCAGTTCTGGGCACGGTCACTCGAAACCACGAAGCCACCGTCGTTGCCCAGGTACATGTGACCGCCATCGTTCGGGTCGATCCACATGGCGTGGAAGTCCGAGTGGACGTCGTTGGGCATGGTCTGGAAGCTGCGGCCGCCGTCATCCGAAATGCGCACAACCGAGCTCAGGTTGTAGACACGCAGATGGTTGGTGGGATCGACATGGATTTCAGCGTAGTAGAACGGCCGGCTCAGGACGCCGTTTTCGTTGTTGATCAGTTCGAAATTCTGACCCCCGTCGGTGGACAGATAGAGCCCCCGATCCTCTTCAGCCTCGATCAAGGCGTACACCCAGCTCGGGTTGGAGCGCGGAATCGCCAGCCCCATCCGGCCCATCTTGCTGTCCGGGAGGCCATTCTCGGGTCCGAGTTCGGTCCAGTTCTCACCGCCATCATAGGTGACGTAGAGCCCGCTGCCGTCGCCATAGCCGGATTCGAAGAACCAGGGCCAGCGGCGGAAGGACCACATGGCGGCAAACATCTTGTTGGGATTTACCGGGTCCTGGACCATCTCGGAGACGCCTGTGTCTTCGTCCACGTAAAGGACCTTTTCCCAGGTCTCGCCGCCGTCGGTGGTCTTGAAGACGCCACGCTCGGTGGTTCCCGACCAGATCGGTCCCATCGCGCCTACCCACGCGACATCGGCGTCAGTCGGGTGGAGTATGATGCGATGGATCTGCATGGTCTCTTCCAGACCCATGAACTCCCAGCTCTCCCCACCGTCCATCGACTTGTAGATCCCCGCTCCCGGATCCGCGGAGTTGCGCGGGTTCCCTTCACCGGTGCCAACCCAGACGATGTCGCGGTAGGTCTGATGTACGGCGATGGCACCGATGTTGGCGATGCGCTGATCGTCAAAGAGCGCCCGCCAGGTATCTCCGGCATTGGTCGACTTCCAGACTCCACCAGAGGCGGCTCCCACGTAAACCGTGTTAGGGTCCGAGTCGAGCGCCTCAATGGCGGTGATGCGACCACTCATTCCTGCCGGCCCGATGCTGCGAGCCTGCATGGCGGAGAGATGATCGAAGTCGACCTGGGCGCTGACTACGCCCGGGGCCATGACCGTGGAGCCCGCGAGAGCGAGTCCGAAAAAAACGACCCGCGCGCGGCGGGCGGCATAGGCAGCCTTGGACATACCGTTCCTTCCTGTGACGTGAGGGGGGTGAGTTCCCCTGGGTTGGATATACAGAAGGCCATTCTACGACCTTGATCCGGGGTGTGGCCAGAACCGGAGTACCAACTGTTCTTGACCCCATGCGGATTGGACGGCCACCTTGGTCCGATGACGCCTTCCGAAAGCCGCCCCGGCGGGGTGCCGCCCCGGGCCCTTGTCATTTCACTGGCAGCCCTCGCCATACCCGTTCTGGGTGCCCTCTCTTTTCCCGAAAGGCTCGGGGAATACGGGGCGCTCCTATGGCTGGTCTCGCTGATCCCGGGTTTCCTGCTGGCCTACCATCGTGGGTGGCGTGGTGCCGCGACCGCCTTGGCGGCGGGGATGGCCACGCTTTCGGCGACGCAGGCCATCGTCAGCTCCACGGGTGGGACCGTCCCCGACCTGCTGTTCGGCATCGTTGTCGCCTATCTGGCCATTTCGCTCGGAATCGGCTGGCTGGCCGAGATCCTTCACCGGGATCGATCCGAAGTGGAGGAGATGGCCTTTACGGATCAGCTCACTGGCCTGCCGAATCGCCGTCACGCGCGAGTCTTTCTGGAGAACGAGTTTGCGGCGGCTCAGCGCGGTCGCCTGTTGAGCGTAGTTCTGTTTGATCTGGATCACTTCAAGGAGTACAACGACAGCTTTGGGCACCCTGCTGGTGACGCCGCACTCCAGGAATTCTCCGGAGTCCTTCAACACACCACTCGGCGCATGAACCTTTGCGCGCGGTTCGGAGGTGAGGAGTTCGTGGCGATCCTGGCCGGATCCGACGCGGTCGGCGCCATGGTGTTCGCCGACCGGGTGAGAACCTCGCTGCGTGGGTTGGGACTTGGGGACACCATCCTGACCTGTTCTGGGGGCGTCGCGGACTTTCATCCGTCCATGACATCGCCTGACGAACTGCTGGAGGCGGCCGACCGCGCGCTCTACGAGGCAAAGCGGGGTGGACGGGATCGCGTCTACCTCTTCAAGCCTGACGGTGAAGCGATCGCCGCCTCGGAGGCGGGCGAGCGCAGAACGGCCGCGCCTGTGGAGACTCTCCTGCCCCATCAGATGTCCCAGTTCGGCGCCGGGCGTTCGGTTTTGGTGGTCGAGGACGAATCTCAGGTGCGCGAGGTCATCAGGACGTTCCTCAAGCGCGAGGGCTTCGAAGTGGTGGAGGCCGAAGACGTTCCTTCCGGCGTGGCCCAGCTCACGCGGGAATTCGACGTCGTGGTCTCGGATCTGAGGCTGCCGGGAGCGAGCGGCCACGAGATGATCGCCGCCGTCAAGTCACGGTGGCCACGGACCCCAGTCATCGTGATCACCGGGATCTTTGACGCCCAGGTTGCCGCCGACGCGCTTCACGCGGGTGCGGATCGCTATCTGTTCAAGCCGTTCGGGATGCCGGATCTGCGCGCTCATCTGATGGATTCTCTGGCTCGGCGCGATCGAATTCGAGATGAGGAAGCCGAGCTGGGCATGATGGACGGTCAGGCGATGGAGCGGGCGGAGGCGGCGCGGACTGACGTCCTGCGGGGAGCGCTTTCGCTGGTGAGGGCGGTCGAAGTCCGTGATCCCTACACTCGCGGACATTCGCGACGGTTGGCGGCCTTGACCATGCGCCTGGCCGAGCCGCTTGATCCCGAGGGTGAGTTGCTGCCCCGGGATCGACTGCGCCTGGCCTGCGAGCTGCACGACGTGGGCAAGATCGGGGTTCCTGATGCGATCCTGAACAAGGCCGAAGCCCTCAACGGCCCCGAACTCGCCAAGGTTCGCGAGCACCCCAGAGTCGGTCGCCGCATCCTGGAGCCCATGCTGGACGACGCACTCGTTCTGGGCGTCGTGTCATGGCACCACGAGCATTGGGATGGCGGCGGGTACCCGGACGGCCTCAATGGCGAGGCGATTCCTCTGGCTGCGCGAATGGTAGCTCTTTGCGATGCGCTTGCGGCGATGACACATCCCCGTGCACATCGGAGCGCTCTGACGTGGGATGAGGCCGTCGCGGAGATGCGAAAAGGGACCTCGACCCGCTTTGACCCGGCCGTGGTTGCGGCGGCGGAGTCGGTCCTTGATGACCTCGAAGCCATCTGTTCGGCTGAACTGGTGGACGATGCGCCGGACGAGACGCTTCCCACCCCGGGCTGATTCAGGTTCCGCTCGGTAGTGTGGTGTATCAAAGGTATCTCGGCCATTCGAACGCCGATGCATCCGGCCCTGTGTCGTTGCTCCCGAGTCGGGATAGCGCTGCTATCCCTCGTCGTGGCGCCTCGCAGGAGCCGGCGCCCCGACGCTCTCGGTGGCTCGGGAGCTTTTGATACACCACACTAGAACGAAATCAGAAGCCCCAGCTGCACGATGGCGAGCCGCATTTTGACGCGGCCATCAAGACCGAAATCGGGAGCGAAGGCCGCGTAGCGGACCCCGGGTGTCAGAAACCAGCGGTCGGCCAGCTGGAACATCGCACCCAGGCCGACTTCCGCGCCGATACCGGTACTCGAGACCACGGGGCCCGTGGGCCGATCTCGCTCGACTCGGGGCAGCACCGCGCTCAGCGTCACCCATGGCCGAACCGAGGCCGGCGCACCCTTCCATCGAAGTCCGACCTCCCACTGCGTACTGACCCATTCCTCGTCACCGCCGCAGCCATCCCGGGCGCAGTCGACCCGGTACTGCGAAAAGCCGACGAGGAGGTCGAGGCCAATCTTCCGCTCCAAGCCAAAGCGGGCGCCAAAGGAATGGCTGCCACTCATTGCGCCGCCCTGCGCCGGGCCACGGGTAAACGACCCGGTCGGGATTGCCCATCCGCCTCGGAGCTCCAAGGTCAGCGGGCCCTGGGCAGAGAGGGGGGCTGTGCCGAGGATTGCCGCAAACACCCCAGCCGAAACAACGAACAAAAGCGTGCGGGTGAGCCCGGTTGAACGCATGATCATCAAAAGCGGTAGTGGAAGCCCAGGTCGAGCACGATCAGGCGGACCGACGAGCCCCCGACGCCGTCAAATACGGCGTTGAATGAGGTGTAGCGAAGGCCCGGGGCGAGCGCGAACCGACCGGTGACCGGGAGACGAACGCCGAAACCTGCTTCACCCGCGATTCTCACGCGGTTCTGTACCGTGCCGCCTCCTGTTTTTGGCCGAAGAAGCCAGGGAAAGATGCCACCTCCGAAAGCCCATAACTGGACCCCGCGATAGGTGTGATCTCCGCGGACTCCGATGTCGAGGGTCCGCGTACGCCAGCTCCTGCCCACCCCACAGCCGTCTGTTTCGCAGGGGTTTCGATATTGGCTCAGGCCGATCTGGAGCCCGAGCGGCCCCCAGACCGTGGCTCCACCGCGAAGCGACAGAGCCGGACCTGACCCGATCCTGCCTCCGAACTCAGGGCCCGTACGGAACGGTTCGCCGGGGACGGCGATGCCAAGGCGCACTTCCATCCATCTGTTGGCCTCCGGCCCCGGCAACTGTCCAATGACGCCCTGACCCGACAGCGCAGCACCCGAACTCACGATGGTGGCGGCCAGAAGGCCGGCCACCATCCCGCAACGTTTCAGAATCTTCAGCGAACGACTCTCCAGCTGCGCAGGGAGAAGACACCGGTTCCCGTGTAGGCGGACACCACAATCTTGTAGGCGCCCGAAGTCTCGGCGGTCAGGCGCACCAGCGAATTGGTGCCCTCGCCGCCGTCGTCGTCGCTCCACGTCTGGCTGCCATCGGGAGAGGCCACGTACAGGACAGGATCGAACGGGTCGGAATCGAGCTCAATCACCACCTCCTGGCCGGCCTGAAGCTCAATCATCCACCCCTGCCCCAGCCGATCGTTGAACAGCAGCGGGTCCGAATCCCGGAGTGACCCTCTGACCTCGGTTCCGAGCGGCGCGATCCGTCCCTCGGTGGGGATGTCGTCGAAGTCCATGCTCCCACCGCTGCTGAGCGAGGGGGTCGTGCCTCGGTCCACGCTTGCGTCCGGCTCGGGGAGATCGCTGCAGTTTCGCTCGGTCTCCACGACACTGAGGGCATAGGGCTCGCTGCCGTCCATCGACGACCCGAGCGCCGACGCCACGATCAGGTACTCGCCGGCTGCGGCGTTCGGAATCACCAGACGAGAGTCGAGTTCGCAGGGACCGTCGTCATTGGTCAACTCCTCTCCCCTCGGGTCAAGGACCTGCAGGTAGGTGTCAAACCCGGCGACCATGTCGATCACCAGGCGGCCACCGTTGGCCAGTTGAAGCGTCCAGATGTCCGCCGGGGAACCACGCCCCGTCTGGAATGAGGCATCGGACAGCGCCCCTTGCCGCACCTGGTTCAGATCGATCGATCCCGCGGGCTCCTGACTGGTCAGGCCATCCGTACATGAGGTGGGCTCGGCGCTGACGGAAAGCTGGTAGTTCTGATCGCGGTCGCGTGTCCCCAGGCTGCTGGCCAGCACGAGATAGTCACCCGCCGCAGTCGCGGTGAACGTCAGGCTCGAGTTCAAGCCACAGGGGCCGTCGTCGTTGAACCACTCTTCGCCGTCGGGTCCCAGCACCGAGAGCCAGGTGTCGAAGCCCGCCCGCTCGTCGAGCGTGACGTCCTGCCCGGCGGCCAGCGGGAGCGACCAGGCCTCTATCGGACGGCCGGTAACGGGATCGGCCGGGTGAAGGGGGCCCAGAGTACCCCGAACAGTCTCGCCAACCGAGAGCACCCCTTGCAGGTCGTCGCGAACTGACGCCGAGAAGTCGGCGCTGGCTTCGCTCTGCTGCGCGGAGGTCCTCCAGAACGAGTTGCAGGACGCGACGGGCGGGTCGGCCTGGATTGCCAGCGTATAGCTTCCCCGCGAATCCGTCGAATAGCCGCGAACAACAACCTCGTATTGGCCACTGGCCGGAGTCACCGTGCACAGGCGCGAGTCGAGGCCGTCGCCCCCGTCGTCGTCCGAGTAGTCCTCGTCGAGGAGTCCACTGACAAGAAACACCTTGGGGTCGAAATCGGCGGCAAGAGTGATTGCCACCGACTGTCCGGCGGCGGCTTCAAAGGTCCAGACATCGGCGTTGGCGCCTCCTACCCGATCGGAGCCGGCGTCGAGAGAACCGAGCTGTGAGCCACCCACGCGAATCGACCCGACCGCAACCGTGCCCGAAAGGTCGATGCGGTCCGCGGTGAACATGTCGTCCCCGCCGAAATCGTCGGATCCGTCGTCGCAGCCCAGTTCACCATCGTCGGCACCGGCCACGGTGACCGTGTACTCGCCGACCGTCCCGAAGAACGACGTCGCCGTGATCAGATAGGACCCGGTCTCGGGCAGGGTGACCTCGACCAGGGAACCCAGACCGCAGCCGTTATCATCGTCGTTGTTCTCGCCGATCTCGAGGCCTGGGCCGTCCACGTACAGGTAGGTGTCGAAGTCGTCGGAGCGCACGTCGATCCGGAGCCGTTCGCCCGCCGACCCCTGCAGAATCCAGGTCTGGGCCGGCTCTTCAAGGAAAGTGACATCCTCGGTCAGCACTGCCGTGCCGGACTCGCCCGCGCGTAGAGTGCCCTGGGGCGTCATGTCTTCCGGGTCCATCTCCACTCCGACGGCGGTCTCGCCGGAAGCACAGCTGGTCTGGTCGATGGTCGGGAGGGCATGAAGCGAGTAGCGCCCCGTGTTGCCGTACAGGCCGGAGGCCACCAGTCGGTAGTTACCCGGCTCCAGCTGAACACAGAGGCTGGCGTTCAATCCATCGCCGCCGTCGTCGTCCATTCGACCCAGGCCCAGTCCGGGTCCGAGAACCCTCAAATAGGGGTCGAAGTCACTGGAGTTCAGCTCAACCCGCCAGGTGCTCGGCTCCGTCACCGCCAGTCCCCAGGCCTGAACCCGCTCCCCGTTCTGGAAAACGTAGTCGTTGGCCGAGAGTTCACCTACGAGCGCCGTTCCCGGGCGTACCATCCGCCCCTGAACGTCGAGGAGCTCAAGGACCGAACGCTCCTGCGCGGCGGTTCCGGTGGGGGCCGTGAGGGCCACAAGGCCCAGGAAGCCTGTCGTTGCTGTCTTGATCGCTGTCCGCTTCATCATTCGCCTCCCTTCTTTTCCTGCAAAGCGGTCAATCGTTGAAATCGTCGCCTCAGCGTCAATTCGCGCAGCCCGTCCGGCAGCAGAACTCCCTGGTCGACAAAAGCCACCAACTCGGTCAGACCCTGTAGCTCCATGGCGTCGTCCAACTCCAGTTCGCCCAGTATGTATTTGAGGTAAGCGGCTTCGACCGACTCTTCACCGGTCGAGAGTGCACGTTCGATGACATCCACGATTTCCTTGTCTTCTCCGCCAGCTTCATAGAGCCCGAGAGCCCGGCGATACGCCACGTCGAAGGGCGCCACCTGGAGCACCAGGGCCAGTTCACCACGGTCGTGCAGCTCAAAGCCACCGAACTGCGGGATCTGGTTGGAGTATTCGGTGTGCTTTACGCTGTCACGGACGAACCCGTAGAGTTCCTGCGCCGTGAGGTAGGGGTCGTCAAACTCGTTCGGGCCGCCGAGCGGATCCACAAGGACGTGGCGCAGGCCCTGAAGCAGCCAGCCGGTGAAGAGCGAGTTGCCCTCGATCGGGCCTACATCGGACGCTGCCTCACTGGGACCGGCCGAGGTCAGCACCCACCGCGACGGTCCTTCGGCCAGGTCACGTTCAAAGGCGGTGCTGCCCGGGGCGTGATAGGCCGCCCCTGACCCCCGCGAAGTGCCATCGCCGCCCCCGCGGGTCGCCACGGTCGACTTGACGCCACCATCAAGCGCTATGCCGCTCTCGCACGAGTCCAGAATCACCAACACGTGACGGGCCGGAATGATGGCCAGCGCCTCAAGCAGGTCTTCGATCTCAAGCCAGGATCGCCGCCGGTCGCCGCCGTCGTGCGGGATAATGTATCCCGTCTGCCGCACCTGTTCCCCCACCGCGTGGGTCTCCGTTTTGCCGTGACCGGCAAAGAAGAAGATCAGGTTGTCGTCGGGCCCCACGACGCCGGGATCGGAGAGCCGCTCCAGGAGGGCCTCAATATTATCCAGAGACGCCTCTTCGTTCCTCAGGATGCCCCCCTCCGGGACCTCGAAGGCGAACGACTTGGTCAGCAGGACGCTGAGCGAGTCCAGATCCGCCACGGCGTTTCCGAGGACGGGCCAGCCGGCCTCGGCGGTGTAGGCATCGACACCGACTCCGGCCAGGAGGTAGCGGCCGGCCCCCACGGCAATCTGGGACGCGGGCGTCCCCCCGATCACTCCAGTTCGCGTCTGGGCCACCGTGCCGCGCGGCAGACCGAAAGCCAGGAGGAGCCCGAGAGCGGAGGCCGAGAGGCCGATCAAGATGTTGTCTGAGAGTCTGCGCATCGCGATATCCAGCCCCTGAACAAGCTGAGGAGAATCCTGCAAACAACTTCTGTAGACACGGTTGGCGTATTCGGTCGGTCGGGCGTCAGGTGGTAGGGGATTTGCCGCATCGCCCATACCTCACGACACTACGATACCCCACGCTGGACCGCCACCTCACATGGAGCCTGAATGTACCGATCGCGCACTGCATCCCGCACCCACAGTTTTACCGAGTCTGTAATCCGCGAGATGACCCGGGTGGCCCGGGCGAACGGTTCAACCAATCTGGCGCAGGGGTTTCCCGACTTCCCGGCTCCCGAGCGGATCAAGCAGGCCGCTGCCGAGGCGATCCATGCGGACATCAACCAATACGGCATCACATGGGGTGCCCCTTCCCTGCGCACGGCGCTGGTCGAGAGCTATCGATCCCTCTACCAGATGGAGATCGATGACATGCGGGAGATCACGGTCACCTGCGGCGCGACCGAGGCGATGGCGTCCATCTTTCTGGCCCTGATCGATCCCGGGGACGAGGTCCTGGTCCTGGAACCCTTCTATGAGAACTACGGGCCAGACGCCATCCTGGCCGGGGCCAGCCCGGTCTTCATTCCGCTTGAGGCGCCTGACTTCCGCCTCGACCCCGATCGCCTGCGGGCGGCCGTCACGCCGCGCACTCGCGCCATCATCCTCAACACGCCCAACAACCCCACGGGCCGGGTGCTGGATCGCGACGAACTGCAGGCAGTGGCCGACTGTTGCCTTGAGCATGACCTGATCGCCATTACCGATGAGATCTACGAGCATATTCTCTACGAGGGCGAGCACGTCCCCCTGGCGACATTGGAGGGGATGCGGGAGCGGACGGTGACGGTAAGCGGAGCGTCCAAGACGTTCAGTGTGACAGGGTGGCGGATTGGCTGGATCGTCGCGCCGGAGGCGCTGACTGCGGCGATTCGGAAAGTGCACGACTTCTTGACCGTGGGGGCCCCTGCTCCGCTACAGGAGGCCGTTGCTGTGGGGATGGCTGAGCTTGGAGCGCCCTACTACACCGATCTGGCAGAAGGGTATCGAGCGCGCCGAGATGCGCTTATCCCGGGACTGCAGGCGGCCGGTTTCAGCTGCTCGCCGCCGCAGGGTGCCTACTACGTGCTGGCCGATTTCTCGGCCCTCAGCAGCGCGGACGACGACACCTTCGCCAGAGAGCTGGCCGCCAACGAGGGCGTGGCGTCGGTTCCAGGATCCAGCTTCTTTTCGGCGGGCGGAGGGTCTACCCTGCTTCGGTTCGCCTTCTGCAAGCGGATTGAGACGCTGGAAGAGGCTTCACACAAACTGCTGAAGTACGCGAACGCAGGCAGCTAAGGGACTGGGTGGCGCGCCCCGATCAGCCTTCCGAGGTGCTCGGAGGGGCCGGCTCGTCAGCCGCAGTGACCAGTCCGTCGAGGAGCCCATCCGTCGAGTCGGCGGGGACCACGGCGGTGTCAGGCGCCTCAATGGTGGCGATCCGGTGTGACCACTGCTTGATCATCTTGATGAAGGCGTGGACCAGATCTGCGTCGAACTCCGTGCCGGCGCCCTCCTCCATGTAGCCGATCACACGGTCCTGTTCCCAAGCCTCGCGATACGGTCGGTGGGTTCGAAGCGCGTCGAAAACGTCGCAGACGTGCACCAGATCCGAGGCCTGATGGCAGCGACGGGCGTAGCGCATGGCCGGGTAGCCAGCGCCGTTGATCTTGATGTGATGCTCGTAGGCCACAACCGCCGCCAGATCGAGGTGGTCCTCGGTCTCGATGATGATCCGGGCGCCCTCGATGGTGTGGCGGTTCATGATCGCCCGCTCTTCGTCGTCGAGCTTGCCGGGCTTGTTCAGGATCTCGGCCGGGATCGTGACTTTGCCCAAGTCGTGCAGAAGCCCCGAGATCCCGAACGTCCGGACCTCCTTGGGGCCCAGGCCGATGAACTCCGCGAGCGCCATCGCCAGCACGGACACGTTCATGGCATGGGTCGTGGTGTACTGATCGAACTGCTTGAGCCGCAGGAGGGGAATCAGGAAGTCCTGATCTCCATGCATTGCCACGGTAAGCGACCGCACGAGCGCCTCGGCCTCGAGCATGTGCAGTTGCCGGCCATCTTTGAGCTCGCTGTGGATCCAGTCGACGGCCTCGATTTCCTCCTGAAGCGTGTAGCCCATGGTGGAGGCGAGGTTGCTCTGAACCAGCTTAGTCTCTGAGCCGGCGGCCTTTTCACCCTCGCCGGCCAGCCCCACCATCCCGTAACGGATGTTGGTCGGTCTCCCCTGCCGCACCTCGGCGGTGTCCACCTCTCCACCTGCGTATCGTCCGTGAATTTCCTCAAGAAAAACATCGAGGTCGTCGCGACTGACCGGCCCGGTGAATTCCAGCCGCTGCACCCCCATTGAGCCGAGTCGCCCGGCCCAGTCCCAGTTCTTGAGGGCCCGAATGGGGCGGCGGTCCAGGATGATCTCCTCGCCCAGGAAGGTGAACTCCGGCCGAGGGGAAACCTCCTGCAGTCGTTGCACCGCCTCGAAAACGTCGTCCACAACACGTTCGCGCGCCGGATGGCCCTCTTTGTAGAGACCCATGGTGCTGACGGCCTTGGACAGCGACGTCAGGAACTCGACGACCTCCTTCATGAACCCCCCGTGAGCACCGCTCGTTGCAGCACTTTGTCCTTCGATTTCCGCGCGGCATCAACTACGCCCCGCGCCTCAGAGTCGGATCCCCAGTCGCTGGCCAGGACCTTCAGAGCGGCGATGACCAGCAGTGAGGCCTCAGCCAACTTCACTTTGCCCAGCATCGATTTTCCTGCAGTGGTGATTTCAAGGAGGCCGTCGCGGGCCAAGCTCGACGTTACCCCGCCCAACGAGCGAATCGCCATGACGCGCAGGTCTTCTGAGCGCTTCTCCGCCTTGACCACGCGGTTGATCAGGGTGGGAAGCAGGGCCTTGGGCACGGTCTCCCGGACCTCATGGAGCGCCATGCGACACACCCGCTCGTCTTCGTCCACAAGCCCCAACCCCAGAGCGCGGTCCCGGGCAGCCGGGACACGAAACGCCAGAGGCAGGGCCTCGCGACGGACCCGCGGTTCTGGATTCGAGAGGAAGCTCATCACCTTGACGTTGGCCGGGATCTCGGGGAGTCGGGCCAGGAGGGCGATCAGGTTTCGCTGTACGAACCAGCGATCGTCCTCGGCCAGGCGCCGGGCCGCTTCATCTCCAACCGCCGACCCCAACTCCACCAGAGTGTCGAACACCGCCCGGCGCACCGCACGGGATTCAGACACCGCCATCACATCCAGGAGAGGATCGATGGCCGTCTCACCCATTTCGCGGACCAGACGGGAGAGGGCGAAGGCATCGACAACGTCCCCCGACAGGAAGCGAACGATCTGTTCGGGCTCCGTCAGATAATCGCGGATGCGGGTCGCCAGAGCGTTACCGGGGGGGGCCTCCTCGATGGCGACCAGCATCTTTCCGGTCAGGCCCAGCTGCACCAGATCGTAGACCGCCGTCTTGACTGTCTCGCCCCAGGCATCGACCTCCAGCGCCATGTAGACGACGCGCAGCGGTCCGGGCAGCTCTTCTTCCCGCTCAATCGGGCCGTCCCCAAGCGCGGCTCCCGGATTGGCACCGCCCAGGTTTCGCATCTCGAACACCGGCGCCGCGTGCGCCATGGTGTCGAGAACGCGGGTGTAGTGCTCCGGGTTCGGATCCTTGAGCTTCCAGTCCTCCATCAGCTCTTCGACGTTCTCGCGGAGAGCCGAGTTGGCCTGAGAACGCACCCGATGAGGACCGGATTCGGAGTGTGCACTGAGCTTCGAGAGAAGTCGCGTCATCGAGGTCGAGATGTTCTGTCCCGATGCGTTCGCGGCTGCCTTGACCACTTTGACGACCGCGTCGACCGCCAGACTCTGATTGGTCTCGAGAACGAACTCCTGCCGGGCGTTCATGTCTCCGCCCATCTTGACCAGTCGCTGGAGCGTCGCCTCGTCCATCTCCTCGATCAGTTCGCCGACCTGGCCACGAACCCGCTCGGCCTCTCCACCTTTCGCGCCCTTCAGCTGCCCGGTCAGCTGACGCAGGTATCCGGTGATGACCTGGTCGTACGCCTCATCCTTCCCTTCCGCACCGATCTCGGCCGCCAGCACCCGGGGGTTGTACGCTTCGGGGTTGGTGAGCCGGCCCTCGGCATCGACCTCACTGCCGCCTCGGCCCGACAACGCCGCCTGGGCCAGACCGATCCAGAGTTGACCGACCTCTCCCACTCCCGTCTCGGCAGTGGTCGACTCCCGCAGCTCCAGGCCTTCGTAACCGAGCGCGTGGAGCTGGATGTGAGCCCAGGTCGGCATCGCCTCGCCCAGCATTCCGAGCGGAATCCCGTCCTCGTCGGCGGATGCGGCCAACGTGCGGAGCAGGCCTTCGACGTCCTGTGCCCGCACCCCGAACTTGAAGCTCACCGCGCCCAGTTGCTGGTCGTGAAGGCGCCGGGCCAGATCGCTGAGGACGGGGTGCTTCTTGTCGGTTGAGACTCCCTCGATGACCAGCTGCCGGTTGGCGACGCCGATACTCAGTTTCTCGCGGCCCTCGAACAGACTCGCGAGGTGCACGACGACGTTTTCCACAACCGGCCCGAGCGACGGGTGGTTGGGTGGATACATCGAAAACCGGTGCACTCCGATCGACAGTTCGATCAGGAATTCACCCAAATCGCGCGACAGTGCCGCACGACGGAGGCCGGCACCGGCCTGAGCCGGAGACGCAGAGCTAGTCAAAACGTATCAAGGGGCTGAGAAGTCTCCGGGACCGAGAAGCCTGTTGAAGGAAAGGGGGAATGGCGGGAAAGATATATTGGACGAAGGCCTGCTGCGAGCCGGCGGCTTCTGGACGCCTGTTGAAGAAGTGGGGTGCGGCCGCGCGAAGGGGTCTTCGGTGTGTTCAGGGCAGGAACGACGACGAGTGAAAGCTACGTTGAGGAGGAGAGACGCAGCCTGGACCACCGAACCCCCCTTCGCCCTATGGACCACCGCTCACACGGCGGTGCCCACGGGGAGTGTCCTGGTTTCTGTGTAACTGGCCATAACGTAAACTCCAAAGAACGGAGGGTATTGAGATGGCAGAGCAGAAGAAGGATGTGGACGAGCTTCTTGATCGGCTTCTGGAGGGCAAGAGCCCCCGAGAGGTGGTGG
>JBDNHE010000098.1:0-3578 GCA_041688945.1 Gemmatimonadota bacterium | reverse complement strand
GGACGTTTCCTCCGTCACGAGTTGAGCAATGTTCAGATCGCTCCGTCAGTTCGCCCTACCGGCCGCTCTTCTGCTGGCCGCACCCGTCGCCGCCCAGCAGTCCCCCTCGGGCGCTGATTCCTACGTGCCGATTGGCCGCGCGGGGATCTCGATCGACGGGCCTGCGGAGTCTCAGGCTCGCCTCCGCGACCTCATCGACGATGTCGATGCTGAAGTCATGGCTATGGAGAAACAGACCCAGGTGATGGTCGACAAGCTCTTCTCGTTTGGCGAACTGGGCTTCCAGGAATTCGAGACCGCCGCCTATCTGGGTGCGATGTTGCGGGACGAAGGCTTTGAGGTGGTGGATGGAGTTTCAGGCATCCCGACGGCGTGGTTCGCTCGTTGGGGAACAGGACGACCGGTCATCTCGTTCGGGAGTGATGTGGATGGCATCCCGAAGGCCAGCCAGCAGCCAGGCGTGTCGTATCACTCCCCCATCGTCGAGGGCGCCCCCGGTCATGGTGAGGGACACAACTCGGGCAATGCGGTGAACATCGTGGCGGCGATCGCGCTCAAGCGTGTGATGGAGCGCGAAGGAATCCAGGGCACACTGGTGCTCTGGCCAGGGGTGGCCGAAGAGTTGGTCGCCTCCAAGGCCTGGTTCGTTCGCGACGGAATGTTCGAAGACATCGACGCCACGCTGTTTACCCACGTCTCCAGCAACATGAGCGTGACCTGGGGAGCGGCGAACGGGACCGGGCTGGTCTCCATGCAGTTCGACTTTACGGGACAGGCCGCGCATGCTGCCGGCTCGCCGTGGCGCGGCCGAAGCGCCCTGGACGCCGTCGAACTCATGAACGTAGGCTGGAACTTCCGACGCGAGCACCTGCGACCCGACCAGCGCTCCCACTACGTGATCAACGACGGGGGAGACCAGCCAAACGTGGTGCCGTCGGAGGCGTCCGTCTGGTACTACATCCGTGAGGAGACGCAGGAGAACATCCAGCGCAACATGGAAATTGCCATTCGCATGGCCGAGGGTGCCGCACTCATGACGGACACCGAGATGTCCTACCAGATCCTGGGCACGGCCTACCCCAGGCACTTCAATCGCGTCCTCGCCGAAACCATGGGCGCACACATCGAGGCGGTCGGGCTGCCCACGTGGGACGAAAACGACCAGACACTGGCCCGTGCGGTTCAGGAGGAGATGGGGAGCAATCCAAACGGGCTGCCGACCGAAGTGTCCGGTGTGAGTGGTCCACCGGAGAACTGGCGCAGTGGTGGTTCCGACGACATCGGCGACATCTCCTGGACGGTCCCGACGATCACCCTTCGGTTTCCGGCCAACATTCCCGGATTGCCGGGCCACCATTGGTCGAGCGCCATCGCCATGGCCACCCCGATCGCCCACAAGGGATCGCATTACGGGGCGCGCGTGATGGCTCGGACGGCCATGGAACTGTTCATGAAGCCCGAGCTGATTGACGACGCCTGGACCTACTTCAATGAAGAGCAGGGTTCGGAGCACACCTACACGCCGTTCATCAGCGCAGATGACCCGGCCCCGATCCATCTGAATCGCGAGATCATGCGGACGTTCAAGCCGATGCTTGAGCCGTTCTACTACGACGAAACCCGGTTCGACACCTACCTGGAGCAGCTGGGGATTACGTATCCGACGATCCGTCGTCCCAGTGGGATGGCCCCTGAATCACCGGCGCCGGCGGCCGCTCGTGGCGGAGCGCCAGCGGGCCACTAGCGGTCAGCCTCCTTCGAACAGAGTCCCCCAGTCGACCAGCACCTCCAGAACAGCTTGATCCGCCGCGTCGGGCACAACACCCGAGGCGACGTGGAACTGCCAGACCGCTGATCTGAAGGAGACCCACAGCTTCTCCTCAGGGGGAGGCTCGCCGTCCACTTCGACTGGAGCACCGGGAGGAAAGACGACGACCTCCCATTCGATCGACGTGCGCGTGTCGCGCCAGGTGTAGTTGCGTCCTCGCGTGCGGGATCCGGTAAAGGCCCGAGGCGCGCCGTCAGCGGGAGCGCGCTCGGGTGCCCGCCGGACTTGGTCGCGAGCTTCCCCGCAGGCCTCTTCCAGGCTGACTCCACGTTCTGAAGCCCACTCGACCAGGGTCCTGACACGATCCAGGTCCCCATCGAAATCCTCCAGAAGGTCACGGATCTTTTCCTCGGCAAAACCGAAGCCCCGCGACAAAGCTCGAATCGTGGCTGTCCAGTCTGAGACCACTTCCGCCCCTTAAGAATTCTGAACCTCAGCGCCCCCCTCCGAAACCCGGAAGTCCGCGCAGCACAACCTCATACATTCAACCTATCGCAGATGCGGGAGATTGCCACGGGTAAAAAAAGATCGGCCGAAATGAGCGAGCTTCTTCCCGGTGGAAACGCACTCCGAGCAGGGGAGGAGAATCGTCGCCGGGGGTTCAGTCAGAGAAGGCCGGCAGAAGCCAGAACATCCGCCCCCGACAGACAGCGGGGGGCGGGCGTTCCGAGCAATCAGTGTTCGATGCGCTACCGAATCAACGCGGACCCGGACGCCCCCGGACACTTCATCAGGAGCGGTGCGGCCGAAGCGCCCGAGATGCCTGCCTTCAGGACCCCGACATCAGTCCAGAGTCATGAAGAGATTGTTGAGTGATTCACTCAGGGTCGGATGAGAGAACACGCCGTCTCTGAGTGCAGTCCACGGCAGCTTCCCCATCATCGCGACCTGGATGACCGAAGCCACTTCGCCACCCTCCACCCCCAGGACGGCGGCACCGAGAATCTGATCGGTGTCCGCGTCCACCACCGCCTTCATGAATCCACGTGTCTCATCCATCTCGATCGCACGCGCGACCCGGCCCATCGGGAGCTTCGCGACGCGGATCTCGTGACCGGCCTCTCGTGCCTGCGACTCGGTCATTCCGATGCGGCCCAGTTGTGGATCGGTGAACAGGGTGTAGGGAGCCGGACGTCCTGCACGGCTGGCCCCACCCGCTCCTAAGATGTTGTTCCGGACGATTCGGAAATCGTCGTACGCAACGTGCGTGAATGGAGGGCCACCATTTACGTCGCCCAACCCCCAAACACCCTCGACGTTAGTTCTCAACTCGTCGTCCACTCGGATGAACCCGTGATCGTCAGTCCCGATTCCGGCCGCCTCAAGTCCGAGGTCATCGGAGTTGGGGCGGCGGCCGATCGCGACCATCAGATGGCTTCCCCGGATCTCGGCCGTCTGGCCATCTGTTCCTTGCAACTCGACCGTCAGGCAAACGCCCTTGGCGTCAGGCGCAACGCGCTTGGCGAAGGCGCCTGTCCTGACGTCGATCCCATCCTCCGTGAGAACCTGGTGGACGCCCTCGATCACATCGGCGTCCTCTCTACCCAGGATCTTCTCCCCCCCTTCGACGATCGTGACACGGGCCCCCAGCCGCCGAAAAAGCTGCCCAAACTCCACACCGATGAAGCCGCCCCCCATGATCACGAGATGTTCGGGGACGTCTCCCAACTCCATCACAGATGCGTTGTCGAGCCAGTCGACCGAATTGAGCCCTTCCAGCGGCGGGACGCGGTTTCGGGTACCGGTGTTG
>JBDNHE010000097.1:0-5346 GCA_041688945.1 Gemmatimonadota bacterium | reverse complement strand
CTCGTCGTGGCGCCTCGCAGGATCCGGCGCCTCGACCCTCTGTGTGGTGTGGCACAAGTCCCGTGTCCGTACCGAGGGTGTCGCTGGGCGGCTCCAGGGAGGCGCGACGCCGAGTCATAGCAGCGCTATGGCGAGAAGGAGCAACGAAGCTGGAGCTGATGCAGCGACGCACGAATACAACGGGACTTGTGCCACACCACACTTGGTGACTCGCGAACTTTTGATACACCACACTAGGAGGATGTGTGAGGAAGTGGACTCGTTTGTCAGGACTGATCGCGCTGGGTGCGCTGGTGCTCTCGGCTACCCCGATCGCGGCGCAGATGCGGAGCCAGCAGGCCCCCGCGTTTGTGCCTCAGCTGCCAGGTGCTGGGCGCCCCGTCGATATCGACGCGACCCGGAGCCGCCGGGCAGCTCTTGCCGCCGGAGTTGAGAACGGGCTGATCCTGATCGGGGCCGAGGCCTCCCGTGATCTGGAGCGCGACGTCCTGCAAGACAACGACTTTCGACAGGACGACTACTTCTTCTATCTGACCGGTCTTGAGACTCCCGACGGATGGCTCGCCATGCGGGTAGACGGTGGCCGAGTCGCCGAAACGGTGCTCTTTCTGCCGAACCGTGATCCGTCGCAGGAGATCTGGACCGGCCTTAAGCTCGGGCCGGGCGCTGACGCCGAACGTCTTTCAGGGATCTCCCAAGTCCGGTCGACGGACGACCTCGATGCCGCAGTGACGCGTTGGGTCTCGGCCGTCGGCGGAGCCTCGCGGGTATACGCGTCTGCGCCCTCCCCCGAGGCACATTTGCAACTGCAGATCTGGGCCGGAGCGCAGCCGAAAAACCTCACGCCCCGAATGAACGCGCTCCGGCTTGTAAAGGACGCCGCCGAGATGGCACGCCTGCGCCGGGCCATAACGATCACAACCGATGCTCAACGGGCCGCCATGGCTCAGGCCGAGCCGGGAATGTTCGAGTACGAGCTCGAGGCGATCATCGAGTACACCTTCCGGCGACAGGGCGCAGACCGGGTCGGCTTCCCGTCGATCATCGGCAGTGGGCCCAATTCGACCACCCTTCACTATGATGTGAACCGTCGGCAGACCCGCGACGGCGATCTGGTGGTGATGGATATCGGGGCCGAGTTCGGCCAGTACAGCGCGGATGTCACCCGCACCATCCCGATCAATGGAAAGTTCACCGAGCGGCAGCGCGCCATCTATGAGCTGGTTCTCGGCGCCCAACAGGCGGCCATCGACGCTACTCGCCCCGGTGTGACCCTCGGTCAGCTCACGCAGATCGCGCGGAGCTACATCGATCAGAACAGCGGCGGTCTGTGCGACGGCTCATCGTGCAATCGCTACTTCCTGCACGGGCTCTCCCATTGGCTGGGCATGCGTGTGCACGACGTGGGCGACTATAACACGCCGCTCGCAGCCGGAATGGTGTTCACGATTGAGCCCGGCATCTACATCGCGGCCGAGGAGCTCGGGGTTCGCATTGAGGATGACATTCTGGTGACCGCGAATGGCGCCGAACTGCTGTCTGCCGGAGCGCCCCGAAGCGTGGCGGAGATCGAAGCCCTGATGGCCGGCGGGATGTAGTGACGTATTCTTAACGGCTGGGAGGCGGGCACATGCTGTGACTCGCGACCCTGGCAAGTTCAACAAACAGCGGAACGACCATGAACAGATCGATGATTCGACAGCTCGGTGTCCTTACGGGACTCGTCACCCTGTCCTCACTCGCCGCCTGCCTTGGCGACGACGCTGGCGCCATGGCCGACGGAAGCGTGACAGGAGTAGTTGGGACAGCCGCCATCTCTGAGGCCGATCTTCGGGCCCACATCGTAACGCTGGCATCCGACGAGTTTGGCGGTCGCGGTCCTTCGTCCCCCGGTGAAGAGCTGACCGTCGCCTATCTCACGCAACAGTTTCAGGCGATGGGGCTTCAGCCCGGCAACCATGGCAGCTACACCCAGGACGTGCCGCTGGTCGACATCACCGCCAACCCAGCCACGGCGACGTTCACGGTGAACGGCGGCACGGGCGCCCCGATGGACTTTGACTATGCGACCGAGGTCGTCACCTGGACGACTCGCGTGGTCGAAGACGCGAGCGTCGAAAATTCCGAGATGGTCTTTGTGGGCTACGGCATCGTCGCTCCCGAGTACGGCTGGGATGACTACGAGGGCGTGGACGTCCGTGGAAAGACGGTGGTCATTCTGGTCAACGACCCCGGTTTTGCGACCCAGGATCCCGACCTGTTCAACGGCAACTCGATGACCTACTACGGGCGCTGGACCTACAAGTTCGAAGAAGCCGCGCGGCAGGGCGCTGCGGCTGCGGTGATCATCCACCAGACCGCTCCGGCGGCCTATGGCTGGGAGACTGTGCGCAACTCGTGGACGGGCCCGCAGTTCAACCTGCAGCCCGAAGATGGAAACATGGGACGCGTGGCCATCGAGGGCTGGATGTCCGAAGAGACCACGCTGGCGGTGCTCGGTCGGGCCGGACAGGATCTGGATGCGCTGATGGCGGCCGCGCTCACCCCCGAGTTCCGTGCGGTGGACCTGGGAATGACTCTTGATGCGTCGGTCCAGAACACGCTGCGTTCCTCGGACTCGAAGAACGTGATCGCCGTCCTCCCCGGATCCGAAGCGCCTGACGAGTACTTCCTGTACATGGCGCACTGGGACCACCTGGGTACCGATGCCGCACTTGAGGCTGCGGGTGAGGATGGCATCTACAACGGCGCCCTCGACAACGCTTCCGGAACGGCCGCCCTGCTCGAACTCGCGCAGGCGTTTGCCGCACTGCCCAAAGCACCCCGTCGCTCGATCATCTTTCTGGCGGTGACGGCAGAGGAGCAGGGCCTCCTTGGCTCGAAGCATTACGCCGCAAACCCGGTCTTTCCGCTGGCCCGGACCGTGGCTGGATTGAACATGGACGGCTTGGGGACGTTTGGTGCCACGCGCGAGCTGATCGTTGTCGGTTACGGGCTCTCCGAACTTGATGGCCTGATGGAATCCGCTGCCGCCTCACAGGGCCGCACCATCATGCCCGATCCGGAAGCCGAGAAGGGCTACTACTACCGCTCCGATCACTTCGAGCTGGCCAAGAAGGGCGTGCCGATGATCTACCCGGAGGGCGGGATTGATCACGTAGAGGGTGGCGTGGAGTTCGGTCGTGCTCAGAAGGATGAGTACACGGTGGAGCGCTACCACCAGCCGTCGGACGAGTACGACGAGAGCTGGGACCTGTCGGGTGCGGTATCCGACATCCAGCTCTACTACGCACTCGGTCTGTCCGTGGTCACCTCGGACACGTGGCCGAACTGGCTGCCGAGCGCCGAGTTCCGGGCCGCTCGCGATGCGTCGCGCGGCAGGAAGTAGTCACCCGACGGATTGAAATGACGGGTTGAACTCTGATTTGGAGGCAAGCATGACCGTTGCAACACTGACCACCTTTCTCGGCTGGTGCACCGTCATCAACATGGGGTTCCTGGCGTTCTTGGCCCTGGTGCTCCTCGTAATGCCCGACCTGACCTATCGGCTCCAGGTGCGGTTTGCTGCGAACATGGAACGGAAGGAGTGGGACCTGGTGATGTACGGGTTCATGGGCGTCTTCAAGGTCATGGTGATCGTCTTCAACGTCGTGCCCTGGATCGCGCTGAAGATTATGGCGTGACGCGGTTGGGGAGTTGTGGCGGGACGGGTGGACGGGTGATGGGGGCGGCGTGTCGGAAGGTCGATCGGTGCTTCTGAGACCTGCCACCGTCCCGCAAACCCCCACCCACCTCAGGGGACCTCAATTCAGCGATTTTTCCGGGGCGATGGAATGGCCGAATCGGCCAACCCTCAGAGAAGGGTTTCCGCCTGTCGGCCTCGCCTACTGGCCCGCTGACTCAGCGGCGCCGAGTTGCCCGAGTTCGGTCGCGCCTTCCTCCAGCAACTCCGCAGGATCCCACCTCTCCAACTCATCCTTCGCTCGGATGCAGGTCAGCAGCCGCCGCATCCCCTCGTGGAGGCCAGCGACCGCTGAAACGCCGGCGACTCCCATGCCGAGCACCAGAGCCAGGGCGTACCAGACGTACCCCGCCTCCAGATAGAGCGGAGCCGCGGGGAACAGCCAGAACATCACAAGGATCAGAACAGAGAAGTTGGCCCAGCCGATCTTCTCCAGCTTGTCGATCACCTTGGGAGACGGGGGAGTCATCGGAATCGGTTCCGTGAACGCCCGCCTGAGCTTCTTCAGCAGGCTCGCTCCGCTGAAATCCCCGACGGACCCTGACTCCCCGGCCTCCATCCGAAGGGCCGTCCTCAGATCGACGTCATCAACGGGTTCCACCGACTACGCCGCCTTCATCGGCATCGTCAGTTGGCGGCGCAAACTCGACCGCCCGCGGCCGCCGCTTCCAGCATCTCCACCATCTGCTCGACGGTGTCCTGCCCGGCGTTCCCGATATACCAGCCCATCTTCCAGTTGTAGAGGTCCATGCGCTCCATCTCGTCCGGGTTCTCCAGCGTGTGGTCGCGCAGGAAGTTGGGGCGCTCAATGAAACAGCCAACCTCGTCCCAATCGTCGTTCAGGAGAACGAAGGTGGGCGTCGCACCCCGGCCGTCCGGGGTCTGGTAGGCGGCCATGAGGTCCGCTCCGGGCTCCGGCAACACGACGCGTAGATCCAGTCCGTCGACCATTGCGGCCAGGCGCGCCAGGTACGGGACCGTGTTCACCGAATCCGAGCAGGAATCGACCGCGACGGTCAGAATCCGCCAGGTGCCACCGACAGCCCGTGCGCGCCGCACCAGCTCCATGTCGATCGACTCGCTCCGGGCCCAGTTCGCATCCCAGAGTGCCCGACGCCGAGTGGCCGCACCAAGAAAATCCGAGAAGCTGTTCCCGGACTGATAGAGCTCCCGCATCTCGGTATCAGAAATGCCTTCGGGATCCGGAGCGCAGACGAAGGGCAGTTCCGGAAGCGGCGCAAGCAGAAGGAGCGACGAGAGCGAGAGGGCAGTGATCATTCGGCCGATGCGGTTTGGGAGATGTCGGGATTGTGTGTCCCGGACCCTCATATCCTGCATCCCCATGAGGAAGCCCGTCAACGAATCAGTTGGAACCTGTCCTCGGCTATTCAATCCTTGCGTGATATGCTGACCGTCTTTATATAGATCGTCGACACAACTATCTCATTCCACCGTATCTGTTCTAGGGCCTGTTCACACTATTCGAAGCGCTTCGACGATGAGCGCGAAGTGGATGAAGGCCGTGAACATGACATCGAGCTTGTCGAAGCGGGAGAAGACCCGGCGGAAGCTCTTGAGCCGCCGGAACAAGCGCTCGATCTCAT
>JBDNHE010000096.1:0-2056 GCA_041688945.1 Gemmatimonadota bacterium | reverse complement strand
GACGCCCAACCCCCACGTGAGTCCGGCGGCAATGCTGACTACGTTCTTCGGGATCGGAGTCAGCGTGACCAGACCATACCCAAGGACAAAAACCGCTATCCCCCACCAGCCAGCATCTGCGGCCGCCACCCGAATGCCCTCAACGCTGGGCACTGGCACCGTGACTCCCACTATGACGGCCGCCACAACAAATGCCACAAATATCGCAGCCCTCCAGATTACGACGAAATTGGATGACTGCATGTGCCTAATAGTACGGATGCGCCGGCAAGGCTTATGTGACCTGGCGTACTGACCGACCAGCAGTCCGAACATTAGCGTGGGGTCGTCTACCTTCCCGCCTTCGACAGAAATGGTACCCATGCGCACCACTCGTGCACACCGCCGGCCTGCGCGAAACCTCCTCACGGCCGCCTTCGCTTTAGGAGGGTTAATCGGACTCCTCGGATGCGCCGCCCCGTCGGCGGGAACCTCCGTCACATTCTCCGATTGGAATAATGTCCTGGCGACGGCCAAGGGCCAAACAGTTAACCTGTGGATGTACGGCGGGGACCAGCAAGGCAACGCCTACATCGACGACGTCCTCGCGCCAGCCGCAGCACGAGAAGGGGTCACCCTCAACAGGATCCCCGTGACCGACACCAAAGACGCCCTCAACCGCGTTCTCACCGAACTGCAGGCGGGGACAACTGACGACGGAGCTGTGGACCTCGTTTGGGTTAACGGCGACAACTTCCGCACAGGCCAAGTAGCCGGCGCGTGGCTGTGCAACTGGACCGCTACGCTGCCCAACATGGCCAACGTCTCAGCTGCCGACCCTCTTCTCACTAGCGACTTTGGGACGCCCGTCAACGGATGTGAGGCGCCCTGGAGCAAGGCGCAGTTCAGCATCGCGTACAACGCCGACGCCGTGACCAACCCGCCGACTACAATCGACGGCCTCCTCGAGTGGACGAAGGCGCACCCAGGACGATTCACCTACCCGGCGCCGCCGGACTTCACGGGCTCCGCATTCATTCGGCAGGTTCTCTATAGCGTCTCCGGCGGACACCACAACGTCCCCGCAGAGTACTCGGCGGACGCTTTCGACACACTCAGCCCCGCCCTCTACCGAGCCCTCGCCGATCTTGCACCGTCCTTATGGCGAGGCGGTGACACTTACCCGGCCGATTCCGAACAGCTCAACAAGCTTTACGCGAACGCTCAGATCGACATGACCATGACGTACGGCCCAGCAACTCTCACCAAACTGGTCGAAGACGCAACATACCCGGCTCAAACCCGAGTCCTGGAGTTTTCTGACTGCACCCTTGGCAATGCCAGCTTCCTCGCCATCCCGTCAAACGCAGCCCACCAGGCAGGGGCCATGGTGGTGGCTAACCTCGCGCTATCGGTCGAACAGCAACTCGCCAAGGCACACCCCGACACATGGGGTCAGTTCACCGCGCTCGACATGACCAAGCTCACCTCCACTGAGCGGCAACGGTTCGCCGATCTCCCTCAGTCAGCGGTCGTTCCCTCGTTCGACGTCCTGTCTCGAAATGCCAACCCAGAACTTTCCGCAGCGTGGGTTCCCGTTTTGGATGAAGGATGGCGAACCAAAGTTCCCACTCGGTGAGCACCGCACGCGGTGCACGCGCTGTGCTCATCATCGCTCTCCTGCCCGTAGTGGTAGTAGTTGTCGGCGGGCTCGGGTCGGCAATCATCCAAAGTTTCGGCCTCTTGCCCCTGGTGGGTCCTGTACGTCTCACCTTCGATGCCTACGCGGTGACGGCGCAAGGTCTGCCCTTGGCGATCGGAATTTCCATAGCCATTGCCGTGGTGTCTACCACAATCGCTGCGTTGGTTGGTGCGGTGGCGGCGCTGGTTGTCGTATCGGGAGGATGGCTGGGACGAGCCGTCGGCGTTGCGATCACGATCACGATCAGCATTCCCCACCTCATCGGAGCCACCACCGTAGGCTTGCTCCTCGCCGACTCAGGGGTTCTCCCTCGGCTGCTCGGCATCGAAGCCGACGCGTGGCCCCCACTTGTTGGCGGCCCATGGTGGGTGGCGG
>JBDNHE010000095.1:0-3166 GCA_041688945.1 Gemmatimonadota bacterium | reverse complement strand
TCTTCAAGGGAGGAACGTCGCTGCGCAAGTGCTACTACGAGACGTATCGGTTTTGTCGAAGACCTAGATTTCACCGTCGTCGGGGATGGTCCGTACGAGCCAGGTGACGTCGCAGTCGCATTCGCAAACGTTGCGACTTGGGTGGCGGAGAACTCTGGTTTGCAGCTCGTCGTGGACACCTCATCCTTCAGGGTAGCACGCAACAGTCGGGGGAATCCGACGCTGCTCGGCAGGGTCGCTTATCGAGGACCGACCAATCCACCGACGTTGCCCAAGCTGAAGATCGACGCCACCTCCGACGAGGTCCTCGCGAATCGAGCCGTACGGCGTCGAGTAATGCACCCCTACACGGACTCCTCGACGTGGACCGCTGACGTCTTGTGCTACTCGATCGTCGACCTCATGGCGGAGAAGATCCGCGCCCTCGCCCAGCGGTGCCGGCCGCGCGACCTCTACGACGTGGTCTTCCTGTTTCGCCATCCCGATTTGCTGGGACGAGCAGGTGAGGTTCGGTCGTCGCTGGCGCGAAAGAGCGAGTTCGTCGGCATCGACTACCCCACCCTGGATGCCATGCGCGCCACTCCGTTTCGGGCGGAGATCGAGTCTGAATGGGCGCACATGCTCGATCACCAGTTACCCGCCCTGCCGCCATTCGATCAGTTTTGGAACGAACTCGACCAAATCTTCGGCTGGCTCGACGGCATGATTGCCGTGCCGACTCTGCGTCGAGCTGTCCAAGGAGGTCTCGAGGATCAATGGTCAGCCCCCCGATCCATGGTGTCGTGGGGAACGGGTGTTCCTTTGGAGTTGATCCGCTTCGCGGGAGTAAACAGACTCAAAGTCGAGATCGACTACCGCCCTGAGCAAGGTCGGCACGGAGTCAGAATTGTCGAGCCGTATTCGTTCAGGCGCACCCGAGAAGGTCAACTCGTGCTCTTAGTAATCAACGACCATGGGCAGTTGAGGTCATACCGATTGGACAGGATCGCCCGGGTTGCCGTAACTCGAACATCCTTTCGCCCGCGCCGCGTCGTAGAGTTCTAATCGGCCCTGCGCTTGGGTCGTTGTCCTGGGAGGCCACATTGTCGATCATGACCCGTTCCGTCTTGGTGGGGTGATGTCGAGCAGTTCGGTGATCACCTCGACCGACTTGTGGTGAGCAGACAGAGCCGTGGTGAAGGAGCCGTGCGCCGCAGCCGGGCAGCGTCGATGAGCACACTGTGGTGAACCTCTGCACCCACCCGCTCAACGTGGGCGCGATGGGCACGCTCCTGATCTCCCCGGGGTCATCGAGTGGATTCGGGTGCCGTTCTACCCGGCCCTTTTCAAAGTTGCCGACGTCGCGGTCCGGTCTGAAGCGCTCATCCTGCACGGCCTGGCAATCGGAGGGGTCACGGGGAATGGCGAGCCGTGTCACCGGGGTTCCCCTCACATGATCGACCACTACATCGTGACCCTCCCGCTCCTTTCTTCCTCTCCCGTCGCTGGGACCCCCACGGGGGTTCCAGCGGTCGTGGTCCTCGTTACGTCGGACTGTCCAGGCTGCGCGCGGGTGCCCGAGGTCGTCGCAGAGGTCAGGCGCCTGAGTCCCGGGGTTGAGGTGACGGTCGTGGACATTGCCGCCGCGTACCTCCCAGAGGGCGTACCGTTCGTGGGGACACCGACGTACCTGATCGAGGACAGAATCGTGTCACTGGGCAACCCCGATCCCCAGGACTTGGTCACGATCCTCGAAGGGTGGCGGACGCGTGATGGTTAGTAGGGATGAGGACGCGCTTGATCTCCCCGGGGAATAGCGAGCCGTGTCACCCGGGTTCCCCTCATATGACCGACCACTACGTCGTGACCCTGCCGCTCTTGGACCCCGCTGACGCAGACCAGACCGCCCGTGACGCCATGGAACGGGGCCGCAAGGCCGGGCGCAAGCTGTCGAATGTGTACCGCGCCATGGCGCAGGCGCCGGGGCTGCTGGACACCTACCTCAGCGGCTCCGAGCGGTTCCGCAGTGAATCTGGCTTCACCCCGGCGGAGCAGGAGGTCGTGTTCCTGACCATCAGCGTCGAGAACGGCTGCGAGTACTGCGTGGCCGCCCACAGCTTCATTGCCGACACGGTCAGCCACGTCCCTACCGAGGTCACGGATGCGATCCGCGCCGGAGAGTCCCTTGGCGACGCACGGCTGAACGAACTGAGTTCGTTCACCCAGCACCTGCTCCTCGAACGCGGACGGCCCTCCCTCGGTGCGGCCGAGACGTTCCTTGCGGCGGGCTACACCGAGCAGCAAATCCTCTACATCGTTCTGGCTCTTGCCGTGAAGACAATGTCCAACTACACCAACCACCTTTTCCACACCCCTGTCGACAGCGCCTTCGCCGCCAGGGAGTGGAAGGCAGTTCGCTAATCGGGCTCACCGAATGCACCACCGTGACGCGAATGTGTGTATGTATATGTATATACTAAGACAGTAGTGTCTAGACAACTACATTTCGAGGTGACGTGTGGGTCTAGCGGGACTGGAAGAAGGTGGGGTTCACATGGCGAATCCGTTCACACGTAAAGCACATCGAGGGGACGCATCCCTTTTGGAGCGTCCGGCTCCCAAAACACATCAAATTGAGACTGATTTTTGTACCAGCAAGTGCCGATTTGTTCTTGAATGCCGCTGTGGAGCGACTCACGAGACCCGGTATATCGACGAGGCTCTCGAGTGGGTTGAAATGCACAAGGAACTCGCCGAGCTAATTGACCAACTCCCCGAGTGATTTGTGACTAAAAAGATCAGCCCAGAAAAAACCGCTGCAATTATTGAGGTTGAAGCAGCAGCCGCCGAGTGGCGCGCGGCCAAGAAGTGCGAGCGGGCTGCACGGGAAACTTTGGCTGGTGCCGTTCGGATTCACGTTGATTCAGAAACGCTTTCAGAGAACAAAATCTCCACAATTACCGGCATTCCCCGCATGACAATTAGAAAAATGCTCGGAAAATCCTAATTACCAATTAGGAGTCGTGGCTTTCATTAGTTATAGTTAAAGGGCTATCCATTTGAGTGCCCCGGGCGTATAGTGTTTTAGTGCCTACTTCGGGTGTTCATTACCCGGGAACTGTAGCGACGATGCGCTCCTGGTTCCCTAACGATGAGGCTTGTCTGGATTATTTGGACTGGGTTCGTT
>JBDNHE010000094.1:0-1728 GCA_041688945.1 Gemmatimonadota bacterium | reverse complement strand
TCTCCATCCCGCCGCCTTCCATGATCCGGACGTCATCCGCCAGAAGGGCCACGGCTGCCTCGCCGTTCCCACTGGAGAGCGCCGCGTGGAATGCGTTCACTACGGCAGCGACGGCCTCCTGGTCCTCGCCACCCATCATGTGCTCGGAGTGATCCTGGCCATTGAGGCCGGCGGAGGTGACGAGCAGCAGTCCCACGCCCACGACTGTGGATCGGACGGATTTTCGAGTCGAGAAATTCATGCGACTACTCCCTTGAAGAAAGAACACAATTGAAGGGGCCGGTGGATACCGGGGTCGGCGTCAGTACCACCAGTGCAGACCCAAAACCATAGCCCCGTGCGAAACCTCGCCGCCGGAGCCACGCGCCAGGTCGGCGGTATCCCCCAGACGACGGGTCCACGAGTAGCCCACGTACGGCGCGAATTCCCGCTTGATCTCGTAGCGCAGGCGAGCGCCCAGTTCGACGTCGTTCAGCCCTGAGCCAATCCCGAAGCGGGTGACCTCCTGCAGCGCTGCGTTGGTCTCGATCTTCGACTCAAGGATCAGGCGTTGCGACAGAAGCAGATCGTAGCTGGCCTCCAACCGCGCGGAGACATCGCCCTCGTGGCTCACGAACACAAAGCTCTCGACCTCAAACCAGTAGGGCGCCAAGCCCTCCAGACCGAGTGCGAGCAGCCCTCGGGTCGGGGTGCCGGGGATACCCCACAGGCGATCAAGCCGGAGGCCGACCTGAGTATTCCAGAATGCCGAAGTCGCACGAGAGTAGAGTGCCTGAAGTTCGAGGCCGCCGGCAGACTCCGTCGTCGCGAAATCCCCCGCGGCCTTGAACCAGAGGCGGTTGAAGTCACCTCCGATCCACATCTCGCCGTCGTATTCCATCACGTTCTCGGCACCGGTGGCGACGTACTCCATCTCGTCAAAACTGATGTAGGTCAGAACCTGGGGCTTCATCATTTCCATGCCGGCGCCCACCTGTTGTGCTGCCAGGCCCTGCGTCCCCAGTCCCATGGTGAGCGCCAAACCACCGATCAAGGATCCGAGACAGCGTGCAAGGCTGCGACCCAATGGGCGGCGGACCCTGCTGCGCGCCGCGATCATCGTGATGCCTCGAGCGCAGCGGACGCCTCGGACCCGTCATGAACGTGGCCCATCTCCGCCATCCCCGGCTCAACCACATTCACGATCCTGAACATTCCTGCGTCCATGTGATACAGAACATGACAGTGGAAAGCCCAGGGCCCCGGAGCGTCGGCATCAAACAGGAGCGACACCTTCTCGGCCGGCTTCACGTTGATCGTATGGACTCGCGGAATCAGCTCTCCATGTCCGTTCTCCAGCTCCATCCACATTCCATGAAGGTGCATGGGATGATTCATCATCGTGTCGTTGATCATGGTCAGCCGGATCCGCTCGCCCAGTGTCACTGCAATGGGATCGGCATCCCTCAAGTGGACCCCGTCGATCGACCACATGTAGCGCTCCATGTTTCCGGTCAGATGGATCTCGATCTCCCGATCGGCCGCCCGGAAGTTGGACCGAGGCCCACGGGCTCGAAGATCGGCGTAGGTCAGCACCCGCCAGCCATCGTTCCCCAGACCGAGGCCGGGTTCAGAAAGACGGCTGGTGGCGGTCATGGCCACACCGGCGTTTCCGGTACCGTGTTCGTCGGGACCGTGCATCTGGTCTGCGGGGAGCGTGCCCGGTGCTCGGAGAGTCAGGTCTCCGGT